>JACPUP010000028.1 GCA_016192205.1 Candidatus Kerfeldbacteria bacterium
AAAAGACAGCGGGAGGAGTGTGGACACTCCCCCCGGTTCGACGGACGAGCGATTGACGCTTGACCGTCAGTTGGCGAACAGCTGCTCCCGCGGGAACCGCTGCTCGCAGTAGTGGCACCAGACGAGCTGGTCGCCGTCGCCCGCACCGTGGAAGGCCGGGTGAAGCGCCGCCTCCGGGTCGTGGCGCGTGACGCAAGCGGGGTTCGGGCACTGGCCAGCACCCCGGAGCATGTGCGGATCGCGGACCTTGGACTTGATGCGCCGTCCATCGCGGATTTCGTTGAACGTCGCCGTCGGCGCGAGGAACGCGATCGCGGCCCGTTCGGCTGGCGTGAGGAACCGGCCGTTCAGTCGGATGATGCACTTACACCCGGACGGGAGCTGGCGCGTCTCCAACCCACCGATCACGTCGACCTGGTGCCGGTCGAGTTCATGGTCCTGGATGCCCAGGCACGCTTTGATAGCGGGAACGGCGCGACCACCGAGGTGGTCGATAACCGTGCCGGTTTCGAGCGGGATGTAGCGCAGCGACGCGTCGTGCTTGCGGGCGATGGTCTGCGCGGCGTGGTCGTCGCTCACCTGTTCTTCCCGTGGAGAAACCCCCTCGACCTCGGGGGGTTGTGGGAGGTACTTGAGTGAGCGTCGGAGCAACATCATCCGCGCGGGGACGCCGAGCTGGGCCTGCTGGTCCATGATGACCTGCGGGTGGCTCCAGATCTCCGGCGCCACCTCCCCATCCGCGATCGGCTGGGGGTGCATGATCTTCACGTTTGGCCCGAGCCGCTCAAGCACCGTCGCGTCCACGACGAACTTCCCGCGAACGCGCGCGTAGTCATACGCGTTTGCGAACCGTTCGCGCTGAACACGTGTGACGTAGACAACGTTGCAGCCCGCCAGTGCATCGAGTGAATCCGAGACGGTCACCTCGAGTCCCTCGGTGTACCATGGCTGCAGCGCGACTTCCGGACTCGAGACGAGCACGAGCCGGATGCCCGGGAAGCCGCGGAGCGCCCAGGCAAGCGAGTGCACGGTCCGCGAGTTCTTCAGGTCGCCGACGATGCCGATCGTCAGGTTCTCGAGCCGGCCAAACTCCTGCCGCAGGGTCAACAGGTCGAGGATGGCCTGCGACGGGTGCTGGTTACTCTCGTCGCCGGCGTTGTGAACAGCCGTGTGGTACCCGTAGCGACCGAGCATCTCGGCCACCCAGCGCGCGCCGCCGGCCAGCGACGTGCGTATGACCAGGATGTCGGCATGGTACCGAGCGAACATTCGGGCGGTGGCCGAAAGCGACTCCTCTTTCATGAGCGACGTTGCCTCTGCTCCCGTCACGGGATCAACTTCAAAACCCGTCAGCTTCGCGGCGAGTTCATAGCTGCCACGAGTCCGCGTGGAGGGTTCAGCAAAGAGGAGCGTCGCGCGCTTATCGTGGTGCACCTGCTCACGCCGCAAGAACGGATCGATGTGCTCTTTGGCCCACGAGACGAGTTCCTGAATCTCATCACGCGTGGTATCGGCCGTACTGATGAAGTGCTTCAAACAACCCCACCTCACTCTCGGGTGTCGATGTCAACGATCATTCCTTCCTTTCGTTCGAGGGTCCAAGCGCTGCTTTCGAAAAAGCACCGGGGCCCGGCGAGAGCCTAACGGACTGCGCGCCGCCCGTCAAGCGGCTTTGCGGTAGCAGCGAGCGGTGCTACCCTCATAGTGACGGATATGCCGAAGAAACACCCGCCCATCAAGGTGACAGCTGCCAATGACCTGCCCGAAGACCGGATGCTTGATCGCACGCTCCGGCCACGGAGCCTCAAAGAATACGTCGGCCAAAAAAAGGTGAAGGAGGGTTTGCAGATTGGCCTGACCGCTGCCAAAAAACGCAAGGAAGCACTCGAACACGTGTTGCTTCACGGCGCGCCAGGCATGGGGAAGACGACGCTCGCCCATATTATTGGACACGAACTGGGTGCGCCGGTGCGGGTGACGACCGGGCCAGCCTTGCGCCGTGCCGGCGACTTAGCTGCTATCCTCACGAACCTGGAGAATGGCGATGTGTTGTTCATCGACGAGATGCACCGGATGAACCCCACGGTCGAGGAGCTCCTCTACGCAGCCATGGAAGAGTTCGCGCTCGACCTCATCTTGGGGCAAGGGCCGTCGGCGCGGACGCTCCGGCTCGATTTGCCGCACTTCACCCTGGTCGGCGCCACCACGCGGATGAGCTTGCTGACCGCTCCACTTCGCGACCGGTTCGGCATGGCGTACCGTTTAGACAGCTACACGCTCGGGGATATCGAGGCCATCATCGAGCGGTCCGCCAAGCTGCTGAACATGCACTTGGCGCCGGACGCGGCCTCGCTCATTGCCGCGCGGAGCCGACTGACCCCGCGTGTGGCCAATCGCCTCTTGAAGCGTGTCCGCGACGTGGCCGAGGTGGCGAACGACCCCTTGGTGAGCGTCGATCGGGCGATCGAGGCGCTGGAGATGCTCGACATTGACGAGCGCGGCCTCGACGAGACCGACCGGAAGATTCTGGCTGTCATTATGGACCAGTTCCGGGGCGGGCCCGTGGGGCTGAGCGCTGTGGCCGCCTCGGTCGGCGAAGAGACTGACACCATCGAAGAGGTCTACGAGCCGTTCCTCATCCAAGGTGGATTCCTCGCCCGTACCCCGCGCGGCCGGATCGCGACGCCAGCCGCCTACGAGCACTTGAAGCGCCCGGCGCCCAAGGAGCAGCAGGCGATGATGTAAGCATGGTTGTGGGGAGTGGGTTGCAGGCTGTGGTATTTTTCCACCCACCACCCCTAACCTCCCCCCTCTTATGGAACTCCCCTCATTCATCCTCCTCTACCTCTTCTACGTCCTCCTGGGCGTGCTGCTCATTTTTTCGTTGCTGAACATCTTCCACCTCTTTCGGTTTGGCCTGGTCGGATACTCGGGGCTGTTCGTGACGCTCATCTTTGTTGCCGTGGTGGCCGTGTTGACGTCCCAGGCGATCGACGTGGCGCGCGGGTATGATTGGCGCGAAGTATTGAGGATTGGTACAGGACCTCCCTAAGCGAGTAGCGGGGAGCGGCGTAGGAATCCCGAATATGGAATCTGGAATATTGCATGAGCATGAACTGAACGGCCTCGCTATTCCCCATTCCTGATTCGAGCTTCCTTGATCCCATCTACGTACCACTTACCCGTCACCCATGCCCCTTTTCCCCGGTCAGCGAGACGATGAGCAAATTATCCTGTTCGTGCGACGGCACTGGTTCGTGCTGGTCCGGTACGTGGCGCTCTTCGTCGTGCTCGCGCTCTTGCCGTTGGCCATCCAGTGGTTGCTCGTGTCGTTCGCCGGGGAATCGCCCCTTGGTGAAGGTACGCTGGGCGATACGCTGGTGACGTTGACGGTGTATCTTTACTGGCTGTTCGTCGCCATGTTCGCCTACGCGAGCTGGCTCGATTACTACCTTGACTACTGGGTGGTGACCAACCGCCGCATCGTCAGTGTGGAACAGAAAGGGCTGCTGGCGCGAACGGTCGCCCAGGTCTACCTCCAGCGCGTGCAAGATGCCACGGCCCAGCAACACGGATTGTTCCCGACCATGCTGCACTATGGAGACGCGTTCATCCAATCAGCCGGCGAAGAGGCGCGCTTCGTCTTCGCCGAAGTGCCGAACCCGAACCGCATCGTGGCGGTGGTGATGGAGCAGCATAGGAAGCTTGAACCAGAGCACAAGCCTGAATCCCCAGCGAGTCTTTGATGAGGAGTGGATGAATAGGCTCGTAGGCCGGTAGGCTCGTAGGGACTTTTTTCCGGTACCCTCCTACTACCCCCTACCTTCCTACCATCCTATTCGTAAAACTTCTCCAACCGCACTCCGGTGTAGTAGTACGTGAGAATGTCGCTGTACGTTTTGCCTCCATTCGCCATAGCCCGCACGCCGTTGCCTGACGCGCCGACCATGTGGTTGCCATCCAGTCCCTGCCGGTACCGCGACGTTTGGCAAATGCCATCCGGGTCAGGCACGCTCACCAGGTAGGGCGTGAGCGCACCGTCTCCGCCCCAGACCTCCTGGAAGCTCCGCGTGCGGCCGTCCGTGCAGGCGGAGTAGGAAGCCAGGATGATACCGTGCGGGTTCAGGTCGCGCTTGGCCGCGTCGTGGAACAAGACCATGCCGCGCGTAGCCTCAACGGCTTCGGCCACCGACGGGCTGCGCAGCTCGTGGTAGAAGCCGCGGTAGACCTGGTCGGTGACGGCGTTGATGTCGTAGAATTCGTCCGCGTGTTTTGTTTTCTTCGACCAGTGGTGGAGGGCGTAGGTGCGCGCAGCCGTGATGATTGTCTTGCGGGACTCCAAACTCTCCGTGCTCGACGTCTCGGCGAGTCCGCGCACATACGCCTCGATGGGCAGCACGTTGATGACCCAGGTGTCGTCCTGCGCGTCAGCGCGCCACTCGATGGAGCCGCGGAAGGCGTTGTCGTTGAGGGTCGTATCCCAGCTCGGCTGGCGCTCATACTCCACTACCTCGAGCACGGTCGTGGCTGGCGCGTCAACGCGGAGCGGCAGGCTGGTCGAGCCGCCCACGTCCCCAGCCGCGTACGTGTACTGGGTGCCAGCGCGTCCGAACACCACTTCGCTCACCGGATCGAGCAACACGGCACCATCGGTCGTGATGAGTTTCGCCGTCCCTTCGAGCACGCGGATGGTGGCCTGGGGCGCACTCGACTGTTCCATGAGGCCGATACGGATGAGCGGCTCCGTATCCGTAAAGTGGACCGTCTCCAGTTCCGGCAGGGCGACCGTGACGGTCACGCGCAGCTGGCTGCCGGGGATCGGGGCGACGTTCGTCGCTATGAGTTGGAAGTCTTCGGTGTAGGTGCCGATGAGCAACGGCGCGCGGATGGCCAACGCCACGGTCATGGAGGTCTCGGCCGCCACCGTCGCTGACGGGAGCCTGGCAACGATGGATGCCGTCGTCCAGCTTTGGCTGCGGAAGGCATTGGTCGCACCTGGGTTCACGGGGACAAAGCGGACGCGGCCGAAACCCGTATTCGCCCAGGTTTTTTGGCCAAGATTCGTGAATGTGATGGGTACCTTAATCTCCTGGCCAGGCTGGAGTGTGAGCGTGAGATCATCCAGTGGTTCGGCCTTCAGATGGCGGAGTTCGGTGGCGCCGACGAGCGAACCGAAACGGTACAGACCGCCGGGGATCTTCTCCTCGCCGGCGTAGAGCTCCACGGTTTCCTCGACGTACTCGCCGTCCGCCGGTCCGGTGACCGCAAACTTCAGCGCGCCGGTCTTCCCCGGAGGGAGTGGTTTCTTCAGGCGGCCGACACTGTCACCGTTCCACCAGCGATGGCGCAGCGCGCCCGGCGAGTCCGGGTGGAGGCGCAGGGTCACAGCGTCCGGACCGCTCGACGGCCACGTGTCGAGCGAGCGGTTCATCACGTAGAGTGTTATGGTTGTCGATTGGCCGGGCGCCACCCACAGGAGGGCCGGGCGCTGTTTGACGAATGACACTGCTGGGTCGTGTTTGGTGCGGATACCCTCGACGCCGACGACCGTTCGCAGGACGCCGAAGGAACCCAGTGCGCCAGCGCGTAGGGTGCGGGAAACATAGTGGGCGTCGAAGGTGACGTCACTCGCGCGCGCGGCCGCAATGTTTGACTCGACGTACCGGAGGCAACTCGCCACGAGCGCAATCAACGCTGCGCTCAAAAGCAGCGCCGGGAAGAGTCTGCCGGTTGGCAAGGCCGGCGCGGAACGCGCGGCCGAGGGTGGGTGAACGTTGTTCATTTGGGTGACGTTCGCCTAGCTGTTTTGCAGGTCGAACTTTTTTGTATTTGAAACGTCAGTGTATCATAAAAAGACCTTGGGGTCAACGAGCGGTGTTCGCGCTTGCGCACAATCAGTGTTCAAGTTTATTGACCGGCCGAGTGTGCACCCGTATGCTACCTCCGTATGTCACTCGCGACCCGCGTCGCCCGCAACACCGCGGTCCAGTTCGGCGGGAAGTTCCTCTCGATCGTCCTGGGCTTTCTGACCATTGCGCTGCTCCAGCGGGCGTTGCAGGTCGAGGGGTTTGGGTCGTACACGATTATCGTTTCGTACCTCGGATTCTTCTCGGTCATTGCCGACCTGGGACTGTACCTCATTCTCATCCGAGAATTGAACAAGCCCGGCGCAGATCGCGATCGGGTGTTCGCGAACGTCCTCGGCATCCGGCTCGTGACCTTCGGCGGCGTGTTCGTGGTCGCACTCCTGGTCCTGCCGCTTTTCGGGTACGCTGCCGTCGTGAACCACGGCGTGCTGGTTGGCGTGCTCGGCTTCCTCGGCGTGGCTGTCAGTCAGCTGCTCACGAGTATTTTCCAGTCCGCGCTCACGATGCAGCGGGTCGTCGTCGCCGAACTCGTTGGCCGGCTGGTCCTGTTGGGCGGTGTGTTGGGAGCGGTCCTGCTTGGGTGGGGGGTCGTAGCGATGGTCGGGGTGCTCGTGCTGGCCAACGGCGCCAATGCGCTGCTCCTCATCGCGCAGGCCCGTCCATACGTCCGTATCCGCGTCGCGTTCGACCGTCCGTATTGGGGGTATCTCTTGCGCGAGACCGCACCCGTTGCCATCTCGGTCGTTCTCAATCTCATCTACTTCCGCATCGATACCATTCTCCTGTCGGTGTTCCGCACGACTGAGGAAGTCGGCCTGTACGGCGCTTCCTATAAAGTTCTTGAGATACTCAACACGTTCCCGATTATGTTCGTCGGGCTGATGCTGCCCTTGTTCACGCAGGCGTTTGCGCTTGACCACGCGCGGTTCCGGGCCCTGTACCAACGGGCGTTCGATGCACTGTTCATGGGCGTGCTGCCGTTGGTGGTGGGCGGTTGGCTGTTGGCCGAGCCCATGCTCGTGTTCATTGGCGGCTCGCAGTACGCGCCGGCCGCGCCCATTTTTCAACTGCTCCTCATTGCCGTGGGCTTCCTCTATCTGAACGCGCTCTCGGGTCACACCATCACCATCATCCACAAACAACGGCAGATGGTGTGGGCGTATCTCGCTGTCGCGTTGGTCGGTTTGGCCGTGTACTTCTCGCTCATCCCGGCCGTGGGGATGCGCGGCGCGGCCATCGGTACCATTCTGACTGAAGCGTTGACCGCCATCATCGGTGCCGTGGTCGTGTTCCGGACCATGCGGTTCGTGGTATCCGTGCGAACCGTAGCCAAGGCCCTGGTCGCGACCGCGGTGATGGCCGGCGTGCTCTGGCTCATCCCCGGCCAGCGGCTGCTCGTCGAGGTACCAGTGGCGATTGTGGTGTACGCCGTTGGCCTGCTCCTCACCCGGAGCGTGCCGATCGCGTTCTTGCGCGAGGTCGTGAAGCGCGAGCAAGCCGGAGAGGCACCACCGCCAGCAACCCCTTCGTAGTACACTGTTTGTTACGCCCTACGCCCTACGCCCTACGCCCTACGCCCTACGCCCTATGGCCACTCTCTCAATCATCACCGTTCACTATCACGACGAAGAGCGCCTGCTGTCATTGCTGCGTTCACTGCCCTCGCACCTCGCCGCCATCGAGGCCGAGGTCGTCGTCATCGACAACGGATCGTCTGACGGGTTTGCTCGTCGCGTGCTTGACGTCGCGCCGGACGCACGCTACGAACGGAATGCGACGAACCGCGGGTTTGCCGCAGCCGTGAACCAGGGAGTCCGCCTGAGCCGCGGGGAGTTCGTATGCATCTTGAACCCCGATGTCACACTCGAAAGCCCGTTTTTCGCTCCGCTCCTCGAACGGCTGCGCGCGGATGCAGCCGTCGCCGCTGTCGGGCCGGCGGTTTTCCGCCCTGACGGCCGCCGTCAGCGCACCGCGCACAAACGATTTCCGACGCTGGGGACCGTTTTCTTTGAGTACTGCCTGCCGCTGCAGGTCGCGGTGTCGCGCTGGTTGGGGTGGCTCCATCCGCATGACGAGAGCGACGCGGCGCACGGCCGCAGCCACCGGACCGCGCACCTCACCGGCGTTTGCCTCCTGGTGCGGCGCGGGGAGTTCCTGACGTCCGGCGGATTTGACGAACAGTTTTTCTTCTCCCTCGAAGAGACCGATTGGCAACGGGGGCTTCCGGCCACCGGCAAGGCGGTCTGGTACTGCGCCGAATCTCGCTGTAAGCACTACGGGTCCATTGGCAAGCGCTTTGCTCAAGGTTCACCCCACTTTCTGCGCGGGCTGTTTCGGTACTGGCAGAAGTGGTACGGTCGCGAACAGCTCCGGCCACTGCGGGCGGTCATCGGCGCAGCGTCACTCGTCAGCCTCATCACCCTCGTGCCGTTGAGTCTGCTGGCGATAGTACGGCCGCACCACGGCCCCAAGGTACGCGCGTTTTTTGCGGGATACGTGGAGGCGTTCCGTTGGGTGTTCAAGCAGGATCCGACCGCATGAGTGTGTTAGCTCTCGCCCCTCGGGCCGGCGTTTGGGCCGTCGTCGCTGTCGCGGCCGTCGGGACTGCGCTCGTCACGGTCTGGCAGCCGCTCGTCGGCCTCGCGCTCGGTCTGGCAGCCCTCACCTTTGCCCTGACCTTCCGCTGGCCAGGACTGGGCCTCGCGCTCGCGCTGCTGACACTGATCATCGGCCAGGTCGGCCGGATTCCGCTCTTTGGGTCTGAAGTGGCAATACTGCCCAACGACGTGCTCATCCCGCTGGTGGTCCTCGCGTGGCTGGCCCGCCAGCTTGTTGACCGACGGCTGACCGTGCGCGCGAGCCCGCTGCGCAACATCCTGCTCATCGTGAGCGGCGTCTTGGTTCTCTCCCTGGTCGTGGCCTGGTTGAGCGGTGCGTTTTCGAACCGTCAGCTCCTCGTGGCTGGGTCGTACATCCTGCGGTGGTTTGAGTACCTGGCGCTGTTTTTTCTGGCGCGGTCAGTCGTGCGGACGAACACGCTCTGGTCGTGGCTGGTGTTCTTCGGCCTCATCACCCTCGCTCTGGCTGGCCTCGGGTTTCTGCAACTCTCCGTGGTTCCTGACTTCAGCGCATACGTACCGCAAGGCTGGGATCCGCACGTCGGCCGGTTGCTCGCGACCTGGTTCGATCCGAATTTCCTCGCGGGATTCCTCGGTTTCGCGGTTGTGCTGTTTTTGTCCCTCGCGACAGAACGCGTCACGGGGCGGTGGTTCAGTCTCGGCGTGGCGGCGGTCGCGATTGTGGCCCTGGTCCTGACCTTCTCGCGGAGCGGGTACCTCGGGTTCATGGTGGGGTTCGGCGTACTGGCCATCGTCCGCGCCCGCCACTTCCTGTCGCTCGGCGTGCTGGCGCTCCTCGTCACGTTCCTCTTCGTCCCGCGCGTGCAGGAGCGGGTCATTGGCATCCGCAGTCTCGATGAAACCGCGCAGCTGCGGATCGAGTCGTGGCGGAACGCGCTCGAGGTGATTGCCGATCATCCCTGGCTCGGGGTTGGGTATAATACGTATCGGTATGTCCAGGTGCGGTACGGCTTCCTCGACGACGTTGCCCGGCACTCGGCCGGCGGATCAGATTCAAGTTTGCTGACCATTGCGGTCACGACCGGCGTCGTCGGGTTGATGGTCTTCCTGGCGTTGCTCGCACGCATGCTCCAGTCAGCCTGGATGGCCGCGCGGCTGACGCGTGACCCGACCGTGCGGGCGCTCGGCTACGGATTCGTGGCTGGTTTGCTCGGGCTCATCGTCCATGGGCAGTTCGTGAACGGGCTGCTCTATCCGCACCTGCTGGAAGTGCAGTGGGTCATGCTCGGGCTGCTTTTGGGCTGTCGTGACCAGGAGAAACGCGTATGATGGGGCTGGCGCTCGTCCCATTCGCCATTGCGCTGTGGCGGCCAACGATCGCCCTTGGGCTGCTGGCCGCCGTCTTGCCCATGTACCTCATCCGTTTTTCCGTTGGGGCTATCCCCACAACACTCCTTGAACTTGGGCTCTATGCCGCGACACTTGGCATCATTGCTCGTTTGCTCCACGAGCGAAAACTGCGAGCCATCATCGTTCAGGGCTGGCGGGCATTCGGATCGTACCGCTGGCCGATGATCGTGCTCCTTGGCTCTGGATTGTTGTCCGCTGTGCTGTCGAGCGACGTGCGCGCGGGTCTCGGTGCCTGGAAAGCCTGGTATTTTGATGCGGCGTTGTTCGGGTTTCTCGTTGTCCTCTACCGTCGTCATGTTTGGCCATGGCTGATCGGTGGGTTGGCCTCGGGCTCGTCTGTGATTTCTCTGTGGGGGGTATGGGAGTATGTCGCTCGGCACGCGCAGCTTCAGGACGGTCGCTTGAATAGCGTCTTCGGTACGCCGAACTACCACGCGCTTTTGACCGTTCCGATTATCGTGTTGCTGCTCGGGCTCGCGTTCCGTGAACGGCGTCCGCGTCTTTGGTTGGTCGCTGCAGTCGCGGCAAATCTTCTCGCGTTATACTTCACTTTTTCCTACGGCGGCTACGTCGCACTCGCGTCTGGTGTCGCGGTCCTCGGACTCTTCTCGCGAGTCTATCGCAAATATGTGGTCATTATTGCGGCGCTTGTGGTCGTTGTAGGATTCTTGCAGATTGGCACAGACAAGTTCCGGCGGCTCGGGGATTTTACCGGCCGCTCATCGGCGCACGTCCGCGTGCAGATCTGGCAGGCGAGTTGGCGGATTATCCGTGAGCACCCGCTCGTCGGCATCGGTCCAGGGAATTTCGAACCAGCCTACCGCGAGGCGATTCCGCATATCGTGTTCCCGCCGCTTGAGTGGCTCGTTGCCCTGCCGCATTCCTTCCCGCTGGCGGTGGCGAGCCAGACCGGACTCGTCGGCGTGGCCGCCTTCGTCTGGCTGCTCGCTGCGTTTTTTCGGGCCGCTCGGCAGCGCCGCGATTGGCTTGGCGCGACGCTTACGGCAGCCATGGTGGCGTTACTCGTCCACGGCCTCGTGGATACGCCCTATTTCAAAAACGACCTGGCGCTGCTGTTTTTTGCTCTCTTGAGCTTGTCGCTGATTGAGGCTCATCTAAAACAGGCTTCGCCTGATTATTTTTAACTCCCCGATTCGACGAGGACCAGCCGGGCGCCTAACGACGCGATCAAGACAATGAGCACCGCGTGCGTATGGTGGAGACGAGGGGATTCGAACCCCTGACCTTCCGGATGCAAACCGGATGCTCTACCAACTGAGCTACGTCCCCGTGGCCCTCGAGCGGTCTGAACGATACGTGAACGCCGGATCGTTGTCGAGTCTAGAGTGCGTCGGCTGACGGTTCTGGTCCGATCCCTGACCCCGAGAACAGCCCGCCGAAGATGCCGCCGACAATCGTTTGAAGCGCGCCGGTCATGTACAAGAACGCGCCGAGGATGAGGATGATGCCCATGAGTTTATACAGCATGCGCGTGCCACCATCGCTCGACAGGTGCACCTCGGCCCACTCGATGCGGCCCCAGTTGTTCACGAGCCAATCCGCTTTCCACGTGAGCAGGAAGCCGATGACGATGAGAGTGAGGCCGATGAGGAAGCGCATGGGGGTAGTGTACGGTGACCCGCTGGACGGTTCAAGCAAGAATCATGAAGCACGAATCATGAATCAAGAGCCCTTGTTTCTTGCGGCCGATCATTCGCGATTCATTATTCATGATTCCCGTGGGCACGCCCAGCACCCTGCGTGGTGCTGGGCGAACCCCCGACCTTCTCGGCCCGCCGGCCGGAGCCGCTGATACATTAAACTGGAAACCTCGGTATTTCTCAATGGGGAAGAGAGGAATCGAACCCCTGGCCTCTTCGGTGTAAACGAAGCGCTCTAACCAACTGAGCTACTTCCCCGCGGTTGAAATACATTATTTATGAGCGGCGGCGGGCAGGTGTAAACGAGACGCTCCCTGCCCCGCACTGGAACGAGCGAAGCGAGCGACTAGTGCGGGGTAACCAAGTGAGCTCGCCGCCCTTGCGTGTCGAGTATGGCTTGATGCAAGTCCAATGGCAAGCGTGAGGTCACTACGGTGAGTGGCCTCGGGGCTGCGCGTGGGGAATCGGACGTTGATTCTTGCGGTTCGGGAAGTTCGCGTCGGCGACCATGAGCTTCCCGGCCAAGTTGAGGTAGAGCGCCTCGTGCGGCCGGAGAATGACCCAGGCCTGGAGCGGAAGCAGCTCGGCGGTTCCGACCGGTTCAGTCCTGTCGTGAAAGTGGGGTTGGCGTCCATCGACGACGTATGCGGTCGAGAGTTTCCGCCATTGGCGGCTGGGCCGGTTGGTGGTGGCGACCACGTGCGTCACGCAGCGAATCGTGGAATACACAGCACTCCCTCCGCGGTAGACGTGGAGGTCGAACGAGCGATCTGTACTCCCAGGCTACTTGATACCCTCGGCAGGCGTCAAGTCATATTCGTTTCACGAGGAGGCGTCGGAGCTCGTCCTGCCGTTCCAGCGCTTTTGTAACGGAGTCGCCGAGCGTGACGACGGTCAACCGGCCAAACGGTTCGAGCGTGCCGACGTTGAGCGGAATGCACCAGCCGCGGTCAGCCGCGCGGTCGTAGAGGACATCGTGGAGGACTTCGGCGAACCGGGCAAACGGAATGCCGCGCAGGCGTTGGAAGCCGCTCAAGATGCGCACGACGTACGGACGCTCGTGACCAGCGCCGAACACGCGGTTGAGGAAGGCCAGGGGAGTGCTGGCTGCGCCCCAGCGTGCGTTACATTCGATGAGCTGCGGCAGTGCGTGCATCACGTCTGCACCGCGCAGAATGAAATCGAACGAACAGCGGCCGACATAGCCAAGCTGTTGGAACAGCCGGCCGAGCGTCATGGCGACTGCGTGCAGCTGTTTGGTCACGGCTGTCGGGAGGGTCGTGGGGCGGCAGCCGTCATAGATGCCTTGGCCGCCCGGCGCGAACAGCTGGTCCATAAGGCCGTCAACGACCGGTGGTCCGTCGTTCGGCGGCGGAACCCACAGCTGCGCGCTCGGTGAGCCAATCACGTCTTCATACCACGGGCCGACAACCAGCGCCGGCGTCCACCCGCTTCTCATAAACTGTTGCAGCCAGCTGTCGAGTGCTCGTTCCAGGTCGTCCGCTGCCGTGGCGCGGTCGATATGGAACGCGGCCACGCCGGCCGACCCGGCAGACAGCTTCACAACCGCGCGCTGGTGCGATTGGAGGAATCTCCGTGCGTGTGTTGCGGCCTCGGCCACACTCGAGGCTCGGACGTATTCAACCACTGCATCCGATCCCAGCGCATCCTCGGCCACCTCGAGGAAGAGCCCTTTGTCGTTGAGTGCGGTAGCCAATCCTGGCAACGGGCCGAGCACCTGGACAGGCGTGGTGCGTAGTCGAGCGAGTGCGCGGGCGACCTCCCAAGCGGCCGGCAGGCTCAAGAACGGGTGGATGACCACGGGCTCCCCCGGTGCCCACTCACTGGCGATGCGCCGCAGGACATCCGGCGTCTGGAGGAGCGCGGCGAAGACGGCGCTGCGCGGATGGACAGCCGGCACGGAAACGCACGCAGGCGGCGTCAGCCCTAAACTTTCACGGAGATACTGTTCGTACTCCGGGAGTGCGGGTCCGGTCGCGGCGACGACATCGTCTCCTCCGGCCCGATGGAGCGCCCGACTCGTGTAGTGTTCGACGCCGACGTCCATCGTGATGGATGGTATGGCCGAGTAATCTTCGACGTGGAGCGCAGGACGGTCGTCGGCGATCGAGATCGGGACAAGGTCGCGACAACGACTTCGCTCCTCTACGAGGCCGAATGAATCATCGAGGCGCTCCGCCAGCATGGTGAGTGTCGCATCGTCCATGACGTAGGGATGATAGCAGACCGAGCGCGCGTTGACAGATAGTCGAATTGCTCGTCGCGCACCTGCTCGCGTGACAACTACCCATCGGCTCCGACACCTCCCTGCGTCGGCATTCGCGGTAAGACCGCCCCGCCGACCGTCCGCGGCCTGGGATACCCCGGGCCGCCTTCATTTTCTTCGGTCGCCGAAGGGAAGACCGAGACTGCGGGCGAAGCGGGGGGCGCGCAGTCTCGGACGACGGGTGGCGGATCAGTGTGCGAGGAGCGCATAGTCCATGAAGATGATGGCCACCCGGTCCACATCAGGAAACTCCCACGCCGTGAGGACGTGGGAGTCGGAGTCTTGGTCGCTTCAGGACAGCCCGAGCCGGATGAGGGTTGCCAGGAACAGCAGGAGGAACGGGACGAGAGGGAAGATGATGAGCTCGGACCGGTACCAGTGGAAGGAGCGGGCAGCGGCGACGAGCAGGGACAGGACGATGGGCACGACAGTGAGGACGACGCCGATGATGGCAGCGAAGTAGACGACGATACCCCACAGCCCGAACAGTCGGATCGTCAGGTCGGCGAGGGGGCCGACGAGGAGCCACAGCACGATGGCCAGGGCGATGGCGCTGACTTCAGCGAGCGCGGCCAGACAGAGGAGCTGCGTGGTCGTCTGGGTCAAGCCGTGCGTCCGGCGTTCATCGTCGCCCAACATCGCGAACACGAGGGCGCATATGAGCAGGACGATCGCGGTGCCGCCGACCGCCACGGGTGTGGTGGGAAGCACTGCGAGGCTGGCGCAGCCGAGGACCGCGACGAGCCAAGTCGTTACAGCGAACCGGCGGAACAGCCGGAAAGCGTCGCGCGTGTTCCGACTCGCCGTGACGACGGCAAACGCCCAGCCGTAGGCGCGCTGACCGTGCCGACGGAGCTCCTTGGCGTACCAGGGTAAGTCGGTGCGGGCGGTGCGGGACCGACCGAGGGTGAGCGGCGGCGGGTCGAGCGTCCGGCCGTTGGTCGCTGGGCGCGGTCGCCCATTGCGGTGTGGCGACAGGGGTGGCGCGGAGGGACGGCCGGTGCGGTGCGCGAGCGATCGGTGGTGGGGTGAACGAACGGCTTTTCTAGCCACGGACACACAACCTCTCCACACGAAAAGCCTCAAGACAAAGAACGGGAAGACGACCGCGCTATCGTAGCACGCGGCGCGAGAGCGTCAATGGGGTGGACAACAGAAACCGGCGGACACGCAGGGGAGCGGGTCCGCCGGAGGCTCAAGGAGCAGCGGTGAACGTGGCGCCGACGTTCACCGTTCGGGCCGACGACGGTGCTTCACACCATCACTGGTGAGCTCGACCCGGACCTCGTTCGGTGCGACGTAGAAGTACTCGTGGTGATCGAATTTGAGTCCGTCCAGGTCGAGCTTCTCGATTTGCGAGCGCTGTCGCCGCAGAACAAGGCGATCGAGTTCTTCCCGCGTGCGAATGAACTGTGTCAGGCCGCGCGCTTTGAGCTCGGCGAGAGCAGTCTCCGCTCCACGGACGACGAGCGTCCAAGGGCTCATCCGCCACCCGAATGCGCCGGCGGAGAGCTTCAGAGACTTCTGCCCCCGCGGCAACATGTCCGCGCGATTCTCCTTGGCGAACTCATGGAGCTCGGTGAAACACGTATCACGTTCGGCGATCAGCGGTCGGATCTGTTCGACCGCGTCGGCCCGCAGTCGTTCGATGCGGTCGTTGAGCTCACGCTCGGCCGCTTCGATCTGCCGCTGGAGTTCTCCCAGACGGCCGATGACTCCGTCAGCCTCGGAGAGCAGACGAATCCGCGACGTCTGCGGCGTGTTCTTGGCGGCCATGCGCATGGGCATGACCTCCTTTCTATTTCAGGGAGCGGTGGATGAGGAACAATGCACGAGACTCCGGGCATCGTAGCGCAGCTTGGTGATGCGTCGGGGTGCTAACTCGCCAGCACTTCCCGGATGATGTCCTGAATCTCGTCGTCCGGCACCCAGGCTTTGACGAACCGCTCGCGCAGGAGCACATCGACGTTCCCGTAGGCGCCCCGGAGGAACCGGAGGGCCGTCACGAGGCTGGCCCGGTCGCGGTTCAGGCCGCGGTGGTAGGCTTTCAAGAGGTCGTAGACGACGTGCGGCTCGCAGAACGGCTGGGCCGGACCGGCGTGACGCGCCACGTAGGCGTCGATGGTGTCCCAGTCCTCGCGGATGGCGGCGATGACGCGGCGCATCCCGTCGAGCACTTTCGGCTTCTCCTTTTCGAAACGGACGAGAATGGGTCGCCGGTCAGCCTTCAGGTCCGCGAACAGCGCAGCGACCGACGCGTCAGCTCGGATCGTCTCGCGCAGCTTCGCGGGCGATCGTTCGCAACGGTCGATGATGACCGGATTCCAGGTGGGGTTCGTGCCGGTCAGGTAGAGGTCGTCGACCCGGACGCGCTCGCGCGTCCAGCGGACGTTCGGGTCAGTCACGTAGTCGGCGATCCAGTTCATGGCGACGTTGCAGACCATCTGCAGCCGCTCGAGCGGCGTTTGTTGGCCGCTGACTTTCTCCATGACGTGCTCGATGAGTTCGTTCAGGAACGCCTCATCGGGGAAGG
>JACPUP010000029.1 GCA_016192205.1 Candidatus Kerfeldbacteria bacterium
TCGCCGGCCAAGATTATGGCGCAACACGGCGAGATCACCATCATCCGGAAGCGGGAAACGGCCGCGGACGTCGGAAAAATGTTTGGGTGGTAAGATGACTGATCGTGGAGCTCCACCCGCAGCCGTTCGTTTCCCGCGGACTTTTTTTGGCGATCAAGCTTCCTGGAAACGGGCCAAGGCCGTGGTCATCCCAGCGCCGTACGACGCGGCCGTCTCGTTCCGCAGCGGCGCGCGGTACGGTCCGGCTGCACTCCTTGAAGATTCGGTATCGATCGAGTGGTACGACCTGGAGCTCGGCCTGAACATTGCCGAGCGCGTGCCGCTCCACACGCTCGATCCTTTGGAACTGCCGGTGTCTGGGCCGGCCGACGCTGTTGCGGTCATCGAGCGCGAGGTCGCACGCGTGCTCACGGCGAAGAAGTTCCCGCTGCTGGTCGGCGGGGACCACTCGTTGACCGCGGGCGCCGTCCGCGCGGTCGCCGCGAAGCATCGCCATTTGACCGTCATGCATTTGGATGCGCACGGCGATCTCCGTGACGAATACCAGCACTCCTCATTCTCCCACGCCACGTGCATGCGCCGGGCGTACGAGGCTACCGGCCGCCTCGTCCAAGTGGGGATCCGCGATGTCGAAGAAGAGCAAGTCGCATTCCAGCAGCGCCACCGCATCCCTGTTTTTGCCGCGCCAAACGTTCCCGTGCAAAAAATCATCGCTGCCTGCGGACCCAAGGTTTACGTGACGGTCGACGTTGACGTCTTCGACCCGAGCATCATGCCAGCAACTGGTACGCCCGTGCCCGGCGGACTGGGTTGGTATGACGTCATCGGCCTGCTCCGCGCGCTCGGCAAATCCCGCCGCATTGTTGCCGCAGACATTATGGAGCTGGCACCAATTCCTGGACTGGCTGCGCCCAACGTTTTGGCCGCCCGGTTGGCCTACAAAATGCTCGGCTACGCGCTGCTGCGACGATAACGCTTGTTTTTCTATCCCAGCTCGTGTAGGCTTGCCGGTGCTTTTCTATGTCGCTGCTGGTAAAACTGTTTGGGGATCCGAACCGAAAAACCGTCGGCGCGCTCCAGCAACGCGTGGCGCGCACCAATGCCCTGGAGGCCGAGGTCAGCGCGCAGTCCGACGAACGCCTGAAGCTGACCGTCAACGAGCTACGAAAAACCCAGCCTGATTTTTCGGCGCTCGACCAACACCTCGAGCGCGTCTTCGCCATCGTCCGCGAAACCGCCAAGCGCCAACTCAAACAACGCCCCTATGACGTGCAACTGATTGGCGGCATGGCGTTAAACGACGGCCAGATTGCCGAGATGAGGACCGGCGAGGGGAAAACGCTGGTCGCCACGCTGCCGGCCACCCTCAACGCGCTCACCGGCCGCGGTGTGCACGTCGTCACCGTGAACGATTACTTGGCTAAGCGTGACGCTGTTTGGATGGGCCCCATTTACCAGGCACTGGGCGTTACCGTCGGTTCCATCCAGCACGAGGCAGCGTTTCGGTACGATCCCACCTACACCGATGCGCCGGAAACCGCTCGTTTCCTGCGGCCGGTCTCACGCCGCGAAGCGTATGCCTGCGACGTGCTCTACGGAACGAACAATGAGTTTGGCTTCGATTACCTCCGCGATAACATGGTGGCGGATGTGTCCCAGAAGGTCCAGCGGCCGCTCGCGTACGCCATCGTCGACGAGGTCGACTCGATTCTCGTCGATGAAGCGCGAACGCCACTCATCATTTCCGCGCCCGCCGAGGAATCAACCGATCAGTACTACCGTTTTGCCCAACTCGTGCGAACGCTCACCGAGGGTGAGGACTACAACGTCGACGAGAAGATGAAAGCTGCCACGCTGACCGACGCGGGCATGACCAAGATGGAACGTGCGCTCGGCGTGGAGAACATCTACGCGGTCGATGGAATCGAGCTCGCCCATCACATGGAGCAGGCCCTCAAGGCGCACGCCTTATTCAAGCTTGATCGCGACTACGTTGTCCGCGCAGGCGAAGTCGTCATCGTGGACGAGTTCACCGGGCGGCTCATGTTTGGCCGACGGTACTCCGAAGGGCTTCACCAAGCGATTGAAGCCAAGGAAGGCGTGGCGATAAAGCAGGAGAGCCGGACGCTGGCCACCATCACGTTCCAGAACTACTTCCGGCTGTACCAGAAACTTTCGGGGATGACCGGGACCGCGCTCACTGAAGCCGAGGAGTTTGCCAAAATCTACAACCTCGATGTGGTGGTTATCCCGACCAACCGACCCATGGTTCGCGCTGATCGGCCGGACGCAGTATTCGTCAATGAGCAGGGAAAATTTCAAGCGGTCGTACGGGAGATCAAATCACGCCACCAAGCCGGACAACCGGTGCTCGTGGGCACTATTTCCATCGAGAAGAACGAAATCCTCCATGAGCTGCTCGAACGTGAGGGCGTGCCGCACGAGGTGCTGAATGCCAAGAACCACGAGCGCGAAGCAGCTATCATTGCGCAGGCTGGTCGCAAGGGTGCGGTGACCATTGCCACGAACATGGCCGGTCGTGGCGTCGACATCATCTTAGGCGGCACCGGCGCGGACAAACCCGCCCAAGACGAGATTCGCGCACTCGGCGGGGTGCACGTACTCGGCACGGAGCGTCATGAAGCTCGGCGGATTGACAACCAGCTCCGTGGCCGCACGGGCCGGCAGGGCGACCCCGGTTCGTCCCAGTTTTTCGTGTCGCTCGATGATGACCTCATGCGCGTGTTCGGCTCGGACCGCGTCAAGGGCATTATGGAGCGTTTGAACGTGCCGCCAGACCTGCCGATTGAAAACCGGGTGGTGTCGCGCTCCATCGAAGCGGCCCAGAAGAAAATCGAAGGCCGGAACTTCGACCTCCGCAAGCACTTAGTCGAGTACGACGACGTCATGAACAAGCACCGTGAGGTCATCTACCGTCGCCGCAACCGCGTGCTCGCCCAAGCGGGTTCGGAAACACTCGAACAGGTGAGCGAGCTCGTCGATGCGGAAATCGAGCACGTCGTAGCCTTCCACACGGCCGGGGAGCATGAACGCGACTGGAACCTCAAGGAGATCGTGGAAACGGTCGATGCGATGTTCGGCTTGACCGAAGGGCGAGCCGAAGTAGAGGGCACACTGCGGGATATCGCCAAAGACCGTCGCGAACAAGCCAAAGCCCGTGATGCGATGTGCGCCTCCTTGTCCGAGCGTGCGGATCAAGCGCTCCAGGCATTGGGCAAACGTCTCGGCGGTGACGAGCGTTTGTCAGTGGCTGCGCGGTCTGTACTCTTACGGACCATCGACGCGCTCTGGATCGAGCACCTGGACCAAATGGACCATTTACGCGAGGGGATCGGGCTGCGTGGCTATGGCCAACGCGATCCGCTCGTTGAGTACAAGCGGGAAGCATTCCGGCTCTTTCAGCAGCTGACGCAGAGTATTGATGCGTCGTTCGTCAATACCCTCTTCAAGATTCAGCCCGCACCACCTTCGACGGTATCAACCACGCTCACCCGCGCGCGTCAGGTTGAGTCTGGGCCAGCGAAAGAGAGCACCTCATCGTCTGCGATCCGCGCTCTGGCAACGGGTGAGCCAGCCCGCGCACCCGGTGCGCAGCTGACAGCGGAGAGCCAAGAGCCGACTGCCACCGCGCCAGGACGTTATCACGGCCAGAAAGTCGGCCGCAACGAACCCTGCCCGTGCGGTTCGGGCAAGAAATTCAAGAAGTGCCATGGTGCGTAAAACGCCGAATAATGAATAGCGAATAACGAATGGCGGGAGGGCCGCGAAGAATCAGGACTGAAATTCAGAATATTCAAACGTCTTGCTTACCAACGAACCGTTCAGGCGCTGAAAACCCAGTCAACAATTCTACAATTCCACAGACGCATTCTCGCCCTGCTTGATTTATCATAGAAAACGTGCTACACTTTGAAATGTAGTTCTTTCAAGACGAAAACAAAAAGAAAAAGAAAAGCGACCCTAGAGGTCAACAAGTGCCTTTAGGAACATAAGAGGGTTTCAACGAGGCCTGGCCTCTAGGGTTCCATCCCCCTGCACCGAGAGTGCAGACGGGTCATTTACGGTAAGTAAGATGGATAACGAATCTGGAATTCCGGAGCACGGGACGAAAGTCCTCATCGCGCTTGGTGGAAGCCTCATGAGTTTCCTGGTGTTCGTTGGTTCAGCGTCGGCCGGTTCCACCCCGAACGAGATCCGCGTACTCACACCAGCTGGTGAAAAACAGCAGGCGTTTGCCTTCGGTGACAAAGAGCTCCGCCGCGGTGCGGAAATCGCCACTGGTGACGTTGACGGCGACGGGGAACTCGAGATTGTCGCTACGCCAACGTACAGAGCCAAGCCGAATGTACGAGTCTTTTCATCGAGCGGGACACTCCGGACGGACTTCGACGTCCTCGACCGTAAGTTTACTGGTGGTGTGAACCTTGCCGTCGGTGATGTCACCGGTGACGGCGTTGCCGAAATCGTTATCGGTGCTCGCGATGGCGGCGGACCGACCGTTGAAGTCTACACGAACACGGGACAGCGACTGGCAACCTTCGTTGCGTACAGCCCGAAATATCGCGGCGGAGTCGACGTCGCCACCGGCGACATTGACGGCGACGGGGTCGAGGAAATCGTCACTGCCGCCGGATTCGAATCTTCGGGACACATCCGCGCGTTCGAGGGCGATGGACGTGAAACCGTGACCTCGGTTTTCCCTTTTGGTACCAGCGGGCAGTTCGGTGCACGCGTCGCCGTCGGCGACGTTGATCCCGACAGCCCGTATGAGGAAATCGTCGTCGTACCGTTATCCGATCATGCACCGCAGGTCAAGATTCTTTCGAACCGCGGCAAGACGCTCAAGACCATCACTGCTTTTTCCGCCAGCCGCACCAGTGGCCTGTCCGTGACGACCCTCCAGGCCGATGCTGACGCGAGCGAGGAAATTGCCGTCATTGTCCGCAACTGGCGTCCGCACCTGCGCGTTTTGAATGCCGACGGGTCGCGCCTCACGAGTACGTACGCATTTGCCAAATCGTTCGTCGGTGACGTTTCCTTGACCGCAGGCGGTGCCAACACGCTCCTGGCGTCCGTAACAAAACTCCGGGCCAGCGGCCGCAGCGACCTTCCCCGCTCCATCGAGATTGACTTGTCCGACCAAAAACTCACGTATTACCGCAAAGGTGTTACGGTGGCAACCCGAGCAGTCTCCACCGGCAAATGGTCAATGCCCACACCCACCGGGACGTTCAAAACCCGCAACAAGATTCGCACCGCCTACTCAAGCCGGTATGCGCTCTACATGGATTACTGGATGGCGGTCACGCCCGATGGCTCCTACGGCATCCACGCGCTGCCGTTTTGGAAATTGAAGAACGGCGGTCGCATCTATGAAGGCGAAGACCACCTTGGGACACCCGTATCCCATGGCTGCATTCGCCTTGCGCCGAGCGCTGCGCGCGAGCTCTACGAATGGGCACCCGTGGGCACAGCCGTCTTCATTCGTCCGTAATGTTCTGATTGACCCGAACCCACCGGCGGTGGTACGCTACCTCCGCTGTTTTCGCTTTCCATGACCTCCCGCACGAAACTCGGGCTCACATTTTTCAGCCTCATCGTCCTCCTCGCGCTCGCCGTCCTCGTTGACGTGCCTGGCGGCCCGGATCTGCGTGTCGGCTCGTGGCACAAGGAAATGAAAGTCCACCTCGGGCTTGATTTGAAAGGCGGGACGCGGCTCATCTACGACGCGGACGTGAGCGGTTTGCCCGGGGGTGAGGAATCCTCGGCGTTGGACGGCGTGCGGGACGTGATTGAACGTCGCGTCAACCAGTTTGGCGTGTCCGAACCGATCGTCCAGACGAGCGAGGCCGGCGGACAGCACCGGATTATCGTTGAGTTGGCTGGTGTGCAGGATGTCGACGCTGCGATACAACAGATTGGTGAAACACCGCTGCTGGAATTCAAAGAGCTAGGCACACCGGCTCCGCTGATTCCCGAAGACCTGGCCGCGGCCGAGGCCTTCAATCGAGAACAACGCGCAAAAGCCGAGCGGGCGCTGGCTGACGTCCGTGCGCCCAATGCGGATTTTGCCGCCATCGCAAGCGAACGCTCCGAAGACACGGGGTCGGCGCCGAGCGGCGGTGACATTGGTTTTCAGCGGAGGGAAAATCTCGTCACCGAATACGCCGACGTCCTCTTCGATCAGCTCGAAGACGGTCAGCTGTTCGATCAACTGGTAGAATCGCCGTTTGGCTATCACGTCATCAAACGAACGGAATCACGCGCGTCCGGGGAAGGGGAGAGCGCCGTGACCGAGGTGCGCTCACGTCACATCCTTGTCCGGACGCGAGAAACCCATCCAGAAGAGACCGAGCAAACCTACGTCGAGACTGGACTGACCGGCGAGCACCTCGACAACGCCCAGGTATCGTTTGACCAGCAGACGGGCCAGCCGGACGTTGTGTTGAAATTCAACGACGAGGGAAAACAACTCTTTGGCGATATTACCACTCGGAACCTCAACCAGCCGGTTGGCATTTTCTTGGACGGTCTCCCCATCTCCGAGCCGATTGTCCAAACCGAGATTACGACTGGTGAAGCGACGATCAGCGGTGACTTCGATCTGTCAGAGGCGAAGGAGCTCGCCCAGCGTCTCAATGCTGGTGCCCTGCCCGTGCCGATTACCCTCGTGAACCAAACGACCGTCGGCCCGACGCTCGGTCGCGTCTCCATCGAGCGCAGTTTCTTCGCTGGTCTCGTTGGCCTGGCCGCGGTAGTACTGTTCATGCTCCTCCAGTACCGATTCCTCGGCTTCATCGCGGTGCTCTCCCTCTTCGCGTACACAGCGTTGACCTTTGCCATTTTTAAACTCTGGCCGGTCACGCTCACGCTGGCCGGTGTGGCCGGGTTCATTCTGTCTATTGGCATCGCCGTGGATGCGAATATCCTCATTTTCGAACGCATCCGCGAGGAACTGCGCAGTGGCCGGCTCCTCGGAGATGCCGTCGAGGAAGGCTTCCAGCGCGCCTGGCTCTCCATCCGTGACTCCAACGTCTCGAGCCTCATCACGACGTTCATCCTGGCCTGGTTCGGCACGGGCATCATCAAGGGGTTTGCCATCACCTTGGCGATCGGGATCCTCGTCTCCATGTTTTCGGCCGTGACCATCGCTCGAACATTACTGCGCCTGACTGCCAAGCGGTGGCTCCAGCGTCACCCGAAGTTCCTGAGCGTTGAGCACGTGAGCGAGTAGCGTATGTTTCAGATTATCCGCCACCGGCGCATCTTCCTCGCCTTCTCCGCGCTCCTCGTTGTCCTGGGAGTGGCGGCCTTTGCCGTGTGGGGTCTGAAACTCGGTATTGATTTTACCGGTGGCACCATTGTCCAGTACGAAGGCGTGGACGAGACGGCGCGCGGTGTATTGCGGTCGACGTATGCGGACGCAGGCCTTTCCCCGGTCCTGCAACGCGTTGGCGCGGACGGCGTCAGCATCCGATTGAGTGAACTGTCGCTCGACGATCAGGCGTCGCTCCGCGACGCGGTCAGCGCTGCGTTGCCAAACATCACCGAGACGTCGTTCGAGACTATTGGTCCGACCATTGGTCGTGAGCTTCGTCAGAAAGCGGTCGTGGCCACTGCCCTCGTGTTGGTTGGCATCGTCCTCTACGTTACCTGGGCGTTTCGTCGCGTGTCGATCGGACCAGTACGCGCCTGGGTCTACGGTGCCGCCACCATCATCGCGCTCGCTCACGATTTGGTTGTCGTCATTGGCGTGTTCGCGATCCTGGGAACATTTTTCAATGTGGAAATCGACAGCCTCTTCGTCACTGCCCTTCTGACAGTCCTTGGGTTCTCCGTCCACGACACTATCGTGGTGTTTGACCGGATCCGCGAACGTCTTGGCCTGACCGAAACACAACAGTTTGCAGAGACGGTCAACGAGAGCGTCAACCAGACCATGGTCCGCTCGCTCGCGACCTCGGCCACAACACTCCTCGTGCTCGTCGCGCTCTTCCTCTTCGGCGGCGAGAGCATTCGCTACTTCACTCTGGCATTGGTCGTTGGCATCGTCTCTGGTACGTACTCCTCCATTTTCGTCGCCAGTCCGTTGCTCGTGGTCTGGGAGCGCTGGAGAAACACTTAAAGCGCGGTAGCAGGCAGGTACACTTTTTACATTTATCCTTATTTCTTGACAGAATAACAAATCTGTGCTATACTAGTCTACAAGGAGAAATCCTGCGCGAACCCTTCAGTTTTTATGGACAGCGGGAACTCGATCATCGATCGCATCCTCACCTCCAAGCAAACCGAGGCGATGGAGCATTTGAGCCCCTCCGAAACCGTGTCGCAACTGCTCAAGGCGCTGACAGAGAAAGAGGCAGATGTGGTACGCCGTCGCTATGGTTTGAACGGTCTCCGGCGGGAGACGCTCGAAGATATTGGCAAGCAGTATCGGGTCACGCGCGAGCGTATCCGCCAGATTGAGCGCCTCGCCATTAAGAAAGTCGTCGCCCTCAAAGACTTTGACGTGATTACCCGACCGACGACGACGGCAGTCTCGCAAGTGCTGTCTTCACACGGCGGTTTTCTGGAGGAGCAGGCACTCCTCCGAACGCTCCTCCAGATTGCGGGGGATACACCGGAGAACTGTAACGCCATGCTCTTTTTGCTTCATGAACTTCTGGGAGAGCATTTCGATCACATCGATGCCAACCGACGTTACCACGCCGGTTGGCGGATGCGGCTCTCGTCGATGGAGCAACTCGACACGCTCGTAAACCGCCTCGTCGCGTTTTTTGAAAACGTTGGCCATCCCCTCGCGCACGACGAGTTCATCCATCGCTTCCGTGGCGTCGAGGGTCAGGCCGCCGTGAGCGATGACGCGCTCTTGGCCGCCGTCGATGTTGCAATAGCCCTCGGCCACAACCCATTCGGTGAGTATGGCCTCACGGAGTGGGGACACATTGCACCCCGCCGCATGAACGACAAAATCTTCCTCGTGCTCAAGCGCGCAGGCGAGCCCCTGCACTTCATGGAAATCGCCAAACGCATCAACGAGGCGGGCTTCGATGATCGGAAAGCGTATCCGCCGACCGTGCACAACGAACTCATCCTGGATCCGCACTACGTCTTAGTCGGTCGCGGCATCTACGCGTTGAAGGAATGGGGCTACGAACCCGGCATTGTCGCCGATGTCCTTGCCAGCGTCCTGCGACGGGCGGGCCGGCCCTTGGAGCGTGATGAGCTCGTGGAGGCCGTTCTCAAGCAACGGATGGTCAAACGGAACACGATTCACCTCGCCCTCACCGACCGCGAACGGTTCTCCCGCCATCAGAACGGGACCTACACCCTCACCGACCGCCAAACGAATGCCACTCCTCCAGCTCGTCATTGACGTGAGCGGGATTACCGCTACGAGTTTCAGCAATCCATTTGCGACGGCCGCTTTCCTTTTCATCAATGGAGGGTGGGTCATTGTCGTCCCGGCGATTCTCTGGGGATTGTGGCAAGCGTACGTCCTCTACATTCAGCTCCGCTACGACGCGTCGATCGAATTCATCCTGCTCGCGATTGACGTTCCAAAAGAAAACGAACAGAGCCCCAAGGCGGTTGAGCAAATCTTCGCCCACCTCTCCGGCATCCAGAAGAAGGCGAATCTCGTTGAGCGATTCATTCATGGATACAACCAGCAAAGCTTCTCTTTGGAACTCGTATCGATCGGCGGATACATCCAGTTCATCATTCGGACTCCCAAAGAGCATCGCGATCTGGTCGAGGCCGCAGTCTACGCCCAGTACCCAGACGCGGAAATCAGCGAGATCGACGACTACGTGCCGCAGCTGAAGCCTGATTTTCCCAACGAGTACAACCTGTGGGGAACTGAGTTCAAGTTGACCGGCGCGCCGCCAAAGCCCATTCGAACCTACCCATCGTTCGAGCATACGCTGTCCCAGAAGTTTCTCGACCCCATGGCGTCCACTCTGGAAATCATGTCGCGGCTCCGGCCCGGCGAGCAGATTTGGCTTCAGCTCAATGTCACCCCAACACTCGACGACCGCTGGCGCGAAGCTGGGGAACGACTCATCAGAAAACTCATAAAGGCAAAAGTGGAGCAGGGTGGGGGAGGAGTGCTCGGGCTTCCCGGAAACGTTGCCCTCGGCACGTACGAAACACTCACCCGAACACTGTTCGAACCAGGCGCCGAAGAGAGAAAGCAAGACACGAGTAAGTTCCCAACGCTCATGCAGCACCTGCCACCGAACGAGAAGGCTGTCGTGGAATCGATCGGTATTAAAATTTCCAAAATTGCGTACGAAGCGAAGTTCCGTTTCATCTATTTCGCGCATCGGTCCGTCTTCGACAAGAGCCGTGTCCCAGCGGTCGTGGGCGCCATCAAGCAACTCAACACGCTCGATTTGAACGGGCTCATTCCGAACAAAAAAATCTCCACCAAGATTGATTACTTCATGATTCGGACGCGAGAGCGATGGCGCAAAGCCAAGCTGTACTACGGGTATCGTGCTCGCAGCATGCGCCGCGGGCAGAAGAAGCTCGTTCTCAACGTCGAAGAGCTGGCCACCATTTACCACTTCCCGGTCATGGACGTAAAGGCGCCGCTCGTCAAGCGTACGGAGAGTAAGCGCAGTGAACCGCCGCTCGCCCTGCCGGTCGCCCCGCCGGAAATTCAAGGAGCCGTCGAAGCGCCACCACCCCGATGACCCCGTACACCGCCAACGAGGACGAGATTAACTACTTTGCCAAAACGAACTTTCGTAACGTCTGGAAATTGTTTGGCATCCGTTTGGACGACCGCCGGCGCCACCTGTACGTCATCGGGAAAACCGGCATGGGGAAATCAACCATGCTCGAGAACATGGTCGTGCAGGACATCCGGAACGGCCACGGTCTGGCCCTCGTCGATCCGCACGGCGACGCGGTGGAAAAAATACTCGATTACATTCCGTCGAACCGCGTCAACGACGTCATCTACTTCAACCCGGCCGACATCGACCACCCCATCGCCTTCAACGTTTTGGAATCGGTCGACCCGACACACCGCCACCTCGTCTCGTCGGGACTCATCGCTATTTTCAAAAAACTCTGGATTGATTCCTGGGGGCCACGACTCGAATACGTATTGCGGAACACCATCCTCGCCCTCATTGAGTACCCGGGCTCAACCCTCCTCGGCGTCACGCGCATGCTCGTCGACAAAAATTATCGCAGCAAAGTCATCGCCAAGTTGACCGACCCCATTGTCAAAGCGTTCTGGGTCGATGAGTTCAATGCGTACTCGAATCAGTTTCGGACCGAAGCGGTCAGCCCCATCCAAAACAAGGTCGGGCAGTACCTGTCTTCGTCGATAATCCGCAATATCGTCGGGCAGCCGCAATCATCCGTCGACCTTCGCGACGCGATCGACAGCGGCAAAATCATCCTCATGAACCTGGCCAAGGGACGCATTGGCGAAGACAACTCGCAATTGTTGGGCGCCATGCTCATTACGAAGTTGCAACTCGCGGCCATGAGTCGCATCAACATCGCCGAATCCGAGCGACGCGACTTCTTCTTGTACGTCGATGAGTTCCAGAATTTCGCGACCGAATCGTTTGCCAATATCCTGTCGGAAGCGCGCAAGTACCGTCTCAATCTCATTATCGCGCACCAGTACATCGAGCAGCTGACCGAAGAGGTGCGAGCGGCGGTCTTCGGAAACGTCGGCACGCTCGTCTGCTTCCGCATCGGGGCAGCTGATTCAGAATTCCTCCAGAAAGAATTCGACCCGGTGTTCTCGGAATCCGATTTGGTCAACCTGACAAAGTACGACGTCTACCTCAAGCTCATGATCAACGGCTTGGCATCGGATCCATTCTCTGCGACGACACTCCCGCCCATCTCCCGCCACGAAGGCAACGCCGAAACCGTCATCCGCGTTGCTCGTGAGCGCTACGCCAGCCCGCGCGAACGTGTCGAAGAGAAAATCGCTCGCTGGGCGGCTGGCGTCCACGCCGGCGAGGCTGGACAGCCGATTGGCGCACGCCCACCGCGTGGTCGCCCACCGGAACGACGCGAGCGCGATACGCCGCGGACCATCCCTCCGCCCCAGCAACTCGAACCCGTTGCCCACATTCCAACCGAAGCGCCCATTTCCCTGGCCCAAGCGCTGACGCGCGAGCCCCAGCCATTCCACAAGGCCGGGCCGCCGTCGGCCCCGAAACGGAGAGCGTTTGAGCCGCGACGTGACCGCAGCCGGCATCGTCATCACCGACCGCCACGTGCCAACACCCCAGGGCAACCGCAGACGACGAAACCGACACCGCCCCCGTCTGTTCCTCCGTCAGCACACGTTGAGGATGAACCCACGCCCATTCAACCTGGGCAAGTGGTCCAGGTGAAAGACGAGTAACGGTTGCATCCCGGCGCGGCCCAGCGTATACTCACGTCGGTCATTCGTCTGGCCGACTGTTTTCCTGTTTCGAACCACTGTGCAGCACCGAACCATTTTTCTTGGACTCTCCGGCGGCGTTGATTCAGCCGTCAGTGCTGCGCTTTTGCAGAGACGCGGCGAGCGCGTGGTTGGCGTGTTTCTGGAGAGCTGGTCCGAGTCGCTCGCCCCCGCAGCCTGCGAGCAGACCGCGGACCGCCGTGACGCTGCTCGCGTCGCAGCCCACCTACACCTCCCCTTTCTGGTCTTACCGTGCGCAGAGCTGTACCGCGAGCGGGTGCTAGCGTTTTTCTTGCACGAGCTCCGAGCCGGTCGAACACCGAATCCTGACGTCGAGTGCAACGCGTCAATCAAGTTCGAGGTGTTTCGCGACGTCAGCCGCGCTGCTGGCGCCGACGCCATCGCCACCGGTCACTATGCCAGGGTTGAAAAAAAGTCCGGGCGTGTTGTTCTCAAAAAAGGCGTCGATCCATCCAAGGATCAATCCTACTTTTTGTCGCGCGTGGCACCATCCGCCTTGTCCGATGCAGAATTCCCCGTCGGTGGGCTGCGCAAAAACGCTGTACGGACATTGGCAAAGTCGCTGCGGTTGCCCAACGCTGCCAAACCGGACAGTCAAGGTTTATGTTTCGTTGGCAAGATTGCATTACCCCAGTTCCTCCGACACTTCTTCGCCCCGACTCCCGGCCCCATCCAAACCGCCGATGGTCAACGCATTGGTGAGCACACAGGATTGTCGCAGTTCACCATTGGCCAACGTCGCGGGACACACGTGGCAACGGGCGCACCAACGTACGTAGTGGCGAAACACGTTCAGGCGAACACGCTCGTAGTTTCTTCCAGGGCCACAGACCTCGAACGTTCCCAAGTGCAGGCCGACAGCTGGCGTTGGTTCGGCGATCCCATCTCGACCGGACTAACGGCCAAACTCCGGTACCGCCAGCCCGATCAGGCCGTGACGTCGATTGCTGTCCGCGGCGCGCGTGCAGACGTTCGCTTTGCCCGTCCCCAGCGGGCTGTTACGCCCGGTCAAGTGCTCGTCGTGTATGAGGGTGATCGCCTGGCCGGTTCGGGGATTCTCGTATGACGAGTCGCGAACTGCGAGCGGCATTTCTGGAGTTCTACCGCCACCGTGGCCACACGGTTATCCCGTCGTCATCGCTTGTACCCGACAATGACCCGAGTGTCCTCTTAACGTCAGCCGGGATGCAACAGCTGAAGCCGTATTTCTTGGGCGAACGTGATCCCGTCAAAGATTTTGGGGGGCGAAAACTCGCCAGCGTTCAACGCTGCTTTCGCACCTCGGACATTGACGAAGTTGGCGATCAAACGCACAACACCTTCTTTGAAATGGTGGGGAATTTTTCCATTGCCGACTACTTTAGGGAAGAGGCGATCGCCTCGGCCTGGACATTTCTCACCGCGGAGCTCCGCCTGTCGACGGATCGACTCTGGGCGACCATCTTCGCCGGTGACGAGTTGACCCCTCGCGATACCGAGGCGGAACGGCTTTGGCAGGCCTACCTCCCAGCCGACCGTATCAGCGCTTTTGGCCGCGCTGAAAATTTCTGGGGTCCACCAGGCCGGGCTGGCTCATGCGGTCCATCCTCGGAAATCCACGTCGATCTGACTGCCCAGGCGTGCCAGCGTGGTTCGGGTTGTGTGCCGAACTGCGCTTGCGGTCGGTTCGTGGAACTTTGGAATCTCGTGTTCACGGAGTTCGAGAAACGAGCCGACGGGTCATTCGTTCCGCTCGCCACGAAGAACATTGACACGGGCATGGGACTGGAACGGCTGGCGCTCGTCCAGCAGAAGGCCGAGACGATTTTTGAAACGGACCTGTTCGTTCCCATCATCGAGAGCGTCGTCGCCATCGATGCAATGTCGGCGCTGAAACCCGACGACCGCACACGGCGACAGCGCATCGTCGCTGACCACCTCCGAGCCGCCGTCTGGTTATTGGCTGATGGCGTCACGTTCAGCAATAAAGACCAGGGGTACATCCTCCGCCGCATTGTTCGACGAGCCCTCGATCAACTGACCGTGCCAAAGCCTGACCTCCTGCCGATTTTGACATCGGTGGCGTCCGTCTATACCTCGATTGACCCGTCGTTGAAGGAACGCCTTCCGTCATTTCACTCCGCCCTGAAGACCGAACAGACAGCGTACGATCGCGTCCAACGTCAGGAGTTGGGCACATTGATTGCCAAATTGCGCGGTCAGACTGGCGAAGCCGTTGACCGTAACCTTACGCCTGAAGAGGCCTTCACGCTCTACGCAACACACGGGACCGCCGTGACACGACTCGAGCGCGAGGGGTATCACTTTGACCGCGTAGCATTCGACCAACTGCTCGCTCACCATCAAGCGAAGTCGCGCGGGAGCCAAGAAAAGAAATTTGGCGGCCATGGACTCGCGCATGGGGTCGCCACCGAAGGTATGAGCAACACCGACGTTCAGAAAATCACCCGGCTCCATACGGCTACCCACTTGCTCCACGCTGCGCTCCGCGCCGTCCTCGGTTCCGCGGTTCAGCAGAACGGTTCAGACATCAATCCCGAGCGCCTGCGTTTCGATTTTTCCTTTCCGCGGAAGCTCACCGACGCCGAGCGTCACCGCGTTGAAGAACTGGTGAATGAAAAAATCCGGGCTGATCTCCCGGTGTCCTGGGTAGTGATGCCGTACGAGCAGGCGATCGCCGAAGGAGCGCTTGCATTCTTCAAGGAAAAGTATGAGCCCGAAGTCAAGGTCTACACGATGGGTGATTTTTCCAAAGAGCTCTGCGGCGGACCTCACGTCGAGCACACCGCCCAGGTCGGTCGCTTCCGACTGCTGTCAGAAAAATCCATCGCCGCTGGTATGCGGAGAATCAAAGCGGTGGTGGAGGGCGCTTGACACGAATGCGGGAAGTCCGTACAGTACCAGGGAACTTCTGAAGTGCAAGATTTCGTGGTGCATTTGAGCCGGGAAATCCGTCAAGGTCTGTACCTCCTGCGCTTTCAGAATGCGCCTATTTTGAGCATTTTTTCCTTGGATGGCACGACATAAGCGCCGTCGCGTACTTCCCCCCCCGGCTTCAACCAACGCTTCGGGGCCTGCCCAAAATGCGAAGGGATTCATCGAGGTGCAGGGAAAGGTCACCGAGCTGCTTCCCTCCGCAATGTTTCGTGTCGAGCTGGATAACGGCCACACGGTCCTCGCCCACCTCTCCGGGAAAATGCGCATGTTCAAGATCCGCCTGATGAGCGGCGACCGTGTCACCGTTGAAATGACGCCCTACGACCTGTCCAAGGGCCGCATCACCTATCGTCACTAGCGCTATGAAAGTCCGTTCGTCGGTCAAGCCCATGTGCAAGAACTGCCGCGTTGTCCGCCGGAACCAGCGCGTCTACATCGTCTGTCCGAATCCGAAGCATAAGCAACGTCAGGGGTAACCATGGCCATCCGCATCGCCGGCATCACCCTCCCACCCACGAAACGCATTGAGTTCGCGTTAACGGCGATCTATGGCATCGGCCGGGCCCACGCGCTGCGCATCCTCCAGGAAGCCAATGTCGCGATTGGACGCACAACCGAGTCACTCAACGAACAGGAAGTGAACGCCCTGCGCGATATCATCGAAAAGCGTTTTCGCGTTGAGGGTGAGCTGCGGCGCGAAGTCCTCGCCAACATCAAGCGCCTCAAAGAGATCGGTGCCTATCGCGGTGTTCGCCACACGCGCGGACTGCCGGTCCGCGGACAACGGACGAAGACCAACTCGCGCACGGTTCGCGGCAACGTTCGCCGGACCATGGGATCGGGACGACGCGCTGCCGCGGAGAAGACGTAATCCATGCCTTCGTCAGCTCCAGCTACACCAGCCCCGCGCCCGGCCAGTCGAACGAAGAAACGACGAAAGTTCGTCCAATCCGGCCAAGCGCACATTCTCGCGACGTACAACAATACGATCGTCACGCTCACCGACCAGCAGGGGAATGTCCTCGCCTGGGCGTCTGCTGGCCACGTGGGATTCCGCGGACCCAAGAAATCGACGCCGTACGCAGCCGGCGTCATCGTGCGAAACGTAGCGGAGAAAGTGCGCGACTACGGCTTGAAGAGTATTGATGTGTTCGTCCGCGGTGTGGGGAGCGGCCGCGAAGCTGCCATTCGCGCGCTCGGCGCCAATGGCTTTTCCATCCAGAGCATTAAAGACGTCACCCCGATCCCGCATAACGGCCCACGGCCACGCAAGCCACGGCGCGTCTAACCCCCTATGGCCCGCAACCTCGAACCAGCGTGTAAACAGTGCCGCCGCGTCGGCGAGAAACTCTTCTTGAAAGGGGAGAAGTGCTTTACGCCGAAATGTCCGGTTGTCCGACGCGCCTACCCACCCGGCATGCACGGCCAGCAGGCCACGAGCCGCCTGTCGAAGTACGGCACCCAGCTTCGCGAGAAGCAAAAGGCGAAGAAGATGTACGGGCTCATGGAAAATCAGTTCCGGCTCTACTTTGCGCGGGCCGTCGCCAAGCCGGGTAATACCGGGGAACTCCTCCTGCGGATGCTCGAGCAGCGACTCGATAATGTCGTGTACCGATTAGGCTTCGCCAAATCCCGCGCTGCCGCACGCCAAATGGTCCGGCATGGCCACCTGACCGTCAACGGTCAACACGTTGATATTCCCTCCTACCAGGTGCAGGTCCAGGATGTGGTGGCCATTGCCGACGCCAAGAAATCGAAGGAGCGGTACGGTGATCTCGTCAAAGAGCTCGAACGCCACGAGCTCCCGGATTGGCTCGCGCTGGACAAGACCGCCCTGACCGGAACGGTCCAGACGGCGCCGTCCGTCGAATCGTTGCAGCAGAGCATCAAGGCTCAACTGGTCGTCGAATTCTACTCACGCTAATTTCTTCATTCTTGTCCTATGCAGAGCATTCCCCTCCCCGCTAAGTGCGTCGTCAACGAAGACGGTAGCGACCACGCGACGGTGGTCGTCGAGCCCTTGTACCCCGGGTACGGTGCGACGCTTGGGAATGCGTTGCGTCGCGTCCTCCTCTCGTCGTTGCCCGGCGCTGCCGTCACCGCCGTGAAAATCGCCAATGTTTTCCACGAATTCTCCACGCTGCCGCACGTCAAGGAAGACATCGTCGCGATCCTCTTGAATATCAAGCGGTTGCGCTTCAAGCTTAGAGGTGATGAACCGCTCGTGGCCACGCTCAAAGCCAAGGGAGAAAAAACCGTGACCGGCGCAGACTTGAAGCTGCCGACGAACCTCGAGCTCATCAATACCGACCAGCCTCTGGCGACGCTCACCGATAAGGCAGCGGCGTTCGAGCTCGAACTGACCGTGAACGCTGGTCGTGGGTACATTCCCGTGGAAAACCGTGAGAAAGAGCGCTGGGACATTGGCACGATTGCGGTCGACGCGGTCTATACGCCGATGCGGAATGTCAATTTTGAGGTCGAGCATGTGCGCGTTGAGCAAATGACCAACTACGACCGGCTGATCCTCGACGTACGGACCGATGGCACGATGTCACCAGCCGAAGCCATGCGCATCGCCGGCGGCATTCTCGTCGAGCACTTCCAGTTCGTTACCAACTCGCTGCCCGAGACTGGGGTTGAAGAAAAGGCACCGGCAAAACCCGTCAAGAAAAAGCCGACCAAGAAAACCGAGGGGGCGAACGAGGAAACGAGCGAATAAGCTATGCGACATCGGAAGCATGGACGAATCTTGAGTCGAACGCCCGCCCACCGGCGCGCACTGGCGTCGGCGCTCACGCGCTCACTGATCGTGCGTGGTCATATCACCACGACGGTCGCGAAGGCCAAGGAAGTGCGTTCGACTGTCGAGCGCCTCATTTCGCTGGCTCGTACGAATACGCTTCAGCGGCGGCGGATGATCCTGCAACGCCTCAATGATCGAACCACGACGAATGCGCTCTTGACGACCATCGGTCCGAAGTATGCCTCCCGACCAGGTGGGTACACGCGGATCGTCAAACTCGGAACGCGCGCTGGCGATGGTGCGCCGCTCGCCCGGCTGGAGCTGGTGTAATTCTATGGCAACCCTCACGGAGACCCTCGAATTTGACGCAACGAACCAGCCGCTCGGCCGGTTAGCAGCCACGGTTGCCAAAACCCTCCGCGGGAAGCACCGACCTGATTTCACTCCCCAGGCAGCGCCGCGTGTTCGCATCCGCGTCAAGCACGTCGAACACCTCGCGCTCTCCGCGCGCCGTCGAAGCGCGCACCGGTACCGTTACTCTGGGTACCCGGGAGGCTTGAAAGACGTCGCGTTCGGCAAAGCGTTTGCGCAAAATCCAGAACGGGTATTTCGCGCCGTCGTCCGCGCCATGCTGCCGGAAAATCGGTTGCGCCGCCACCTCCTTCGGAACCTGACCTTCAGCCACTGATTATATGCCAACGAAGACCACCGCGAAAAAGCGAAAGGCGCCCAGCCGGCCACGTGCGCGAAAAACCGTATCGAAGCCCAGCCTAGGCATCACGCCACCGGCGCGACCCGCACGTACCCCTGACAAGCCGAAAAGCACGAAGCGCACCTACCTCTACGCGGTTGGCCGCAGGAAATCCGCCGTTGCGCGCGTCCGATTCCAGGCGAACGACGGTGGAGCATTCACGGTGAACGGACTTCCCGTCGAGCAGTACTTCCCTCAGGTCGAGCTGCAGCAAATCGCCACGAGTCCATTGGAAACGATTGCCCGCAGCGTTGCCGGCTCCTTCAGCATCCGAACGCATGGCGGCGGAAAGCGGGGACAAGCTGACGCGATTCGACTGGGTGTTGCTCGTGCCCTCGTCACCCACGACCCAGCGCTCCGGCCGACGATCAAACACGCCGGACACTTAACCCGTGACCCGCGCGTGAAGGAACGGAAGAAATACGGTTTGAAGCGAGCCCGTCGCGCCCCGCAGTGGCAGAAACGGTAGCGGGTCCCTTGTACGCGCGCTGCTGAAATCATGCCCGCGCCGGACCAACCACCAGGACAACTGACGAGGAATACCGCGTACCTGACGGTGGCTTCTATCGTCCAGAAAATCCTGGCCTTCGCGTACTTCGTCGTTTTCGCTAATCTCATCGGCACGCAGAACACCGGCTCGTTCTTCTTCGCGGTTTCTTTTGCGAACCTCTTCGGCATTTTCGTCGATCTGGGCTTCTCGCCGATGGTCATCCGCGATGTCGCGCGCGATCCGAGCCGGGCTCGAGCGATCTATTCTGCCGTCATGCGGTTCAAGGTCTGGACAGCGATCACCACCACCGTGGCTCTCGTTGGCATCGCACCGTTCATCATTCATGATGCGTTAACGCGTTGGTTGCTCGTCCTGGCGGCGCTCGTGATGGTTTTCGAATCCTTTGCGCTGACAGCGTACGGCGTCCTGCGCGGGCTGCAACGGTTACGATTCGAGGCGGTTGGATCGACCATCAGCCAAGTGCTCATCTTGCTCGTGGGCGTGACCGGGCTCGTCGCCACCCGACAACCCATCTGGCTTGGGATTGCGCTGCTGGCGGCCAGCCTCTTCAACGTGACGTACGCGACGACGCGGCTCCGGGCGGCGCTCCCGCCCAGCGCTGGCACGGGACCGGCCGGCTTACCCTGGAGCAAACGCGCGATGAGCCCGTTCTTCCTCTCGGGCCTCTTCGTCAGGGTCTACGCGTACGTCGACACCGTCTTGGTCGGACTGCTCTCGACCAGCCACTACGTTGGTCTCTATGGGGCCGCCTACCGCATCACGTACGCGCTCCAGTTCCTCCCCGTCGCGTTCAACACAAGCGTGTACCCAGCGTTGAGCCAAGCGTTTGAGCTGTCGCGTGAACGCTTGGAGCACCTCATTGTGCTCTCGCTGCGTGGCTTGTCCTTCCTAAGCTTTCCGATCGCAGCGCTCATCATCGTCCACGCCCGACCCATCCTCGCACTGATCACGCCTGAATTCGTCGACGCCGCACTCGCACTGCAAATCTCCATCGCGAGCGTCCCGTTCCTCTTCATCAACCTGTTCCTCACCTCCCTCCTGAACGCAATGAATCGTCAGGTGAACAATACGATCGGGCTGGGCGGCGTGGTGACGGTGAATGTCCTGCTCAACCTCATGCTCATTCCGCAGTGGCAGCACGTTGGCGCGAGCATTGCCGCACTCGCGAGCGCGATCACCTTCACCGTGTACGGATTCATCGCGGCGCGCGATCGTATCGCGTGGCGGAGTCTCGGTGCCTTCGCAGTCCGACTCGGCCTCGCCACCGCAGCGATGACGCTGGTCTCGCTGGTGCTGGTCGATCGCCTTCCCGTTCTCGTGTCGTTGGCTTTGGGTGGGGGAGTCTACGTCATCGGCAGCATGCTCGCGCGAAGCATCAGCCGGTCGGAGTTGGCACTGCTCGTGCGGCAGCTTCGGCAGCGGGGAAGCGTATGAAGCGCGTCGTCCTCGTTGCAGCATTCTTTCCCCCTGACCGAGGCGGTATTGAAGCAACGGCCGAGACGATCGCTCGGCACTTCGCTGACCGGTGCACGGTCGTGGCGCCACCCCACGACGCTGCCCGGCGCTACGACGGGGAACAGGCGTTCCGCGTTCGCCGCATGCCAATCTTCGAGCGAGGGCAATGGCCGAGTTGGCGCCGGTTCGCCTCCAGACTCGCCGCCGTCTGCGTGGAAGAGCGCGCCGACCTTGTCCTCTTTGCCCACTACGCGCCGTACGTGTGGGCTGGCCGCTGGCTGCACCGTGCGCTGGGAGTCCAGACAGCGGTCTACCTCCACGGCTTTGATTTTCTCGCCTACACGCCTTCTCCGGCGCATCGTCTCCTGCTGCGACGCAGTCTGCGCGAAACCGGGTCGGTTCTCGTCAATAGCCAGTGGACCTCACGCCAACTGGCACCGTATCTGCCCATCCACCGGCACGGCTTGCTCTATCCGCCGGTCGCCGCGAACCGCTGCCCGGTCACACCGGTTCCCGCCACGCACACCGTAACTTCGCTGGGGCGCTGGACGAGCATCAAAGGGTACGATACGGCCATCGCCGCCGTGAGCAAGCTCCGTCCGCACTACCCCGACGTTTCTTACCGCCTCTTGGGCAGCGGTCCGGCCGAACCGTCATATCGTGCGCTCATACGGCGCCTTGGCATCGAGGCGAACGTCTCGTTGGAACCCGCGTCCGATGAACGCGACCGGTGCGAAGCGTTGGCCGCAAGTTCCATTTTTCTCCAACCGAGCCGCAGTCTGCTCCATCCAACCTACGTCCAGGAAGAGAGTTTTGGCGTTGCCGCGCTCGAAGCCAATGCGGCCGGCCGACCCGTCGTCGCCTCGCGCGTCGGCGGGGTTCCGGAAGCAGTGGTCGACGGCGTGACCGGCATCTTGGTTCCGCCTGACGACCCGACCGCCCTGGCGGACGCAATCGCGGCCCTGTGGGAGCAACCAACGATGCTCCGGGCAATGGCCGCACAAGGGCCCGAGCACGTCCGCCGGACGTTCGGGACCGAGCGGTTCGTCGCGCGGCTGGAACGGCTGCTCGGATTGATGACGGACCGACCGCGCGTGTCCATTTGCATCCCGGCGCGCAACGCTGCCCGCACGCTCGGCGCAACGCTCGATTCTCTCCTGACGCAAGACTACCCGAACCTCGAGTGGATTGTGGTGGATGATCAGTCCACCGACGCCACGCCAGCCATTGCCACCCGTGACCCGCGGGTCCGACTCGTCCGAGGGGAGGCGCGCGGTGCAGCTGCTGCTCGCAACCTCGCGGCCCGTCACGCCTCCGGCGAATTCCTCTACTTCTCCGACGATGACTGCGTGCACCGGCTCGACGCCATCCGAACCCTCGTTGACGCGCTCGAACGCCAGCCGTCAGCCGCCTTTGCGTACTCGTCGTTCCGCTTGGGCTGGAAAACGTTCAAGCTTCGACCGTTTGATCTGGCTGCGCTCCGCGAGCGGAACTACATCTCGACCCGTGCGCTCATCCGCCGGAGAGACTTTCCGGGGTTCGATGAGTCGTTGCAGCGGCTCCAGGATTGGGACTTGTGGTTGCGCATGGGAGCGCAAGGCCGGCCCGGGATCTGGGTCAACGAAGCGTTGTATCGCCAGGACCCGGGATCGAACTCGATGAGCAGCCGCTGGTTCCCCAAGTTCCTGTACCGTTTTCCGCGGCTGGCTGATCGGCTGTCGCGCGGCGCGGGCATGAGCCTGCGCGAAGCAGAAGCCATTGTGCTCCGAAAACACCCGGCGCGCCTTCCGCTGTCGCCAACCGAACAGTGGTCCTGTCCACGCTGTCGCCGAACGCTCCCAACGCAGTTCCCGGCCGTGTGTCCGCGCTGTCAAGTGCGATTTGCAACCGTCCATGGCATTCCCGTTTTCCTCCATCCTGCCTACTTCGACACCTTTAAGCAAACCGAGGTGGCTGCGCACAGCCACGACCCAGAGCCAGGAGCAAACCGCATCGCGCCGCGCAACCGCCACTACCACCAGCAGCCAAAGCGGCGATTACTCGATGCACCGACCCGCAGCCACGTCCTCGAAGTCGCGTGCGGAAACCGGCCTGACAGTTTTGAACTTGCCCAGCACGGGCTGTTCGTGACTGCGACAGACATTGCCCTAGCGAGGGTGGAGCGCGCTCGGGAAGCAGCGCGTCAGTTGGGCCTGTCCCATCGAATGCGCTTCGCTGTCGCGGACGCAGAGCATCTTCCATTTCTGAATCGCCAGTTCGATGCCGTGCTCACCGCCGCCTCCTTCCACCACTTTCCCCACCCAGCGAACGCCCTGCGCGAACTGCGCCGCGTCGTCCGCCCGGGCGGCCTGATCGTCCTGGAGCTCGAGCCCCAACGCTGGCCCTACCGGACGGTGTTCCGGCTCCTCGGTCCGCTGCGCCGCGTGTTCCGCAACCAGGAGCACGGTGTCCAGCATTCGCTCGGCGATGACACCACCCAAGGGTTCACCGCGGCGGAATTGCGCGCACTCTGCCGAAACGCGAACCTCGAAGTCCTCTCCCTCCGTCCGGCGAAAATCCTGACAGAGCTCGCCGATCAGACGACGCGTTTCCTCGCGAAAGCGTTGGGCCGAACCTGGGACACCCCCCATCTTCTTCTGACCGTCTTGAGCCTGGCCGATCGCGTCCTCGAGCACAGCCCCGGCGTGAACCGGGTGAGCTGGCATTGGAATCTCGTGGCCCGCGTCCGCGAGGAGAGCCAGGAATCGGCGCAGGCTTGATGGGGAAGGCGAGAGTATGCACAATACAGGCGCCTCCGAATCCATCGTAACCTCCGTGTTGCCTGACCGAAACGAATGATTGACCGGCGCTTCCTCTTCTTCATGACCCTCGTGCTCGTGGCCAACGAGCTCGTGTCGTTTGCGGTCTCGCAGAATACCGTTGCGGGCGTCGCAGCCTTTTTCGTCATCTCCGCGATGTTCCTCGCCATTGCACTGCTCTCAACCGACTTTGCCCTGCTCATCGTCATCGCTGAACTCGTCGTGGGCGGTAAGGGCTACCTCTACCACTTCGCGGTTGGTTCGTTCGACGTCTCGATCCGACTCTCGCTGTTCGTCATCCTGCTGATCGTGTGGTTGCTCAAACGGCGCTACAAGAAACTCTCGTTCTTTACGTCCGTCCAGCCCTACACCGCGTACCTCATCGCTCTCGCCTCCATTGTCATCCTGGGCTTTCTGAACGCGCTCGTGCACGGCTACCCGTTCGCCCGCATCTTCTTCGATGTCAACGCGTACCTGTACTTTCTCCTCGCCCCGGTCATTTTCACGAGCTTGGAGAAGCCAGAGCAACGCCGGAAGCTCTACAACGTCTTCTTCAGCGGCATTCTCCTGGTCGGGCTGAAGAGTTTGGTCGTGCTCGGCATCTTCACCCACTACGGCCTGTCAACGGTGCGGCCGCTCTACTCGTGGATTCGCGACACCGGCGTGGGAGAGGTGGCGCACATCTTCGCGAACTTTTACCGCGTGTTCTTCCAGAGCCAGATCTTCGGCTTGGTCGGGTTCTTGATTGCCTTCGGCGTCTTAGCCATGCGTTTGCTCCGTGAACGGCACGACGACCGAGGCGGGCTGTACGTCATTTCCCTCGCCGGCGTCGTTGCCATCCTCGTGAGCCTGTCGCGGAGCTTCTGGGTTGGCGCAGCTGCCAGTCTCATCGTCGGCGCGCTCATCCTTATCCGCTACCGCTACGGTTGGCGGCGCGGGTTCCTCACCCTCGGCTTGCTGGCGTCCCTGGGCGCGCTCGCGACCGGGCTCATCTCCTGGAGCATGTCCTTCCCGCTGCCGTTCCCCACGGGCGGCGAACCTTCCGGCGGACAAGCACTCGTGCGTGAGCGGTTCAGCCAGAACCAGCCAGCGGTCGATTCCCGCCGGGCGCTGCTGCCGGCCATGTTCACGCGCATCGGCCAGCACCCGGCCATCGGAACAGGTTTTGGCAGCACCATCACGTACTCCTCCTCTGATCCGCGGATTGCCAGGGATGGAAAGCCGGCGCGCTTCACCACGTCCGCGTTCGAATGGGGCTGGCTCGACATCGCGGTCAAAATGGGACTCGTCGGTGTCATCATCTACATCATTTTCCTCAAACGGCTCATCCACGACTGCGCCCTGCGGCTGCGGGCACTCCGGGACGAGGTCAGCGCTGTCAGCTTCGGCCTGCTCCTTGCCTTGATCGGGCTGGCGGTGACGCACGTGTTCAGTCCCTACCTCAACCACCCGCTCGGCATCGGCATTGTCCTCTTGAGTGCAGCGCTACTACGGGCGATGCCCGTGAAGACCGTATGAGCGCTGCGGTGACGGTCAGCATGGTGACTTGGAACAGTGCCAAGGTCATCCGCGACTGCCTCCTCAGCCTGGCCGCGCAAACGTTTCAGGATTTTTCCGTGACGGTCGTCGACAACGGTTCCATCGACCACACGGTGACCGTCGTACGCGAAACCTTTCCCCCGGCGTCACTCATCCAGAAACGGAGGAACATGGGGTTCGGCGCAGCGCACAACCAAGCGCTGCGCATTTCTCGCTCGCCGCTGGTCCTGTGCCTGAATCCGGACACAATCCTCGAGCCATCGGCGCTGGCACTCCTGGTCGAGACCATGCAACGCCAGGCGCGCGCCGGGGCGGTCGGTCCGAAGCTCCGGCGCTCTCGTCGCGGAGCGTCCGAGTTCGATCTGGTCGAGCGGCTCACCGCGCTCGATTCGACCGGCATCGTCCGCGACCGGTCAGGCGCCGTCCGTGACCGCGGCGCCGGCGAGGAGGACACCGGCCAGTACGACCGCGCCGAGCCCATGTTCGCACTGAGCGCGGCGTGCTGTCTCTATCGCCGTGCGGCACTCGAAGACATTAGGTTCCGCGACGAGTTCTTCGATGCAGATTTCTTCATGTACAAAGAGGATGTCGACCTCTCGTGGCGGTTCCGTCACCGCGGGTGGACCTGCTGGTACGAACCGCGCGCGGTTGTCTTCCATGCCCGCAGCGGACTCCCACCGGCAGCGCGGAACAGTCCCCGAGCGCAGCGCCAACTGCGGCTCGCCCGCCCCCTCCATCTTCGCCAGCGCTCGTACCGGAATCACTTCCTCGTCGCATACAAAAACCAGCCGTTCGGCGACCTGCTCAGGCGGCTGCCCTGGACCATTCCGTACGAGGTTGGTAAATTCTTCTTTCTCCTCGGCACCGAGCCGCGGACGTTGGCAGGATTGGGCCAGGCCGTCGCAGCCCTCCCGCGCCTCTGGCCGAAACGTCAACACATCCTTCGCCAGCGCCAGACCGCATGAAACTCTCCCTGATCATCCTCAACTACGAGAGTGCTGGCCTCGTGCGCGAGTGCATCCGCGGTATTCACGCAGCCCGCCTCGCACTATCATACGAAATCATCGTCGTGGACAACAATTCTGGTGATGGCGTTGGCGCAATGCTCGCCCGTTCATTCCCGGGTGTGCGGTTCATCGGCTCACCGGTCAACGGCGGCTGCGCAGCCGGCAACAACCTCGGCCTGCTGGCAGCGCAGGGCGCGTACGCCCTCATCCTCAATCCTGACATCGCCGTTCTCCCCGGTGCCGTCGAGACGCTTGTCACGTTCCTGGATGCGCATCCGGACGCGGCCCTGGTCGCACCGCAACTCGTCAACCCCGACGGCACCACCCAGCTCTCCTGTTTTCGTTTCCCGGACCCGCTCATCCCCATCCTCCGCCGAACGCCGCTCGGGAACCTCCCCGGGGCGCGGCGCCGGCTCCGCGCATACCTGCTCACGAGCTGGGACCACACGGATACGCGAACGGTTGATTGGGTCTTGGGTGCCTGTATGCTCGTGCGCATGGAGGCGGTTGAGCGCGTCGGCCTCATGGACGAACGGTTCTTCCTCTACTTCGAAGACGTTGACTGGTGCCGACGTTTCTGGGCGGCTGGGTACAAAATTTATTACCATCCGGCCAGTCGCATGGTGCACTACCACCGTCGCCTCTCGGCCGTGAACCCGGGACTCAAGGGAATCTTGAGCGCCTCCACGCGAGTCCACATCGTTAGCGGACTCCGCTACTTTGCGAAGTACGGATTCCACCGGTAAGCTATGCCCATGCGCTTGTTCAGGCTCAACACGCGTGAGCGGCTCGATTTCCTCCAGGGATCGGGGCGCCGACGGCCCTGGTGGCGGCGCCGGAGGGTGGCGATGACCATCGCGATCGTCAGCGCGGTGCTCGCGTTGCTGGCCATTGTCACGGTCCCGCCGGCTGTCCGAACGGCCAACGCGGCCAAGAAGTTCCAATCACGTTTAGTCAAATCCCAGCAGCTGCTCGTGGCCCAACGCTTCGACGAGGCCCGCGCTGAACTCGACAAAACACGGAAAGCACTGGATGACACGCGGGTCGCGTTTCGATCGCTGCGGTGGTGGCGCATCGTTCCGCTCGTCGGCAGCAACATTCGCGCCGGCGACGACTTACTCGTCATCGGCGACATCCTCTTGACGATGGTCGGGCGGGTCACGGATTTCACCGATGACCTCATCGGACCGTTCGTGAAGCGCGACACGCCACTGACGCTCGCGAGCTTGAGCATTGATGACCGAACCCAGATCCTCGAACGGCTCGGCGAGGCCGAACCAACGCTCCGGACCGTGCAAACGGATCTCCGCACGATGGTCGAACGCCTCGATGCCATGCCGCGTTCCCTGGTCAGATCGCGCGTCAACCGCGAACTTGCGCCGCTGCGGGAAAACTTCCTCATCATCGAAGAAGCCCTCTCCCGCGCCGCACCAATCGCACGCATCCTCCCAACCTTCCTTGGCCACGGCGACCAGCAGACCTATCTCTTCTTGTTGCAGAATAACGCGGAACTCCGTCCGGCCGGCGGATTCATCGGCACGTACGGCATCATGAAGGTCGAAGACGGCGAGATCGTGCACTTCACGACGGAGAATGCCTACAATCTCGATAACCGCGCCAAAAGCACCTTGAACGTTGAGCCACCGCTGCCGTTGAAGCTCTACAACAGTGCCGAGCGGTGGTGGTTCCGTGATGCGAACTGGTCCCCGGACTTCCCCACGAGCGCTGCCAAAGCCGCGGAGCTGTACCGACTTGAGGGCGGCCGGGAACAGCTCGACGGCGTCCTGGCAGTCACGCCCACCTTCATCGAGGCACTCATCGCCCTGACCGGACCGATTACGGTTTCGGGTGTCGAATTCACCAGAGACAACTTCGTGGACACCCTCCAAGACCTCACCACCTTCGGCTACTACCGACAGGGTGTGGCGGAATCAGAACGCAAAGAAATCATCGGGGCGCTCGGACAAATCCTCTTGACTCGCATCTACGAACTCCCGCAGACCCAGTGGAGTGAGCTCTGGAAAACCATGCTCACCGAACTCACGGAAAAACAGGTCTTGCTCAATTTCACCAACCGCGATTTGCAGACCTTCGCCCTCGAGCAGAAGTGGGGCGGTGCGGTCGAGTCGGTCCCGGGTGATTTCCTCATGCTCGTCGACGCCAATGTGGCAGCCCTCAAAACTGATCCGGTCGTGAACCGCACCATCCGCTACGAGCTCAAACCGGTTGACCAACACTTCGAAGCGACGGCGACGATCACCTACGAGCATACCGGCGACTTCACTGAGAAAACCACCCGTTACCGCACCTACCTGCGCGTGTACGTCCCCTTCGGCTCGGAGCTCATCACCAGTGACGGGGCAGACCTGACGGACCGGTCAGACCGTCCCGGACAGGTGACCATCGATGAAGAGCACGGGAAGACCGTTTTCGCTGCCTTCAAGTCCATCGAGCCCGGCACGACCGAACACATCACGTTCACCTTCCAACTCCCAGACGCAGTGACGCAACAAATCGCAGCGGGTTCCTACACGCTCTACCTCGAAAAGCAGGCGGGTACAGCCGCGCACGCCGTGGTGCTCTCGCTCACGTTCGATTCCGAGATTACCGCCGTGACCGGGATTGACACCCTGTTCGCAAAACGACATACTGACCTGTCGCACGAGACAAACCTCCAGACGGATCGTGCCCTCACCCTTCACTTGGCGCGCTAATGTTCCATAAGCGAATCGGCATTGACCTCGGCACGACGAACACCCTTGTCCACATTCCAGGCAAGGGGATTCTCATCAATGAGCCGTCAGTCGTGGCCGTGTCCTTGAGTGACAAGAAGGTCTTAGCCGTCGGTGATGAGGCCAAAGAAATGCTCGGTCGTACCCCCGACACCATTGTCGCGCGGCGGCCGTTGAAAGACGGGGTGATAGCCGACTACCGCACGACCGAAGCCATGATCCGCTACTTCATCAACAAAGCCATTGGTGGTGTGCGTTTTTTTCAACCCGAGGTCATGATTGCCGTCCCCGGCGGCATCACCTCGACCGAGCGACGGGCGGTGATTGACGCCACGCTGGCCGCTGGCGCGAAAGCCGCGTACATCATCAAAGAGCCGGTGGCCGCCGCCATCGGCGCCAACATCCCCATCGGTTCGGCCTCCGGCCACATGATTATCGACATCGGGGGTGGCACCACCGAAATCGCAATCATTTCCCTGGGTGGGATTGTGGCGAACACGTCCGTCCGCATCGGCGGCACGAAACTCGACGCGGCGATTCAAGAGTCCGTCCGGAAGAAGTACGGGTTGGCGATCGGCGAGCGCACGGCCGAGCACATGAAAATCACCATCGGTTCGGCGCTGCCGCTCGAGGAGACGCTCTCCCTGGAAGTGCGCGGCCGCGACGTCATCTCTGGACTCCCGAAGACCATCACCGTCACCTCGGACGATGTGACCGAAGCCGTCCAGGATGAGCTCAGCGGCATTGTCCACGCCGTAAAATCCGTCCTCCAAGAAACGCCGCCCGAGCTGTCCGCTGACGTTATCGACAAAGGCATGATCATGTCCGGCGGATCAGCCTTGCTCCGGAACATCGACCGGCTCATTGCCCAAGCCACGGGCGTCCCGGCCTACGTCGCTGACGATCCCTTGCTCTGCGTGGCAAAGGGCACCGGGATCGCGCTGGAGAACCTCGAGTCCTACAAGCGGAGCATCCTCTCGACCAAAACATGATCATCGGCATCGACGCCTCGCGCGCCACGGTCCGAGAGAAAACCGGAACCGAGTGGTACTCCCAGTACATCATCGAGCACCTCGTCCTTCGCCATCCCGAGGTGACGTTTTGGCTGTACTCGAAAGAGCCACTCGGCCCGCCACTCAGCGGGCTCCTTGGTCCGCGGGTGGTCAATAAAGTCCTGCAGTGGCCAGCGGCACTGCTCTGGAGCCAATTGAGACTCTCCCTGGAGATGCTCTGGCGACGACCAGACGTCTTGTTCGTGCCAGCGCACACCATACCGCTCATCCATCCACGAGCCACCGTCACCACCTGTCACGACGCAGGTTTTGAAGCCTTCCCGGAACTGTATGGACAGACGCCGATCGGACCGCGCCGCGGGTGGCAGCGCACGCTCGTGAGCCTCTTGGTGCGGCTCGTCACGCTGGGGCGGTACGGAAACAGTGAACTCGACTATCACCGCTTTAGCATGCGACTGGCACTCCGCCGGGCCGCGCGGGTGATTACGGTCTCACGGTTTAGCCGGGACGAGTTCGTTCGCTCCTACGGTGCGGACCCGAACCGCTTCACCATCATCCCGCATGGCGCCACCCCAACGAGCGCCGGGGAGCGGCACGCTGGGAAGAGCGCGCCAGCGCGCTCCGGGCTCACCCGTCCCTACATCCTGTCGATCGGCCGCCTCGAGCGGAAGAAGAATGTCGCCGGCGCGCTGTCGACATACGGTCTGCTCCAGCGCCGGCTCCGAGACGCTCCGGATTTCGTGCTCGTGGGCAAGGCCGGGGTCGGTTTTGACGAGATTCAGCGGGCGCTCAATGCCGTCCCGCACCCGGAACGCGTCCATCAGCTCTCGTGGGTACCCGCCGACGACCTGGAATCACTGTGGCGAGACGCCCGAGCCTTCTTCTTCCCCTCGTTCTATGAAGGATTCGGCATGCCCGTCCTCGACGCGTTCCGCCACGGTGTTCCGGTGGTTGCGTCGAACATCGGTGCACTCCGCGAGGTATCAGGCGACGCAGCGCTGTTGGCTGATCCCAACGACCATCAACAGCTCGCCGAGCACCTCTACCGCGTCCTGACCGACGACGCACTTCGCCACCAGCTCCGCGAACGCGGAACGCGGCAGGCGGCACACTTTCCCGACTGGGACACTGTAGCCGATCAGACGTTCCGCGTCCTGACGCGCGCAGCCGGGTAACGTTGTCGTCGAGGGCATCTCGTGGTATAGTCGCGACGCCTTTGCTATGCATTTGATCGCACCAACACTCGTTGGCAACGAGCACGCCCGCCAGTACCTTCGCCTTCTCATCGAACGGGAAACGGCCAGGGGAAGCTTTCTCTTCGTCGGTCCGGAAGGGGTGGGCAAGCGCGCAGTCGCCCGAGCGTTCGGCCGCGCGCTGCAGTGCGCGGCCACGCCAGACCGCCGACCGTGCGGAACCTGCGGGCTGTGCCGTGCCTGGAACCATGGCACCAACCCGGATGCACTGATCGTCCGTCGAGCGGCCGACCATGCTGCTATCCGCCTCGAGCAAATCCGACCCACGGCCAACGGGACGACGCCGGCTCAAGACACCGTCCACCGCCGACTCCAACTTCGTTCCGTCGTTGGGCCACGCCAGGTCGTTATCATCGAAGACGCCGACCGCTTGAACGACGCCGCGGCGAGCGCCCTCCTGAAAACGCTGGAAGAACCTCGGGGCGACACCATCCTCATTCTCACCACGTCCGCACTCGACGCTGTACCACGGACGGTTCGCTCCCGCTGCACGCTCGTGTACTTCCACCGCGTCCCAACGGCGGTGATCCGTGATGCCCTCCGCCTTGAGCGTCGACTCACCACACCGGAACGCGAGCTTATCGCCAGCCTTGCGGACGGCCGCCCGGACATCGCTCACGACCTCGCGCACAGCCCCGAAAGACTGGCGGGAGAACTCGACGCCTTCGCGACCCTGCTCCGTACCCTCCAGGGCAGCACGCAACGACCATTCGGGTTGAGCGAGGCCGTACTGCCGACTGATCGAAAGGCGAGCGGCCCGGTAGCAACGGCGACGTTTCGACGACTCGCCCTGATCGTCCACGACGTGCTCATGGTCACCACGGGCGCCCCGTCACTCATCCGCCTCAAGCGTTTTCGCGTTGCCCTCGAACGCCTCGCCGCCGGCCTCCCCGAACAACCCCTCCACCAGCTCGCGGATTTCGTCTCGACCCTGCCCGCATTGCTCGACCAGAATGTCAGCCCCAAGAACATCCTCGATCGGTTCACCAACCAGTTCGCCGCCCATGCGCACCCACGGTAGCATTCTCGCCATTGTCGTCCTGTTCTTCCTGCTGGCTGGCCAGGCCTGCATTCGTTTTTCTTCCCCGCCGCCACTCGGACCGACGCTCCTGCGCAGCGATAATCGTGGGATTGATTGGGTGGCGAAAGACTTCGTTGAAGTCGTCCAGGACGGGAAGAAAACGGTGACGGTGTCACTCACGAGCTGGCCCTCCTACGATCTCCGCTCCAGCCCGGCCAACCCAGGTCTGCTCTTCCTCTCGACCTATACGAGCGGCCTCTTCCGCTCGACCACGCGCGGCGAGCAGTGGGATCGCACCGGCTTCCGTGGTCAAGTTGTTGCGTTCGCGCTCGACCCACTCGATGATGAGCGTCTCTTCCTCACGGACGGGAAGGGCCTCTTCCGCTCCGATGACCGAGGAGCCAATTGGACCACCGTCTTCACCATCACCCGCGGCGAAGAAGTGCTCCGCACGCTCGAAGTCGACTTCTTCAACCCGGCGCGCATCATGGCGGTCTCCAACCTCGGCGCGGTGTATCGGACCACCGACCAGGGCGAGACCTGGACGAACATTACACAGATTGCCGACGACCCGGCCGATCTCATCTTCAGCCCGCGCGACAGCCGCGTCGCGTTTCTCCGCGGCGCCAGACAGGGCCTCTGGCGATCGCGTGACGGCGGCAGCACCTGGGAGTCGCTCCGGACGACCTTCGACGCCTTCCCGAAGGCAGCCGAGCACGTCCGTATCACGTTCGCCGGCCCTGACCGCGCTACCATCTATGCCGCCACTGGCAATGGCCTCTTACGCTCACGCGACAACGGCGATACCTGGGAGCGGATCCCAACGCTCTTCCAGCCGCCGTTTCGCATCGGGGAGGTCGCAGTTGATCCAGGCAATGAAGCAATCCTGAGCTTCGCCGTCAGCAACAAACTCCACCAGAGTCTCGATGGCGGTTCGAGCTGGACCGTCTACACCATTCCCACGAACCGCCCGCTCACGTACCTCCGCATCGACCCGAACGACTCGACGGTCATGTACCTCGGCGCTGAATTCCCTCCCGAACAGTAACCCTGACTATGCAACGCACCGACGCGCCCATCGCCAACCTCCTGGCCCACCTCGAATCCGAGCTCCGTGGCATTCGATCCGGCCGCGCTAACCCCTCCCTCATTGAACAGGTGCCCATTGCTGCGTACGGCTCACCCATGAAACTCGTTGAGCTCGCATCCATTACGGTACCGGAGCCACGACAGCTCCTGGTGCAACCATGGGACACCAACCTCTTGAAGGACATTGAGCGGGGGATTGCGGTAGCGAAACTCGACCTGCACCCGGTCGTCGACGGCAAACTCATCCGCATCACGCTCCCGAGCTTGACCGAAGAGCGTCGGACCGCGTACCGCAAACTCGCGCGCGAAAAAACCGAGCAGGCGAAAGTTGCGTTGCGCCGATTGCGCGATGATGCCATGCGCGATCTCCGAGACGCAGAACGAGCCGGCACCCAGTCCGAGGACGAGGTCAAGCGAGAGAAAGAACGGGTCGAGTCAATCGTGAAAGAGGTCAGCCAGGACATCGACGAACGCTACGCAGCCAAGGAGCGCGAATTGACCGCTGTCTAGTATGGCGATTCTCCTGTTTGTCTTCGTTCTCGGCCTCCTCGTCTTCGTCCACGAGCTCGGCCACTTCTGGACCGCCCGCCGTCTCGGCGTCCACGTCGAAGAGTTCGGCTTCGGCTTTCCGCCGCGCATCGTGGGCCGGCGACGCAACGGCGTCGTCTACTCCATCAATTGGATTCCGTTCGGCGGGTTCGTCCGGCTCAAGGGCGAGCAAGCGCACGAACCGAGCGACGATCCGCGCAGTTTCCAGAATGCGCCGCGCCACCGGCGGGCGCTCATCATCGCGGCGGGAGTGCTCATGAACGGCGCACTCGCCATGGTCCTCCTCATCGTGACGTACCTCGGCGGGATGAAAACCTTTGCCACGGAAACGCTCCCGGGAGCCCAGCTCCGCGATCCGGAAGTCGTCATCACCTCGATCCTGGCCGAGTCACCGGCGGGCAACGCGGGACTCACGGAAGGCGCGTTCATCCGATCCGTCAACGGCGAATCCGTTTCCGACGCAGAGGTCGTGCGAGAGCGCATTGAGCAGGCGCTGGGCCAGCCGCTCACGTTCGTCGTCGAACGCGATGCCGTGCTCCAAGACGTGGTCATAACGCCAACGTCCATTGAAGGCAGCGATGTTGGCAAAATCGGCGCTGGGATCGAAACCGTCGCCCGTGCGACCTATCCCGTCCACTGGGCCATCCTCAACGCGTTTCGCACGACGGGCGAGCTCGCCTGGTTGGTGCTCGTCGCCTTCGGGACGCTCGTGAAAGACATTGTGGTCCATCAATCCATCAGCGCCGACGTGGCTGGTCCCGTTGGCATCGCCGTGCTAACCGGCCAAGTGGCGCAGTTTGGGCTCCTGGCCATTTTCCAGTTCATGGCCATCCTGTCCATCTCCCTCATGGTCATCAACCTCATGCCGTTCCCCGGGCTCGACGGTGGCCGACTCTTCTTCCTCTGGCTCGAGGCGATTCGGAAGAAGGGCATCAGTCAGAAGACCGAGGCCATCATCCACAACGTCGGGTTCGTGCTCCTCATCCTCCTCCTCGTGGCGGTCTCGATCAAAGACGTGCGGCAGTTCGGCGTGGGAGAGCGCATCGCCGACGCTGTCCGTTCCATTTTCCGCTAAGCCCATGCGCGCCTCCAACCTCTTCGCTCCCAGCCGAAAGGAACTCCCGAAAGATGAGACGAGCACGAACGCGCAACTCTTGCTCCGGGCTGGCTACGTCGACAAACTCATGGCCGGCGTCTACTCGCTCCTGCCGCTCGGCCTGACCGTACAGCGCCACATCGAGCGTATCATCCGCGAGGAGATGAACGCACTCGGCGCACAGGAGCTCCTCTTGCCGGCGCTCCACCCGAAATCCCTGTGGGACGTCACTGGCCGCTGGGCGACGCTGGCTGACATCATGTACCAGTTCCGCGATCATCAGGATCGCTCCGTGGGGCTGGGGACAACCCATGAAGAGGTCATCACTGACATCGTGGCGCACAGCGTGACGTCCTACCGTGACCTCCCCCTCAAAGTCTACCAAATCCAGACGAAGTTCCGCGACGAGCCCCGCGCCAAATCAGGGCTCATTCGTCTGCGCGAGTTCACGATGAAGGATTTGTACACCTTCCACGCGGACGCGGCCGACCTCGCAACCTGCTACGACCAGGTTCAAGCTGCCTACCGCACGATCTTCGAGCGCTGCGGCCTCAAGGCAAAAATCATCGAAGCCTCTGGCGGTGCTTTCACCAAAGAATTTTCCCACGAGTTTTCCGTTGTGAGCGACGCGGGCGAAGACCGCATCGTGTTCTGCCCGGCCTGCGACGTCGCCCAGAACAAAGAGATTGCTCGGGTCAAGGGTGGCCAACTGTGTCCCAACGGCGATGGCACGCTCGCCGAAGCGAAAGCCGTTGAGGTCGGCAACATTTTCAAGCTCGGCACGCGGTTCTCCGAAGCGCTCCACGCTGTCTTCCGCGATGCCCACGGCCGTGAGCAGCCGATGCACATGGCGTCGTACGGAATTGGACCGGGTCGGGTACTGGCAACCATCGTTGAGGTTCACCACGATGAGCAGGGGATTGTCTGGCCGGCCAGCGTCAGCCCCTCCCTGGCGACGATCATCTCCCTCGGTGCGGAACCTGCTGCCGCAGCCTTGTACCGAGCTTGCGAAAAAGCCGGGGTTCCCGTACTCTACGCCGACCGCGCTGGTAGTGCCGGCGAGCAGTTCGCCACCGCCGACCTCCTCGGTTTTCCCGTGCGCATCGTCGCCTCGAAGAAAACCGGCGCCAAACTTGAATGGAAACGCCGAGACGAAGACACCCTTGAGCTCGTCACCCCAGCGGAAGCGCTCAAACGTCTGACCGCGCTCGAACGGGAACGCTATGCTCGCTAGACTCCTGGGACGCTTTTCCCACGACATGGGCATTGACCTCGGCACGGCCAACACGCTCGTCTACGTCAAGGACCGAGGGATTGTCATCAATGAGCCATCGGTCGTAGCCGTGAACACGCGGACGAACGAAATCCTGGCCGTGGGCGATGACGCGCGACAGATGGTCGGCAAAACGCCCGGGCACATCGTCGCAACGCGGCCACTCGTGGACGGCGTGATCTCGGACTTCGAAATCACCGAACGGATGCTCAGACACTTCATCGAGAAGGTCCACCGCGAATCGTTTGCGTTCCTCCCGCGGCCGCGGATCGTCATCGGCATTCCGCTCGGCGTCACCGAAGTGGAACGCAAGGCCGTCGAGGATGCCACGCTTCGGGCCGGCGCCCGCGAGGTCTTCCTGATTGAAGAACCCATGGCCGCCGCCATCGGCATCCGCTTGCCAGTCCAGGATGCCTCGGGGAACATGGTCGTGGACATTGGCGGCGGCACGACCGAGATCGCCGTCATCTCTCTGGGCGGCGTCGTCAGTTGGCGTTCGCTCCGGGTGGCCGGCGCCGAGCTCAACGAGAACATCGTCGCGTATGCTCGGGACCAATTCAACCTGCTCATTGGCGAGCGAACCGCCGAGGAGGTGAAGATCAACATCGGCACCGTGGTGCCGGACGCCGAGCCGCTCGAAATGAAAATGCGCGGACGGGATCTCATCTCTGGCCTCCCGAAAGAGGTTTCCATCACCAGCGAGCAAACGCGCGAGGCCCTGAACCGTTCCGCCAAGCTCATCGTCGATAACATCAAGGCGACCATTGAGGACACGCCGCCTGAACTCGTGGCCGATATCTTCAAGCGGGGGATTGTCCTGACCGGTGGTGGCGCACTCCTCCGTGGTCTCGCAACCTTCCTGCACCGCGAGACGCAGGTCCCGGTTCATGTCGCCGACGATCCGCTCACCTGCGTGGTGCGGGGAACGGGTATCGTGCTGGACGACTTGGAAACGCTGCGGGACGTCCTGGTCCCAACCGAGACCGACGACGCATTCTCCACGTAGTGTATGGCGCGCCCCACCCTGCGGCCAGCGCGAACCGTCCTCGTCATCATCGGCCTTGCCATCGTCGGGTTCTTTGCGCTCCATCGCATTGGCGCACTGCGCCCGCTGGAAGGATTCGGCGTCCGCGTGTTTGCGCCACTCCAATCCGGGCTGGCGCGTGCGGCCCAGAGCGTCCAAGCCTTCGGCCAATCCATCGCTGGCACGCGCTCCATCCATGAGGAGAACGAGCAGCTACGCGATACCCTCGCTGCCGCGCTGGCCGAGAATGAACGCTTACGTCTTGATCGAGAGGAAGCGGTCGAGGTCGACCGGGCGCTCCAGTTCCTCGGTGAGCGTTCCTGGACCGGGACGGTCGCCCGCGTCGTCGGGCGATCCCCAGACCCAACCTTCCAACTGTTCCTCGTCAACCGCGGACGGAGCCAGGGGGTGCTCCCGGGCGCAGCGGTCATCGTCGGCGACGGCGTGTTGGTAGGGAAAGTTCTCGAGAGCGAACCCGAATCAGCCCGCTTCATTGTCTTGACTGATTCCCACGCGCGCGTGGCCGGTCGCGTCGAGAACGAACGGCACAGCCAGGGCATCCTAACCGGCGAGCATGGCCTTTCCCTCCGCATGGACCTACTCGAGAAAACCGACCCCGTGGAACCTGGTACGTTAGTCGTCACCTCCGGGATTGAACAGGGGATTCCCGCCGGCCTCGTCATCGGTCGCATCACCGCAGTTGAGCAACGCCCTGGGGACCTCTTCCAGTCGGCATCGGTCGACGCGGTCGCCACTGTACGGTCGCTGACCGTCGTCACGATCCTCACGTTCGACCATGCGTAAACAGGCACTCCTCTTCCTCACCTTCGTGCTGCTGGCGCACCTCCAGGTGTCCTGGCTCAACCTCACCAACCCGACCCTCACGTTTAACCTGCCCTGGACCCTCCTCTTGCTGCTCATGCCCTTCGTCCGACCACCGCTGCTGGCGAGCGCCGCAATCGGCATGGCACTCACGCTCGATTACCTCTCGGCGCTCCCCTTCGGCAGCTACCTCATGAGTACGGGTGCGACCCTCGCGCTCCTCACCCTCTCGGCCCGCCGCATTCCCGTTCGACAACACCGACTGTTTCGACTCCTGACGATCGGCCTCGGTTCGCTCCTCATGTTCGGCCTGCTCGTGAGCGTCTCCACCGCACTCGCGGTTGTGGGTCTCGCGCCATTCGCTTTCGCACTCGACAGCCGCATTTTCAGCGAATGGGCGATCTTCCTTGGCTGGAATCTCCTGCTCTCCGGCGGAGCGTTCGTCATCGTGCTCCTCATCCGTCGCCTGGCCGCCCCGCACTTCTTCCTCCGCCATGAAACCCCATAATCCCTTCGAACCGTTCCTCCCACACGAGGATATCCGGTCGCGGCGCGTGGTTGGTTGGCACCGCGAAACAACCGTCGACGATTTTCTCGATGCGCCCGACCGCGCGGCCATGAAGCAGCGGTTCGCGTTTCCGCGCCTCCGGCTTCTGTCGGTGCTGGTGCTGGTGACCGCCGTGGTCTTCACGTTTCGCCTCCTGCAGTTGCAGCTCGTCCGCGGCGCCGAGCTCCGGGACCAATCTGAATCGAACCGCGTCAAGCGCGAGCTGCTCCTGGCGTCGCGCGGCATACTCTTCGACCGGAATCACGTACCGCTCACAGCCAACCACCCGCGGTTCACCGTGACGGTGATCCCGGCAGAACTCGCAGTCGAACCAGCCACCCGGGCAACCGTCCTCGAAGCACTCGCGACGATCGTTGGTCAGCCAGCCGACGACGTCCGGGCGGCGCTGGAACATCCCGGTGACGACGGGCGCGTGGAACTCGACGTGGAACTGACGCACGAGCAGGCCATCAACCTCGACGTGCGCTTTGGCGACACGCCCGGCATTGCCGTCGACGCGCAACCGCTCCGGACGTACACACTCGGTCCGGCCAGCAGCCACCTGCTCGGCACCCTCGGCAAACCGACCCAGGAAGAGGTGGAGAACGGTTACGCGCCCGTCGAGACGCTCGGGAAGAGCGGCTTGGAAGCGGTATTTGAGGAAACACTGCGTGGCCGCAACGGCGTCCAGGACATCGAACGAGACAGTGCCAACCGCGAGCAACGCGTCATCGCGACCGAGCGTCCGCGTCCGGGCGCCAACCTCGTTCTCACGATCGACGGCGAACTCCAGCAACACCTCTACGACGAGCTGACGGCCGCGATCAAACGCGTGCACGCTCCGGCTGGGGCGGCCGTGGCCATCGACCCGCGGACTGGGGACGTCCTCGGGCTCGTGTCCGTTCCGGGATACGACCCGAATGCGTTCTCCCGCGGACTGACCCCAGAGGCGTTCGCTGCACTTTCGTCTGATGCGCGCCTTCCGCTCTTCAACCGCGCCATTGCCGGTGAGTACCCGTCAGGCTCCACCATCAAGCCATTCATCGCCGCGTCCGCCCTCGACGAGCGCATTATCACCCCGTCGACCAGCGTGCAGTCGGTCGGCGGCATCCAGATCGGCCAGTGGTTTTTCCCCGACTGGAAACCCGGTGGTCACGGCACAACTGACGTCCGGAAAGCCATCGCCGAATCGGTCAACACGTTCTTCTATATGGTGGGCGGCGGGACCGATGACTTCCGCGGACTCGGGATAGAAACGATGACCACGCACGTTCGTCGCTTTGGCTTCGGATCAGCCACCGGCATTGACCTGCCGGGCGAACGGAGCGGATTCCTTCCATCCATGGCCTGGAAAGAGGAGGTCAAGGGCGATCGCTGGTACATCGGCGATACCTACCACTTCGCCATCGGCCAGGGTGACCTGCTCGTGACACCACTGCAACTCGCCAGCGGTGTCGCCACCATTGCCAACGGCGGCACGCGGTACCGACCGCACCTCGTCTCCGCCATCACGTCAGCCGAGGGGGAGACGCTTAAAACGTTCCCGCCCGAGGTCGAAGACCGCCGCGCCGCCGGCACGAGCAGCATTGGCGTCGTCCGCGAAGGCATGCGACAAACCGTCCTCTCCGGAACCGCACAAAGCATGCAGAGTGTCCCGGTCCCGGTCGCCGGGAAAACCGGCACGGCCCAGTTCGGTGCGAACGACCAAACGCATTCCTGGCTCACCGCCTTCGCCCCCTATGACGAACCAACGATAGCACTCGCGGTCCTCGTCGAGGCCGGCGGCGAGGGAACGGATGCGGCGCTGCCAGTTGCCCGATCGGTGCTTTCCTGGTATTTTTCTCGGAGTCAGTAACTGCTTATCCACACCTCACGTATGGTTGACGACCAAATAATCCTCACGCCGGAAGGGTACGAACGCGCCCGCAACGAATTGGACCTGCTCAAGAACGTCAAACGGAAAGAAATCGCCGCGCGGATCCAAGACGCGAAAGAACTCGGCGACCTGTCGGAGAACGCCGAGTACGCCGAAGCCAAGAACGAGCAATCCTTCATCGAAGGCCGCATCATCGAACTGGAGAACCTCCTGAAGACGGCGACGGTCATCGAAACACCATCAGACTCGAGCGTCGTCCACATCGGCTCCCAGGTCACGGTCAAACAGGGGACGAGCCAGCGAACGTTCATCATTGTCGGCTCGAATGAGGCCGACCCCACGAATGGGAAGATTTCGAACGAATCGCCGCTCGGCAAGGCCTTCATCGGGAAGAAAGCTGGGGCCGACGTCACGGTCGCCACTCCGGCGGGCGAGACGACGTTCTCCATCGTTTCCATCGGGTAGGCCTTCCTGGCTTGCGTCGACGTCGAGACGTCGGCTACACTACAAGCCCATGGGCAACGCGCGCGAGCTCGACCAGATTGTCGTGAGGCGGCAGAAGCTTGAGGAGCTCCGCCGGCTTGGGATTGACCCGTACCCGGCGCGCATCACACCGCCGACCAGCGCAACGTCCTTCATCCAATCCATTGATCAAAGGGCCTCGGCGCGCGCAACCGTGGCCGGCCGCGTGCTCGCGATCCGGTTGCACGGCGGCTCGTGTTTTTGCTCGTTATCCGATGGGACGGCGACGCTCCAACTCTATCTGAAGCGAGACGCACTCGGCGACTGGTACGATCGCTGGACGAAGCTCCTGGATGCAGGCGACATCGTTCAAGCCACGGGCACGCCCATGCGGACGAAGCGGGGGGAACCGACGATGCTCGTGTCCGAGCTCCGGTTGCTCACGAAGTCCCTCCGACCGCTGCCGGCAAAATGGCACGGCTTGGCGGACGTCGAAACGCGCTACCGCAAACGGGAGCTCGATCTCATCGCCAATCCCGACGTGCGTTTGGTCTTCGAACGCCGTGCGAAACTCATCACGGCCCTCCGTACCTTTCTAGACGGGCGGGGATTTTTGGAGGTTGAGACGCCCGTGCTCCAATCCATCGCGGGTGGCACGATCGCGCGGCCGTTCATAACGCAACACCACGCGCTCGGTCACGAGTTTTTCCTGCGCATCGCGCCGGAACTCTACCTCAAACGCTTGGTCGTCGGCGGGCTCAACCGCGTCTACGAGATCGGTCGGTGTTTCCGGAACGAAGGGCTCGATCCGCACCACAACCCCGAATTCACCATGGCCGAGTTCTACGTCGCCTACGCAGACTATGCGTGGCTCATGACCTTCACCGAGGAACTCATGGCCACGGTCGTGCGCGCCGTCCTGCAGACAACGACGGTCACCGTGGGCGACCACCAACTCGATTTTGCCCCGCCGTATGAGCGTCTCACGTTCCAAGCGGCGCTCCAACGCCACGCCCAGCTTTCACTGACCGCGACCGACGCGGAGTTGCAACGATTTTCCCAGACAAAAAAACTCGATGTTCCAGCCCAGGCCGGGCGCGGGAAAATTTTCGACGAGGCTTTCAAAACGTTCGCGCGCGCGGCAATCGTCCAGCCAACGTTCGTCACTGACCACCCCGTCGAATTGTCTCCGCTGGCCAAGCAGCGGGCTGACGACCGGGCCGTGGTCGAACGCTTCCAACTCATCGCCGACGGCAGCGAACTCATCAACGCCTATTCTGAGCTCAATGACCCCGAAGAGCAGCAGCGCCGCTTTACCGAAAACCAGGCTCGCCGCGATCGCGGGGATGAAGAAGCCCACCCGTACGATCCGGACTACCTCGAGGCGCTCGAAACCGGCCTCCCACCAACGGCTGGTTGGGGCTTAGGCCTTGACCGGTTGGCCATGCTCATGAACAACGTCGGGTCCATCAAAGATGTCATCCTCTTTCCGACCCTCAAACCGAAAACGAAGCGAACCGTGCCACCAGCGAAGCGGAAGCGAACACGACGGTGAAACGCTAAGTATGCTCGATCTCCGGTACATTCGAGCCCACCGCGACCACGTTGAAAACGTTGCTCGCAGCCGCGGGATCACGGTATCCCTGGACAAGCTCCTCGCGCTGAACGACAAGCTCAGCGAGCTCCGCGGACACCTGGAACGCGCCCAAGCCGAGCGCAATGCCGCATCGCACGCCATGGCCGGACTCGAGGAGCGTCAGCGCCAGGCCCAACGAGCTTCGCTCAAGGCACTCGGCGACACGGTCACGAAACTCAAGCAGCGCTACGCGGAACTCGAGCAACGCCAGACCGAGCTCGCATCGGCCGTCCCCAACATCGTGACGGACGACGTCCCACTCGACCCCAACCCCGAGCACAACCGCGTCCTCCGCGCAGAGGGAGCCAAGCCGACCTTTTCGTTTCCGCCGCGCGACTACCTGACGATTGCCGAAAAGCTCGACCTTATCGATACAGCGCGTGCGGCGAAAGTCTCGGGGACGCGCTTCGGCTACCTGAAAGGAGCAGCAGCAGAACTTGAGTTTGCCCTGGTGCGCTTTGCCCTCGACTACGTGGCCGAACAAGGATTCATTGCCGTCGTACCGCCCGTGATGGTTCGCGACGAGGTCATCCGTGGGGTCGGCTACTTGGAAGCTGGCGGAACGCTCGAACGGTACCACCTCGATGCCGACGGACTGTACCTCGTGGGATCGGCAGAACACGCACTCGTCCCGCTCCACATGAACGAGCGACTTGCAGCGGACGAACTCCCGCGCCGCTACGCTGGCTTCTCAACCTGTTTCCGCCGCGAGGCTGGCGCCGCCGGCAAGGACACGCGCGGGATTCTGCGCGTCCACCAATTCGATAAACTCGAGCTCGTGACAGTGTGCCTCCCAGAACACGGGGACGAAGAGTTCAACCGCTTGCTCGGCATTGAGGAAGGGTTGCTCCGCGCGCTCGGCCTGCCCTACCGCATTGTGCAGCTGGTGAGTGGAGACATCCCGTTCCCGCTCGCCAAGACCTACGACGTGGAAACCTGGATGCCAGGCCAGGGCGTCTACCGGGAAACACACTCGTGCAGTACGGCGCTCGATTTCCAGGCGCGGCGGCTCAACATCCGCTACCAGCGCGGTGCGGAGCGCGGGTTTGTCCACACGCTCAACGCCACTGGCTTGGCCATCGGTCGCACGCTCATCGCCATCATCGAAAACTACCAGACGAAGAAAGGGTTTGCGATTCCGAAAAAACTCCGGCCGTACCTGAATGGCCGGAAGGATGTGACGGCGGAGTAGGGGAGTATGGTCGAGCGCCGGACTTGGGTCGAAATTCACCAGCGCAGCCTGCATTCGAATCTCCTTCAGTACCAACGTCTGCTGCCGAAAAACGTCAAAATTGCCCCAGTGATCAAGGCCAATGCCTATGGGCACGGAACCCTTGTGGTCGTTCAAACGCTCAAAAAATCGCCAATTTGGGGCTTCTGCGTGGCTTCAGGCGAAGAGGCGCTTGAACTGCGGCAGCACTTTTCACGCCGAATCCTCGTGCTCAGTTCTTGGCAACCGCGTGAACTGCCAGACCTCATCCGCGCCCGCATCGACCTCGTCGTCTGGGATACGGCCGCTGCCCGCCAGGCGCACCGCATTGCCACAAGGATTGGCACGCGAGCGCGGGTGCATGCGAAGATTGACACTGGGGCAGGCCGGATCGGCGTGCTCCCAGACGCTGCCCCGACATTCCTCAATGAACTGCAGCGCTTCTCCGGAATCAAACTCGCGGGTGTGTTCACCCACTTCGCCGCGGTTGAAGAGAACCAAATCCGCTTTACGCAGCTCCAGCTGCGGCGCTTTCGTGAGGTCACGCAATCGCTTCCACCAAGCGTCGAGCGGCACACGGCCAGCACCGCGGCCATCACGCGGGCCCGCCAGTCCTGGCACAGTTTCGTTCGGCTCGGCATCGGACTCTACGGCCTCTGGCCATCCGCAGCGACCAAACGCTATGCCCGTCGCGATCGACTGGGGGTATCACTCACGCCCGTGCTGAGTTGGAAAACGCACGTGCTCCAAGTCAAGCGCATTCCACGGGGCACCACGGTCGGCTACGGCCGCACGTTCCACGCCACGCGTCCCACCACGCTTGGCATCATCCCGATTGGCTACTGGGATGGCTTCGATCGGAGCTTGAGCAACAATGGCGCGGCGCTCGTGCGCGGGAAACGGGTACGCGTCGCCGGCCGCGTCTCGATGAACCTGACCATGCTCGATCTGACGGACCTTCCCAACCCAAGGCCGGGCGATCTCGTCACGCTCATCGGAGAGAACGGCCGCGCCAGCGTGACCGCCGAGGCAATGGCCGCTGCCGCCGGCACCATCAACTACGAGGTCGTGACGCGCATTAACCCGCGGATCCCGAGAATCCTCGTATGAAACGTCGCCTCCGCCTCGGCATCCTCTTCGGTGGCCGTTCGGCCGAGCATGAGATCTCCATTGCGTCGGCCCGGTCCGTCCTCCAGCACCTGGATCGGGCACGGTTCGACGTCGTGCCGATGGTCATTCGCCGTGACGGACGTTGGGTGACCGGTCCAGCCGCCCGGCAGCTCCTGGAGGGTCGCATGACGCCAGAACAGGGGGGTCGAGCGCTCGCCCAGGGGCCGTCGCCCGCTGATCCAACGCGTGGTTTGGATGTCGTGTTCCCCATCCTGCACGGCCGCGACGGCGAAGACGGCACGGTCCAAGGCATGCTGGAGCTCTTCGACGTGCCGTACGTCGGTTCAGGGGTACTGGCGTCAGCGCTCGGCTTGGATAAACTGCGGAGTCGCCGGTTATTCCGAGACGCCGGTCTCCACGTGCCGCGAACCATCGCCCTCTCTCGTCCGACGGTGAACCAAGCCACGCGCGCGGTTCGCTCGCTCGGACTGCCCGTCTTCGTCAAACCGAACCAGAGCGGCTCCAGCATCGGCGTCACGCGCGTTCAGGCGCTCACCGAACTCGCCACCGCCGTCCGCACGGCCCGGGAACACGACGATGACATTCTCATCGAGCAAGGCCTCCCTGGCCGGGAATTGACCGTGGCCGTCCTCGGCGACCGCAAGCCCCGCGCGTTACCCGTCATTGAGATCGTCCCCACGCATGGATTTTTCGACCTGTACGCCAAATACCGCGGAGTCGCGGCTGGCGAGACGCTGGAGCAGTGTCCGGCGAACATCCCCGTCGCCGTGGCACGGCGCGTCCAGCACGCGGCCATCGCAGCGCACACGACACTCGGCTGCCGCGGTCTCACGCGGACAGACTTGATCCTCTCGCCGCGTGGCCGACTGACCGTCCTCGAGCTCAACACGATCCCAGGCTTCACTGCCGAGAGCCTGGCGCCGAAGTCCGCCCGCGCCGCTGGAATCCCGTTCACGGCGCTTCTGAACCGGCTGATTGACGATGCCCTCCGAAGGTCGCGTCGGGGACGGAGCCGCTAGCATGCTGCGGCGGAGATCCGGCCGCTCGTTCGTGCAACGTCGCGTTCCCCGTGAGCGCCTCCCGACAGCGCAACCACCTCGGCGCATCCCCGGACCGCTGACCGACCTCGCGGTCATCGTCACCCTCGGACTCCTGTTTTTGATTGTCTCGCTCCTGCCACCCTTCCGCCTTTCAGCCATCGAGGTGAGCGGCACCAAACGTTTGCGACCGGAGTACGTCGTCGACATTGCCCGACAGCTCATGGGGCAACGGCGTTTGGGCATTCTGCCGAAGAGCTCCTACTTCTATTTCGATCCAGCCCAACTCCAGGAACAGCTCACCGCGAACCTCCAACAGTTCGTCCCACTCGACGGCATAATCGTCACGAAGCGCTTCCCTCGGTTCGTCGCCATTGCGGTCCGGGAACTCGAGCCCGCTGCCATTTTAGTCGTCGGTGACGTTCCATTGCTCATCGATGCACACGGTACGTTGACCGGGGAGGGGAGTGAGGCCGATGTCGCGTCGCTGCCCACCATTGAGGAAACGAACGCGGTGCTCCTTCAATCCGGCGATCAAGCCCTGGCACCTTCAGTGACGGCTGCGGTCGGGCCGATCCGCGACGCCCTTACGGTCCGGGGTCTTGACCCCATAACCTTTGCCACCCCTCAACTGCGTTGCCCATTCGAAAACCCGAATGACCAGCCGCTGACTATCGAGCCGCAGCCCATCGATGAGGAAACGGCAGGGGATGCCGACGCCAACACGAACCTGTCAATCGAAAAGGTCCTACCAGCGCCGGCACCAATCGCCGAGCAGCTCTGCGACCTTTCCGCCGCGCTGAAAGCCACGACCGAGCTCGAGGTCAGGACCGGCGAGGGGTGGAGGGTGCACTTGGATACGAGCCGGCCGTTTGAGCAATCACTCGATGCGCTCTTCCTGGCTCTCAACAACAAACTCCGCGACCGGACGTCGCTTCACAGGATTGATCTGCGCTTCCTCCCGCGTCTTTACTATCAGTAGGCACATGATATGCGGGGGAGGGGTGAAAACGGTTTAACAGGGGCGTAGTTATAGCTTAGTGTCGTAAAAGGTACATTTTATGAAGTCTAACATATTCCATATGGGTGGGGTAATGGACTACAGCCTTCCACTCCTACTTACCTGCGGGTGGAATGAGCAGTCCTCTTTCCTGTCGGAAATAAAGACGGCGACATGGAACTTTACTGCAAATACCCTAATGGATCGACTGGAATGCCGTTCTCGCGCACCTCGAAGTGCAGGTGCGGTCCGGTCGTCCAAACGCCAGCGCCGGCCGTGCCGGGCAGTGCACCGGACAACCCAATGACGTCCCCCCGGCTGACGAACGTATCCTCGATGACCTTGACCGAGGACAGGTGCCCGTAGACCGTTGCCAGGCCATCGCCGTGAATGATGGTCACGTAGTTGTAGGCGGAACGGGTGATCTCGCCTTGTGCGTTCCGAATCCAGTCGAGCCGGCGCGCAATCGCAACGTAGCCGTCGGACGCGGCCTTGACCGGCGTCCCTGGGGGTACGCGAATGTCAATGGCCGAGTGCTCGCCGATGCAGTTGCGATTCGTGCCGATGCAACGGAACGGGTAAGTCGGATCGCGGAAGTACGCGCTAATACCATTGTTGCTGTCGACCGGCCAGCGGAGCGGGCCCGTGCCGAGGATCCCTTCCTCCGGATTTTCGCCGAGCTGCTCGCGGACGCGGCGCTCGAGCGTTGAGATCTCGGCGTTTATGGCATCGGCTTCGGAACGAATGTCACCGAGGAGTTTTTCGAATTCCGCCTGGCTCGATTGGGTTTGGGTGAGTAATCGGTCTTGGTAGGCCTTCTGCTCATCCAGAGACTGGCGCTGGACCTCGAGTCGCTCCTTCGTCGTTTCGAGTTCGGCCCGCTTGCCGCCGAGATCCTCCTGGTTGACGCGGAGGTCGTGCCGCAACGCCACGAGTCGGTTCAGACCGAGTTCGACGTCTGATTGCATCTGGGTCAGATACTGCAGGGCGGAAAAGAACTTGGAGAACGACTGCTCAACGACGGCAACCTCGAGCATGGACCGCTGCTGCTCACGGTAGTACCGGCGCAAGAAGCTCGACAGCCGTTCGCGCTGGGCCGCAATCTCGTCCTCTTTCTCGGTAAGCTGCTTTTCGATGAGGCTGATTTCAAGACCGATGGTTGCGATCTCCGTCGCCGTCACCTCCAGGTTTACGGTTGACTGTTCGAGCTGCGTACCTAAACGCGACACCTCGTTGGACAAGGTGATGGCCTCGCGCTCCTTCGCCCGAATCGTACCTTCGAACGCTTGCGCCTGCTGCTCGAGCTCTTGCACTTTCTGCCGGTGCTCGCTGATCTGCTGGTTCAGATCCAGCAGAGACGGGTCAGCGGGTGCGACCACCGGCGTATCCGTTTGCGCACGCACAGCGCCGCCAATGGTCAGGAAACCGGCGACCACAACCGCGGCTCCGATGAGGAGCACGGAGTGACGTTCACGTTGGTTTTGTGTTCGGGATCGCCCGGGCATTGCAAAACCTCGCGGAACACGAGTATAGCACGGTGTCGGTCTTACCGCAATGCGTTTAAGCGCTCTTCGGCCACGGACAAACGCTGGAGTGCTTCAGCGCGGTCGAGTAAGGCGGTGGACTCGTACACGGGCGGGCTCACCGCTTGGCCGGTGATGGCCACGCGCGTGGTCCAGAGCACGCTCGTCCGGTCGCCCACCTGCTGACCAGCTTGATCGAGCCCTTGCCGAATCGCGTCAACGTTCCAGTGCGCTTCTGGAAGCACCTGCAACGCTTGGCGCGCAACTGCCAGACCGTCACGCGCTTGCGCAGCCGTGTGCTTCTTGGGTACGAGGAGCCTAGGCTCATAGGGAGGGAGCGCTTCGACAAAACCGATCAGCGCCGGAATATCCGCAAACCGCTTGACGCGCTCGCGCACAGCCCGGGCGAGCAGTGCGAACCACGGCGGCGGCCGCTCCCCTACCCCGGACGGGATCCGCTTGAGGTACATCTGCACCTGCGCACCATATTCGTCATCCGAAAACCGTCGCAAGTGCTGCAAGTTCATCCACGCGAGTTTCGTTTCGTCAAACACCGCGCCGGATGGCTGCACGCGTTCCAAGGAAAACGCGTGGATGAGCTCGTCGAGCGTGAAGAGTTCGCGTTCATCCCCGGGATTCCATCCAAGCAAGGCGAGGAAATTCGCGACGGCTGGCGGCACATACCCTTCGTCTTGAAACCGCTGGACGGAAAACGAACCGTGACGTTTCGAAAGTTTCGATCGATCCTTCCCCAGCAGCAGCGGCAAATGGGCGAACTGCGGTGGGGCCCATCCAAACGCCTGGTAAAGACAGAGGTGCTTCGGCAGCGACGGTAACCATTCCTCGCCGCGAATGACGTGGGAAATCTCCATGAGGTGGTCATCGACCACGTGCGCCAGGTGGTAGGTCGGAAAACCGTCGGACTTCATGAGCACGGTATCGTCAACCGTGCTGGCGGCGAACGAAACCTCGCCACGGATGAGGTCTCGGTGGGCGAACGTTCCCGATTCAGGGACTTTCAAGCGGATGACGGTCGGGGCCCCGCTCGCTCGGCGCTGCGACCGTTCCTCCTCGGTCAGGTCTCGACAGGTACGGTCGTACATGGTGGCCACACTCCCTTGCGCGCGGAGCCGCGCCAATCGCTCGGTCGTGCAGTAGCACTCATAGGCATGCCCGGCGGCAACGAGCGTGGCCGCATGTTCACGGTACAATACCAGGCGCTCGGACTGGACATACGGTCTATGGGGTCCACCAACGGGCGGCCCTTCGTCCATCGTGATGCCAATCCACGCGAGCGCATCGAACATCCGCTGGTCGCTCCCGGGAACGAGCCGAGAGCGGTCCGTGTCCTCAATCCGCACGATGAACGTACCGCGATGCTGTCGCGCGAACAGGTAGTTGAACAGCGCGGTGCGCAAACTGCCGACGTGCGGTTCACCAGTCGGCGATGGAGCGAAGCGAACGCGAACGGGAGCAACCATACGGATAGTCTACCCGACTGCGAAGTCTCGGAGCAATTGCCGGACCCGATCCGCCAGCGCGAGCGCGGGGAACACAACGACCGCCGTGAAGATCCGAGCGACCCGCCGCGGTTGCTGGAGCAGCCGGTAAAGCCACTCGAGCCCAAGCTGATGCAGAAGACGAGGCGGTCGCGGCACCCGCTGGGACCAGTAATCAAAAGCGCCGCCCACGCCCATGAACACGGTGACGTTCGGCAGGACTGGCCGCTGGCGAGCGATCCACGCCTCCTGTTTGGGTGCGCCCAGCCCAACGACCACAACGTCAGCCTGGCGGCTCCGGATGCGGTCGAGCAACCCCTGGAGACCACCGGGGCTGTCACGGCCATCACCGGACTCTGCCCCAACAACCTGCAAGGCCGGGGACAAACGCTTGAGCTGGTCTGCAGCCGTGGCCGCCACGCCCGGTTCACCGCCAACGAAAAACACGCGCCGACGTGATTGCTCGGCTGCTTCGCACACGTCGAGGAGGAAGTCGACGCCGGTGATCCGCGTGAGCCGGACGCCCCACAGCAGTCGGGCGGCCAGGATGAGGCCGAACCCGTCGGGCAACCGAAGGTCGGCTGTCTGCAAGAGACGACGGAACTCGCGGTCAACAGCCGCCCGCACGCAAAACTCCGGGTTCGGCGTCACGATCATCCGACCACTCCCCTCCTCTTTCAACCACGAACGGACGCGGGCCGCCGCTGCACTCCTCGATTGTCCGTGAAACGGCACGCCGAGAATCGTACACCGGTCATTCATACGAGTGACAACCGTTCAAGAATCGTGAACCGCGGGCCGGCCGCTTCAAGCACGGACGACACGAGGCAGAGCGTACCAACGGTGAAACGGCAATCGGTTGCACGCTGATCCGTCACGGTATCCCGTCCCAATCGAGCGAGCGTCACGTGCGGACGGAAGGGCTGGTCGCGGCGTGGCAACCCGAGCGTCGCGGCAGCGGCGTCGACGCGCGCGGCGAGTGTCATGAGTGCCGGCGACGTCTCAACCACACCGGCGAACGGTTGGCCCGGACGTGGCGGTCCGAAGCCCTTCACCCCCTGGATGGCGAGCGTTACCGCTCCGCTCCCAGTCAGCGGCGCGAGCGCACTCATGAGCTCATCTGCTGCGAACGGCGCATCGCCGAACCACCGCAGGGTCAGGTGGACGTTGTCGACCGGCACCGGACGCGCGCCTGACGGCAATGGAACCACGGTCAGGAGTTGCTCAACTGCCGGACGCGGCACAAACAGGGCCAAGAAGCGACGCAACACCTTGTCAGCATAGCACAGCTGCGGTATACTCGAGGAGATGCGACGCGTAGGTTTGAGGATCATCATTGCGCTCCTCGCTGTTGCCGTCACCGCACCGCAGGCGGCGTTGGCATTGAGCTTCGACCAGAATCGGATTATCAACGACGAGGACATGACCGGCGGTCTGTTCTCGCTGGCGCAGACGGTTTCGTTTTTGCGCTCGAAAGACGGCTACCTCGGCCAGAACGCCGAACTCTACGGCCAGCAGATTTACGACGCTGCCATCACGAACGGACTGAACCCGCAGTTCCTCCTGGTCACCATCCAGAAGGAATCGTCGCTCATCGAAGACCCTAATCCATCCCAGCACCGCATTGACTACGCCTTGGGCTTCGGCTGCCCGGATACCTCTGGCTGCGACCCCAGCTACAAAGGATTTTCCACGCAAATTCTGCAAGCCGCCGGAATATTCCGCGCGTACTTGGAAAAACTCGCGCAAACCGGCAGCACGCATTCGGGTTGGAGCATTGGGCAAGCCAAACGCACGGGCGTACCGGGGAGCCGCCTCGGCTGGGAGGTCATCAGTGGACAACCCGTCTACGTCACGCCGGAAAACGCAGCCACGGCCGCTCTGTACACCTACACGCCGTGGGTCGGCGGCCATACCCAACCCAACGGCACGTACGTGGGCGCGAACTACAACTTCCGCGTGATCTGGGAACGCTACTTCATTGCGACGCGCATCTACCCCGACGGCTCGCTGCTCCGCGGCAAAGGCCAGGCTGGCATCTGGCTCATCAAAGACGGGAAACGCCATCCGTTTCTCTCCCAGGCCGCATTCCTGGCAAACTACGACTCGCGCAAAGTCATTACGGTCCCACCCGAAGAGCTCGAGCAGTACGAGCGCGGGCCGGGCATCCGCTACGCCAACACATCACTCCTCCAAGCCCCGAGCGGCGGCATCTACCTGTTGGCCGATGGCTTCAAGCGGCCCATCACGTCCCGCCGGGCCTTCCAACAGGTTGGCTTCAACCCCGAAGAAGTCGTCAAAGGGGTGACCTGGGACGAACTCGACGCCTACCCAGACGGTGAGCCCATCACCGAGGAGACCGTGTCTCCGACCGGCAAACTCGTCCAGCTCGACAACAGCGGGATTGCCTACGTTGACGAACACAACAGTACGCACGCCATCCACTCGAAAGAAATCCTCCGCTCCCAGTTCGGTCGACAGCGGGCCGAGCGCATCAGCACCGCAACATTTGAGGCGTTGGCGAGCGGCGAGCCGGTGAAGTTCCGCGATGGCGAGCTCGTCCGGGCGCCCGGCCTGCCGTCCGTCTACCTCATCTCCAACGGGGAGAAACGCCCGATTGCGTCCGCCGAAGCGTTTCGGGCGTACCGGTACAGCTGGCGCAACGTCATCACGACCACGGCGCGAGCGCTCGAAATCCACCCGACCGGCGAACCACTCGACGTGGTCGCGGAGTAATATGCCGCTGGTTGCGACTGCGCTCCTCCCGCACGCGCCGCTGCTCGCGCCGCACGTTGGCCGAGAGAACCGCCGGCAGCTCCGGCGGACGTTGGAGACCATCGCGCAGATCAACGCGGAACTGTACGCCCTCAAACCTTCGGTCATCGTCGTGCTCACGCCGCATGGCCAGGCTCCGGACGACAGCTTTTTCGTGAACGTTGCCGAAACCTTCTCCCTCGACCTGCGACGATTCGGTGACCTCGAGACGATGGTGACGGTGCGCGGAAACCCAACCTTTGCCTATCGGCTGCGCCGGGCCGCCCGCCGTCATCGCCTCCCGGTCACGCTCGGGACCAACCCGGCCGCTGATTATGGGGTTACGGTCCCGCTCGCATTGCTCACCTCGATCCACGCCCGTGTCTCAGTCATCCCGATCTCCATGACCACGCTGCCGCTGCGCGTCCACGAACACTTCGGCCGTTTGCTCGCGGACACGACCCACGATCAGCGAGAGCGCATCGCCATCATCGGCTCGATGGAACTAGGACACCATCCATCAGCAGATCAAACGTCCGGTGCGCGCCGGCACGAATACGACCGACGCGTCGTCCAGGCGATCCGCGAGGGGCAGCTGGCACCGATCATGACGCTCGACGCGCACCTGGTTGAAACAGCCAACACCTGCGCCCAGCGCGTCCTCGCGACCCTGTCCGGCGTGCTCGGCCAGGATCGGACCCATCCGAGCCAGCTCTCCTACGAAGCGCCGTTCGGTGTTGGCGAGTTGGCGGCGCTGTTCCCGAGAATCTAAATGATTGCCCACGTTGTCCCAGCACTCGCGCTCCCGCGGTCCATGGGGATCTTTGACTACACCGTCCCGGCTGGGGTCACGGTCGCCCCTGGTGATCGAGTGCGGATCCCATTCCGCCGCCGCGTGGTCTTGGGCGTGGTCTGGGACGTCCGACCATCGTCGTCCATTGACCCACGGCGCCTCCGACCGCTCCTCGCCGAGACGCCTCGCGCGCCAGTCTTTTCCCCATCGCACCGTTCGTATTTCTCCTGGATTGCGGAACGCTACGCCGTTTCATTGGGCCTGATCGTGAAAACCGCACTGGCGTTCAGTGCCCCTCTGAACCTCCAGCAAAAAATCGCCAACCCACAACCGCCCCGGACCGACATTCCCCTCCAGCCGGGACAGTTGACACTCGTGACGTTCGACCGTTACCGACAGCGGGACGCGATCCTGTCAACGCTGGCGACGGCTTCGGGGAAACGATCAATCGCCCTGGTCGTCCCCGAGCGCAACCGTCTCAACGCTCTGGCCACCATGTTCCCGCACGCGGTGGTCGTACACAGTGGACTGACGGCCCGGCAGCGAGCGGCGACCGTGAACGGGCTGCCTACCGCGCGGGTCATCATTGGTACGCGCCTGCTCCTGCTCACGCCGCTGCCCGACCTCGGGCTCATCGTCCTCGACGATGAGGAAAACGAACAGCACAAGCAACGTGACCTCCAGCCGCGGTTCACGAGCCAAGCCCTCGCGACCACCTGGATCCGCCAACAACAGATCCCGTTGCTCGCCCTGTCCCCGGCCCCGACCTTAGCGACGTTCCACACTGCGCGCACCCACCGCGGGTACGTGCATCAACCAGCGCGAAAGCCAACGGTACAGCTCGTCGTCCCGGCGCAGACACGAAAGCAAACCGCACTCGAGCACACGCTCGTGACCTTCCTGGAGAATGCACGCCGCGACCACGCCCGGACCTTCGTGTTCCTTAACCGTCGCGGCTTGGCGCGACGTGTCCAGTGCCCTGACTGCGGCTGGATAGCACGGTGTCCGGACTGCGGGACGGCCTTGACCCAGCACGCCGAGGCCTTGCGCTGCCCAACCTGCGGGTTCACGGGAGCCGCACCGACGCACTGTCCGGACTGCGGGAGTGCGACGCTCCGCGCGAGTGTGCCCGGCACCGCCGGACTCGAACGCATCATTGCACGCCGTTTTCCCGGACACGTCTCACGCCTCGACCGTGATGTCGATCAAGCTCCGGCTGCACCGATCTTGATTGGGACCGAGCGGGCCTTGTCGCGCTTAGCGAGCTTCGCGCCCCAGCGGGCGATCGTCCTTGGAACCGACGCGCTCTTCTCCCAGCCCAGCGCCCGAGCGGTCGAACGCGGCTTCCAGCTCCTGCGGCGCATCGCGGCCACGGACACGCTGGAATCCATGCTCATCGAAACGCGTGCGCCACGGCATGAGCTTTTTCAGCGATTCGCCTCGGGTGCGGTGGAGCTGTTTTTGGCCGGTGAATGGGAACGCCGCCGTGAGCTTGGGCTCGCGCCGGCTGCCCCCGCCGTCGTCTTCGAGCAACGCCGCACCACCGACAGCGCCCTCCCCGCACTCCGCGCGTGGCTGACGGCCGCAGGCCTGCATCCGGACGAGCTCCGTGGTCCACTCGAGGCGTACATCGGACGCCGGAAAGTCCTGCGCTATCAGCTGACCGGCGAGGGTGCACACCGCATCCCTCCGACCGCATTGACAGCCCTGCCGGAATCCTGGATCATCGACCCAGACCCAGTGGGGTAACCGTTTCGGCATGGTCTACGACATCGTCACAAAAGAGAATGACGTGTTACGCCACAGAACCACACCAGTCAGCCTGGCGTTTCTCACGTCTCGCGAGGGGCAACGACTCATTGCCGACATGGTCGAAACGATGCGTGCCGCCAACGGCATCGGGTTGGCTGCACCGCAGATCGGCAAACCCATTCAGCTGGCCGTGATCGCGTTCAAAGATCACGCGCTGACCATCGCCAACCCCGCTATCCGCCAACGCTCGTTCCGCAAGCAAACCGAGGAAGA
>JACPUP010000033.1 GCA_016192205.1 Candidatus Kerfeldbacteria bacterium
GGGGACCGGTCCTTCAGCGTCGTCCGACCGTCTTTGCGAGTCGGCTCGGTGGCGCCCGGTTCGAGCACCAGCGCCTGCCACGCGAAGGTGTAGAACTTCTGCTCCACCGCTTACTCCTTCCTACCGGAACTTCTGCTTCACACCGCCCCAGGTTTCGGGCTGGACGGCAACGGTGCCACCCCAGAAATTGCCCACGGATTCGGCAGACTCACCAACGTAGCGATTTCCGGCTGCCGGGCGGAAGAAGGTATCACCGTTCGAGGTGACGACGTATACGCCCGAACCTCCGCTCCCGAAAGCCGCCACAATCTGACCACCACTCTGCGCCTGGACATTCCGTGCGCCGAGCTGGTACGCGACCATAAGCATGAGGATCGCTGCACTGACGAAGAACAATCGCTTGGCCATGGTTTTCCTCCTTCTCTCAACGCGAACCACAGCGCGCCTACGGTGCTCCTTTTCGACAAAGCTGTCAAGAAAAATTTTTCTGTCGACGGTCCGAGAAAAATAGAAAAACAAGCAATCGAGCATCGTATCCGGCCGCGCAGGTCGACCCAGCACCTTCCTTAATGAAGAAAGGCGAATATTGTTTTGAAAAGAGAAGGTGCTGGGGAGCGCCGGAGCGTGCCGCAGGACCAACGTTTTGTCTAAGGGGAGGGTACCGGCCTAGGGAGGGGCCGTTATTCAGGCCCCTCCCTGGTCAAGATAAGGGGGTGCAGCCCCGCAATGCTGCGGGGCGCAACCTCGGCGGAGCCGGAAGAAGTCTGGAAGCTTACATCTTCTCCGGCGCCGAAACCCCCATGAGCGAGAGGCAATTCTGCAGCACTTGCCGCGTTGCCTCGAGAAGCGTCAGCCGCGTTTGGTTGACGGTTTCGCCCTCGATGATGCGTGCGCGGTCGTAGTAGTCGTGGAACGCGCGGGCCAGGTCGAGCGCAAAAAACGGCAGCTGCTGGGGCGCGAGCGCGGCCGCTGCGTCTTCAACCACATCGGGGTAGCGCAGGAGCACGCGCGCCAGTTTGGCCTCGGGTTCGCCGAACATCCCGCGCACCATCTTCACCTTCCCTGCGCCCTGCGCCCTACGCCCTACGCCCTTCTTCTCGTGCAGGAGACCTTCAACTTTCCGAACTACACTACAGATTCTGGCATGCGCGTACTGCACGTAAAACACCGGATTCTTCTCACTGCGCTCTTTGGCCAGGTTCAGGTCGAAATCCATGTGCGTGTCAGCCGCGTGCATGAGGAAGAAAAACCGCGCCACGTCCGGTCCGACCCAGTCGACGAGCTCGTCGAGCGTCACGAAGTTGCCAGCCCGTTTGGACATCCGAACTTCCTGTCCGTCTCTGATGAGCCGCACGAGCTGCATAATGATGGCCTGGAGCGCTCCCGGGTGGCCCAACGCGGCGGCCGCGGCCTTCAAGCGACCGACGTAGCCGTGGTGGTCGGCGCCAAGGAAAATGATTGCGCGGTCGAACGTGCGGCGATTGAACTTGTCGTTGACGTAGGCAACGTCGGATAAGAAGTACGTCTGCTCGCCATTGGCTTTGACGAGGACGCGGTCTTTGTCGTCGCCGAATTGCGTTGTCTTCATCCAGACCGCCCCGTCGCGCACTTCCACGAGCCCGTCGTGCCGGAGCTTCGCCAGTATGTGCGCATCGAGCTTCTGCGCGTAGAGTTCGGACTCGCGGAACCAGCGGTCATAGCGAACGCCGAGGCGTTTTTCGACCAGCTTCTTGATATCGGCGAGCATCAAATTGAGCACCCGTGATTGCACGCGGCGGCGGAGCTTGCGCATGTCAGCCTTCGCGCCATCCAATTTGAGCTTTACCGCCAATTCTTCCACGTACCCGCCTTGGTACAAATGGTCGGGATACTCCATCACGATGCCCTGCCTGATGAAGTACTTGCGCACGACCGACTCGGCCAGGGTCTCGACCTGCTTGCCAATGTCGTTGACGTAGTATTCGCGCCAAACCTTGTAGCCGGCAGCTGAAAGCAGGTTGCTGGTAACATCACCGAGGAAAGCGCCGCGGCCATTGCCAAGGTGCAAAGGGCCGGTTGGGTTCGCGGAGATAAATTCGACGTGGACGCGCGCGCCTTTTCCGGCATCCCCTGTTCCGTACTGTTTTCCCTCCCGCAGGATAGCGGCCGGCACCCGTTTGAGGGTGTCGGATGCCAGCCGGATATTCACGAATCCCGGCGCTGCGACCTCGACTGTGCCGAGCGAGGGTTTCATCAGACCGTCTGCGATCTCCTGTGCGATATCCAAGGGCGGCCGTTTGAGCGCAGGCGCCAACTGCAGCGCAACGTTCGTCGCGTAATCCCCGTGACGCGAATCGCGCGGCGGCTCGATAACGACGGCGGGCGGATCGGCGAGTTCTGGCCAGCGCTCCCTGACGCGCTTGACCACGGCCTGCTGCAGCTGGTGACGGATGGTCATGCCGATAGTATAGCGAACTTTGTCTAAAACAGTTAACCTTTGACCCTCAACGAGAGGGTGGGAAAAGGAATAGCGTTGCGACTGCAGAAATGGGATGAGATACGAAGCCGCGCAGCGAGGAGCGAACCGAGGCGTACTCGACAGTACGTCGAGGGAGCACCGCAGCGAGCGGCGAGCCCGCAGGGTCAGGCTGCGCGAAAGCCGGGCTCTGCCGGGCTGCGGCGCAGCCTGATAGCTCGCCCATTGCTGCAGTCGCCTAGCCCTTGGCTAACTTGACGATGGCCTCAAACACCTTCGGCTCGTTCATCGCCAGATCAGCCAGCGACTTCCGATCCAACCCAATCTTCGCCTTCTTCACCCCAGCCATGAACCGGCTGTACGACAGCCCATGCTGCCGCGCTGCCGCGTTGATGCGGATCTGCCACAGGGCGCGGAATTCCCGCTTCTTCCTGCGGCGGTCGCGGTAGGCGTTCACCCCCGCTTTGAGCACGGCCACGCGGCCTAAGCGGATGGTGGACTTCCGCCGCCACAGGTAGCCCTTCGTGGCTTTGCGGAGGGCAGCGCGGCGACGGCGGTGGGTAACGGAACGTTTGATGCGCATAGAAGTAGGGGGTAGGCGGGTAGCTACTTCCTACCAGCCTCGTCATTATCGATACGGAATCAGCTTCTGCACGGCCTTTCGATGCGTGTTCGACAGGGTCACGTCGCGCCGCTTGTTCTTCGTTTTCTTGCCGGTGTCGCGCGCGTTGAAGTGGTCCTGACCGGCCTGGCGTCGCAGGAGTTTGTGGCGGCCGGTGATGTGGAGCCGCTTGCGGAGTGCTTTGTGGGTCTTCAACTTCGCCATAGTGGGCTAGGCGCTGATGAGCACGAAGAATTTCTTGCCTTGCCGGTTGAGCGGTTGTTCGATCTTCGCGTTCAAGTCGGCGATGAACTGCTCGATGGTCAGCCGCGCCAGCTCGGGCCGGGCATTCTCCCGTCCGTGGAGCATGACCTCGAGCTTCACCTTGTGCCCCTGCGAGAAGAACTTCTGGGCTTGCTTCAGCCGGAACTCGCGGTCGTGCTGCCCGATGTTCACGGACAGCCGGATGCCCTTGATTTCGATCTGCCGAGCGTGCGCCTTCTGCTTGCGCGCCTGCTTCTCCTGGCGGTACTGGTAGGCGCCGAAGTCGAGAATCTTGCAGACCGGCGGCTGGGAGGTCGGGCCAACCTCAACCAGGTCGAGCCCGCGCTCCTGGGCGAGGCGGAGGGCCTCCTGGGTCGGCATGGTGCCGAGTGGTTTGTTGTTCTCGTCGATGACGGTGACTTGCGGAATCCGGATCCGGAAGTTGACGCGAAGCGGTTTCTTAATAGCGGTGGCTTAAGGTTGAGCGGCCGGAATTGCGCGGCTCGGGATTAGTATTGACGATTGTGAACGGAGTGTCAACGGTGCGGATTGATCATTGCGGACGCAGAATATACCTCAACATCGCTTTCCCGTTCGTAGTCTTGAAGTATCGTTCTCGTCGTTCAGCCGCATGACGGCTTCGATGACCTTCAAAGTACAAGAGTTCGAGTGGCCGTCGTCGGGCAGTTGCTGGCGTCCACCCGAGCTCGTGCTGTCGAAGCCGATGGCGAAGTCGCGCGGTCTGTCCGATGTACCACTGACCATCACGACGACTGCGCAGGACGCAGACGTAGAACCACGGCATAGGATCTCTCCCAGTACAGCCACCATTGTGATGTGTTCTCAAAAAACTGACGGGTAGCCCTGTACCACTCACGCGGTTCGGGTACAGGGCATGAACCACTCGCTCCGCGCACAAGCCTTCGCGGCTTGCCATGAACCCGAGCGGAGCGAGTGGTTCATGGAGATGGCGGGGGTTGCACCCGCGTCTAGTCCGAGCACTCCATCCGGTCTCCACGCGAAGTCCGCTTTTCCATGTCGGTGACCGGTTATGAAACGGACGAAAGGCCGGTTACCCAATCCTCGGCAGAAGGTCGTGGCGCGGCGAGGAGCCCGCGCCATCAAGCCCGCGAAGTTGACACCCGGCTGCTTCCCTACGGGCGCGGGAAACGCGGATGGCAGTCGGCGTTTAGGCGACTGCGGGCGCAAAGGCGAGGCGCGCGAGTGAATTGCTCACAGCGTCTCGGAGCTTCGCGATAGTGTTCTTGGCACTTATCATTTCCTGCGGTTTTGACAGAGGCGCAGGCGCTCCGGCGTGCATGGATGGACTGCTGAAACGAACTATCGATTATTGGACATCCCCGTAGTTACCCTGAACCCGAGCAAGCGGGTGGTTCAGTAGCGTTTGATGCGAGATCGAACAGCGCGGTCGATGCGACGCTGGACGTCCCGCTGCTTGATGCGCTCGCGGCGGTCCACTTTTCGCTTTCCCCGCGCGAGCGCCAGTTCCACTTTGATGAAACCGCCCTTAGTGTACAAACGCACTGGGATGATTGTCAAGCCAGCGGCTTTGGACGCCTGGCGGAGCCGAACGAGCTCGGCGGCGCGGAGCAAGAGCCTCCGCTCGCGATCGGGGTCGGGGTTCTCGGCCGCCATCGGGTACGGCGCAATGTGACAGTTCACCAGGTTCGGCGTATCGCCATTGAACTGGACGAAACTGCCTTTGAGTGACGCGCGGCCAGCGCGGATGGATTTCACCTCCGGCCCGGCCAGCACAATGCCCGCTTCCACCTTCTCTTGAAGGTCGTAACGGTAGGGCGCTTCTCGGTTGCGGGCGAGCGTTGGCATAGCCCTTGCAGAGTAGGGAGAAATGCTCGCGAGGTAAAGGGAGAGAGGGAGTGCGGGAGTGGGTGAACGGACTAGAACCGAAAATGGAGAATCATGAATATTGTTTTCGTACGCTTCCGTGATTCATGATTCTTTATTCACGATTCTCTATCCGCGATTCTTGATTCGCGATGCATACACCGCCAGTCCGACGATGATCCCAATCGCATCGATCAACGCGTCGGCCCACGCGCCGGTCCGGTTTTCCACGAACGTCTGATGCCACTCATCCGACGCCGCGTAGAAGAGGGCGAGGAAAAACGCAACGGGTACCGCGCGCTTGGTCTGCGGAGCCAGGGCGCGCAGAAGGAGCGCTGCAAGGATAGCGAACTCGGCGGCATGCGCAATTTTGCGCAGCACCAAATCCCACACTGGCCGGAGCCCGCTCTCAAGACTTGGGATGGACGACAATGCAAAAATGACTCCAGCCCAGAGCACCGGGGGAATCCAAGCGCGAACGCGACGAACCGGTATCATGAGCGCCTAACTATCCTCCGGTCTTTCTTGGCTCGAGCCCGTTGCGCAGTGATCCATCCGCGTACCGCAACGCGTCCGGCGCAGCCGACGAAGGCGCAACGTCAATCGGACTCTGGGAGCTCGGCAC
>JACPUP010000030.1 GCA_016192205.1 Candidatus Kerfeldbacteria bacterium
GGGTCGCCCTTCGCGGCCGGATATGTTGGTCAGTTTGTTTGTTGTTTGTTGTTGTTCGAAAAAAAAACAAAACACCAAGAAGCCCTGCCAGTGCAGCGGAGGGCCGAGCGAAGCGAGCGCCCGAAGCGTTAGCCGTACCAGGCCCAGCAGTGGACTGAAGGGTTAGGGTACCAAGCCTACCCCGCCGTAGGGCGGGGTGGCCAAAGACCCGCCAACCCAGGTTGGCAAATCAAAAAGTCCCAGAGGGGCGTTGTGCCTCGAGCAACAAAGTGAATCAGAACTGAATATCTTCTTCTGATCTTTTGTAGGTATGGACTTGGTCTTTGGTGAACCACCGCGCAATCTCGTGCGCCGCTTCCTCGGGCGTTTCCGAGGCGTGGACGAGGTTGTGAATGGCGCGGTGCTCCTTGTTCGCCGCTGCCGGCGAATCGACCGAGTAGTCGCCGCGGACCGTACCCATGTCTGCCACGGACGGCAGCGTGTGGCCGGCAATCTTCCGCACCATATCAATCGCGTGCACTCCCTGGACGACCATCTTCACCACCGGTCCCGAGGTCATGAACGCAATGAGCCACGAACGTACCATTGTGCCGACCTCGAGGAGGTCCGTCGTCCCCAGTTCGTCCTGCATATCGTAGCCGTACTTGTCATAGGTTGATTTGGTTTTTTCGCCCAGGCGTTTGAGCCAGGCTTCATCCTTGGGGTAATGGTCGTCAATGTCACGCCCACTCGCCCAAATCATCTGGAGTCCGACAATCTTCAAACCACGCTGCTCGATGCGACGGATGACTTCGCCAATCAACCCGCGTTTCACGCCATCGGGTTTCACCAGCACGAGCGTCTGTTCTTCGCGGGGACTGCGGTTCGCCATACCGGAGGAGCGTTAACGTTTCAGGATCGTTCGGACTTTCTCGACCACCTCTTGCGGGCTGTGGTTGGCTTTGACGAAGTAATCGTCAGCGCCAAGCTGCTTGCCTTTCTTGATGTCGTCGTCCTGGCCGAGGTTGGTGAGCAACACGACCGGAACATTTTTAAGCGCGGGATCGGCCTTGAGCTGCTGGAGAGTCGAAAACCCGTCCAGCTTCGGCATAATGATGTCGAGGAGGATGATGTCCGGCGTGGCGCGTTTGGCCGCCTCCAAACCGGCTTGACCGTCGTTCGCCGTCTCGGCGGTGTAGCCTTCCATCGAGAATTTCGTTGCGTACATTTCCGCCAGCATCTGCTCATCTTCCACGATGAGCACTCTGGTTTTCGCGAGAGCCATACCACTAGCAGTATACGGGGCTACGATGCGCCTGGCAAGGTCGCGACGAGGCAGCCAGGCAGTCGGTTTAACGCTTCTCGAGTGTTGCTTCGCTGAAGAGCGTGTAATCGAAGAGCGGCGAGGCCGGCGTGAGCCAGTTCATAGACGCGGTCACAACCTGCTGGACACGCTCAGTGCCGCCCCAGTACCGTCCGGTCGCCGTCAGCACGATGCGGCTCTGGAGCGGTACGATCGTATCGGCTGGCGCGGTGGAGCAGTTGTCCCCGTCGTACGGGGTAATGCGCACTTGCGTGGCGTCATCGAACAGGGCTTTGATGCGGACGCGGTAGACCTTGTCCGTGGCAAAGGGCGTCAAACAAGCGGGGAGACACGAACCCGCCCCGCAGGTTCCCACGGCGAGCCGCGTATTCACGGGATTCGCTGCGTCGGTCGAGATGAACGTACTGGCGGCGTCGGAACCAAGCCCGAGCGACGCACCGGGCGTGAACTCCACGTATGACACTTCGAGCCAGGGCGAGTTCAGATCAGGCGCCGGGGTGGCGTCGAGCGCATCAATCTCAAGAGCGTCAACACCGGCGCCGGCGGTCAGATTATCCGGATTGAAAAAATCGATGGTGACCGACGCATCCTCGTCAAGACCATAGACTAAGGACTCGGTCGGTCCGGCGCTGACACCATACGTCGCTTGGGGGTCTGCCAATGGCGGCCTCGACATGGTCGTATTCACCGACGTAATCGTCGTGCTCAACTGCTGATTGAGCACGCGGGAATCTTTCACGTGCAGCAACGCGCGTTCAATGCCCGTTTCGGCCGCGAAGTACGCTGGCAGCGAGGCGTTGAGCTGCCGCGCAATGAAAATCCCGCGGAAGACCGTTCGTGACAACACCGCTGTGATGGCAGTCACGGACGCGACAACGAGCAAGCCGAGGAGCAAGATGAACCCGCGTGGTGATGGACGGCGCTTACCGAACATAGTTCCGACTGCTGACGGTGGTCTGGAAATGCGTTCGAACCTCATCCTCAACGTTGCCAATCCCGACGGTCACCAGAGAAACCGTGGTCTTCGGCTGCTGGTTGACCGTCGAATCAGCTGGGAACGGATCAGAGCTCGGCGTCACGAAGACCTGAAAACTTGTGACTTCTGCCTCCTCGATGGTCAGCGACTCCCAGGTGCCGGCTGCGCCAGTCAGGCTCCGCTGCAACTCGCCATTCGACGCTGGACACGCAACATCGCCGGCCAAGGCGCTGGTGGTGCCACGCGTGACGCACCGGTACACGCGCGTGGTGTTATCAGGCAAAACCACGGCCAGCATGGAAAGGGCCCTCGGGTTGCCGCTGCCATCAACCAATGGAATGCGTTGTTCCACGTAATAAGCGTAATCTGGCACGCCCAACCGCGCTTCGCGGGCCATGACCTCGAGCGCAAATCGGGCGCTGCCAGCGCCTTGCGACCGGGCCACGCCGCGGCGTTCTTCCCGGCCAGAACTGAAATAGACATCAATCACGACCACGGACAGGATGGCAAAAATGCCAAGCGCCAGTACAACCTCAAGCAACGTAAATCCGGTGCGGCTACGTATCATAACTTCCAATCGTAGAGATGGGTTTCAAGGGAAGTGCTGTATGTTTTCCCACGATCCGTCCATTGGACATAGACTGATGCGACCACCCCGGCTTTACTGTTTAGGTTTGCCGGCCACGTTCCCCCGCAAGTGGCGTCTGGAAAGGGGATGATGCCGGGAGCACGGCACAGGGATGTAATCCGGAACACCCGTTGGAACTGGGTTGTCGCGCCTGGACCGCCGGCCACAGTTTGCTTGTAGACGTTGGAGTCCTCATACACGGTTGCAGCTGGCGCGGGGAACTGCGGATCGGTACCTAACCAGGCAGCGGCTGAAAAATCCATGGCCCACCCGCCAGTCGCCGGATTGAAGACAAACGTACCGTCAGTATCACCGTTGGCCGGAAAGTAGAGGCCGGTGTCAAACCGCTGCCGCGCCAGCCAGTTGCTGTCGCGGATGGCACGGATGACTTCCACCCCTTCGCGCGCCAAGTTTTCGGCGATGGCATCGAGTTCAGTGCGACGGTTCTGTACGCCACTCGTCAGGAGGAGGGTCAGCGACGCGCCCAACCCGATCCCGACCACCGCGAAGGTGATGATGAGTTCGAGCATGCCTTGGCCGCGCCGCAGTCCTCTCATACGTTACAGCACATACGGAGGTGTGCACGCGCCTGGGCACGGCGCATCAGTTTCGCTCGCCTGCCCGCTCGAGAGTACCGTCAGTCGACGGCAGAGGTTTTGCGTGAGCTGTTCGAAGTAGATGAACGTGCTCATGCCTTCGGTCAGCGTGGTCGAGGATTGGTTGACGTTGAGCACGGGTCGGCCGTCCGGCGCGCGGAACACGACGGATAAGAGGTTCGCCGCTCCCAGATCGACGCAGTGGAGCGAGTCGTCCTGCTGGGCATGAACCTGCACTACCGCCAGGTCGTTTGTCGTCACTTCCGCACCCAGGGTTTGGGCGGTCGACACGAGGGGCGTTGCGCCAAAGGCTTGGACGGCCTGAATGCGCGGAGCCCAGGCCGGGTTCGCTTCGACGCCAAGCACCAGCGCGTACCCGAGGTCCGGAATGCCATCGCCAGCTCCATCCGATCCATCGATCGTGGAGTCGTAGTGGTTGCCAAGCGCCCAGGACTGGGCTTCCTTGGCCATCCCAAGCGCAGCTAAGGAAAGGCCCTGCAGCTGCTCGCGTCGGTCAGCCGCGCGGAAGTTGAAAAAGACGAAAGTCAGGGCCAGCACGAAAATGCCCATGACAATGAGGAATTCAAACAGCGTGAAACCATGTCGAGTATTCATAAGCCGTGGCGGCGGGAAATGAACCATTCGGCGATTGCGTCGAGCCCAAGCCCTCGAAAGAACGCACCGGACATGTACCAGGCGATGATGGCATCGCCCCAGAGAAGGCTCACGAAGGTCGCCGCGGTCACGAGCATGCCGAACGGCAGGTGGGAGGAGAGCGTGACGCGCCCTCGCGCCAACAGCGCCACGCCGACCAGGGCGCCGACGACGTACGCGAGCACGAGTGCCACAATCGTCCGTTCGAATCCCAGCGCGAAACCAGCGAGCAGGCCCAGGCGGATGTCACCATCGCCAACCCAGCGGCCGCGTGAAACGACGTACTGCAAGGCAAAGAACCCTGCTCCGAGTATACCACCCAAGAGCAGCGACGAAAACGAAAGGCCAAGGAACAGGTTCCCAACGAGCGCCAGGCCGGCGGCGGGCAGCGAGAGTTCGTCCGGAACGAGCTGGTGCTGCCAGTCGAAGACGAACAGCGCAACGAGGAACACGGCGAGCGGCGCGTAGACGAACAGTGCTGGCGCGAGCCCGACGTGCAGCGCGGTCACGGCCAAGACGGCGGCGGTGCCGAGCTCAACCAGAGGGTAGCGCCGCGGGATGGGTTGGTGGCACCGGCGGCAGCGGCCGCGGAGCGCGACAAAGCTCACGATGGGGATGAGATCGCGCGCTGCCAGGGTCCGCCGACAGCGCGGACACCGGGACCGACCGCCGATGGACTCACCGGCCGCCCAGCGCGGCACGAGGACGTTCACAAAACTGCCGAGGGCCAAGCCCACGAGGGCGAAGAGGATGGCGCTCGCAGTCACTGCGGCCGTGTCCACGGGCGACCGGCCATTACTGAATGCCGTCGGGCGTGAGCACGTGTTCGCCCTGGCCGTACAACGCAAACCCTCGCTCGAGCGTAAAGGCCACGGCAAAGGTCGTATCGTTGGGCACCATGGTCACGACGTAGGAGTGTTTGCCGGGATCTTGAACCGTCGAGATGACGGGCAGCTGACGGCCGAGCGAACAGGTGTGGACCAAGCTGCCCGGCTCGGCGCAGCCGGCCGCAGCACTGGCGTAGCTCGAGGTCTCAAACGACAGCGTGGCAAAGGCCGACTCCAGCCGAGCCATATCCGCAATCCGGATGGCGTCGCGGGTGAGGGCTTGCTGACGGAGTACGATGATGGTCGCAACCAGCGAGACAACCAAAACGGCGGCGGCGCACAGCACCAGGGCAATCATCGAAAAACCAAGGGGTTTATCTGCTTTTTCTTTTTTCATACGACGTCAGTATACTGTGACCTTGAGTAATATTCAACGTGCGTACGGTACGAGTGCGGTGCGGAGTCCGTAGCACGTAGACCTTGGGATGTAGAAATTCAGCTTGGCATTCCTCTGGTCTACGCACGACGTCCTCGCTACAACGATGGTAACGTTGGTGGCGTCAGCCTAATCGCCACCAACCCAATGTCGTAGAGATTGAACGCCCAGTGTGCGATGACGTCCCCAAAGATGATGATGGGTAAAGCCGCAATGGGAATGACGGGTGTGACCACCACCCGCCATTCGGGCACGCCAGCCAATCGTTTGATGGTGCTGATGATGGCCCCACTGACGAAGAGTGCAATGAGGAATAGGAGAATGTTCGGCCAGCCGGTCATCATCCCGACGAGCGTTAGTAAGAACACATCATCCCTATCGATCACCCGACCGCCAGTGCGTTTTGCAAAAAACCAAAAGGCTAAGCCGAACACCAGCCCGGCCGCGATGTTTACGCCGAAGTACGCGCCCCACCGTCCGAAGCTCTCCTCATACCAAAAGTTCGAATACGGCGGCAAGTGGACTTGGCAGGACGGGCAGTCGGGATTCGCGTTCCAGAGGAGAAACAGATGGGTCGCAACCCAAGCAATGTACGCGACGCGGGTGAACCAAAACCACACGGACGACCAGACAATCACGCGGGTGGAAAACGTCGTGCGGCGAAGCAGGAGCCAGAGCAGCCCGACAGCCAGAGCTCCGTCCAATGCTACGAGCACGAAAAGATTGGGTGCCGGCATAGTTGCGTGGGGACTATAGCATATTTCTTCCCAACCAGAGAGAGTCCACGCAGGTGGACTCTCATTGACCGAGTTCGGTTGTATGACGAGACTAGTACGTACAGTTGGAAAGCCCGTTCTGCGTCACAAGCAAGGCCGAGTTTTGTGGGTCGCCTAAAAACCCACCAGAACCGGCTTCTAGCCGGACACCAACGCCGAAGGCGTTTGAGCTTTCACCCATGATGGTGTAGCCGCACGCTGCGAAGGGAGTGCCCGGGTCGTCTGGACAACCGCCAGCACCAAGGACGTCAGGACAGGCCGCTGTCCCCTGTGGATCGGTTGGCGCATTGCTGCCTGCGAAGAATGAGGTAATCACAGCGCAAGAGCTGACGAGTGAACCTACAGCGCACCCGCTCGTATCGAACGTGTTAGGGTTCTGGGTGTCGTAGTAGTTTTGATACGAGAGCGCGTACTGACGTAAGTCAGAGATGCGCTTGGCATCCCGCGCCTTGCCCCGCGCACCGGTCAATGCTACCAGTCCGATGGCCGAAAGCACGCCGATGATGGCAATGACCACCAACAGCTCGATGAGCGTAAACCCTTTCTTTGTGTTTTTCATATTTCACCCCCTTTCAATGGCTCCGATTCCCGCTTGCCGAAAGCGGCAAAGCGCGGAGTAGTTAGCGTTATATTCGTTGTGGATAACTGTCTTGAAAGTACGGCACCGTGAGTATAGCAAGATGGAGCCAGTGCCGCAATGCGCCTACCCAATGGCCGAGGAAAGGTTATACATAGGAAGCAGAATGCCCAAGATGAGGGCCACCACGCCGAGACCCATGACGACGAGGATCAGGGGTTCGATGAGGGTCACGAGGTTCGCCACCAGGTTGTCCAGTTCTTTCGTATAGAAATTCGCCAGCTTCTCGAGGATGAGGTCGAGCTTGCCCGTCTGCTCGCCCACGGTCATCATCGAAGGCAGCATGGGCGGGATCTGCGGGTCTTTGAGCATGGCCGAGGCAATCGAGCCGCCGCCCTCGATGTCCTTGATCGTCCGGCTGATGACCGCCTTGTAGGTGGTGTTCCCGACCACGTCCGACACGATTTCCAGCGCGTTCGTCAACGGCACACCCGAGACGATAAGCGTCGAGAGCGAGCGGGAGAAGCGCACGAGGTAAATGCGTTGGAAAATGCCGCCGAAGATGGGCACGCGCAGCTTGAAGCGATCGATGGCTGCTTTCCCTGGCTGGGTCCGGCGAACCGATCGATAGACCGCGACCACGCCGACGACGATGAGCACCAA
>JACPUP010000031.1 GCA_016192205.1 Candidatus Kerfeldbacteria bacterium
AGGCGTGCGTCGCTGCCTCTACGTCGTACCCAATGTCTGGCAGGAAGACCTCGAACCCCTCATGAGCCTGGGCGAGACCAGGGGGTATGGACGGATCTTCCTGGCGCGGGAGAGCTTGAGCGCTGACCCGGCCACCTTCCGCGCAGAGCTTCGGGCACGGATCGCGACCGAGTCCCAAAACACCGCGTTGTCAGTCTTGCTCGTCGGATCGTCGAACGACTACGAGCCGATGTTCGACGACTGGCAGACGTGGTGGCCGGCGGGTGAGTGGCGGACCGTGCGGCAGGGCTACCTCGACCAAGGGTACGTTCGGCAAGCGGAACGCGACATCATTCCGACCTGGTACGCGGCCGATCCTCGGCCACAGCCAGATGGGATGTCGTGGTTCCGGCCGTACTTCGACACCGACTTCCCCTACAGCGATTGGACGGGCGACGGCGTCCCCGATGTCGTCGTTGCCCGAGCGCCAGTCGCAACGCAAGCGGAGCTGGTGGCGTGGATTGCGAATGTCCTCGAGTTCGAGTACGTCCCTCGGCCGCCGCTGCGCATCGGCGTCTGGGCCAATGACTCGGACTGGTCAGGAAACTCCGGCTTGTTCGTTACCGACTTGGTCAACGAACACGTGCTGCCGTTCGTGCCGAGCGGTTACACGTCGGATGTTCTCTGGACCTCGCAGATCGGCGGCGTCCACTCGCTGCGAGAAGCGGCACTGCGGTCGCAGATCGGCAGTGGCGTTGAGACGGTCGTCACCCTGGCGACCATCTCGACTCGGTACCGGACCGGGGACTTCCACCGGGAAACATTCGCTGTCACGAGCATTCCGTTCTCGCCGCGGTTCGTGATGATCGGCACCACCTGCGACGTGGGCGGTTTCAACCGGACTCACAACCCGTCGTATGGTGTGCCGGCCGGTGTCCGGTTCCTGACCGCGCAGGATCGGGGCGCCATCACCTGGATAGCACCGTCCGCCGGCAGCTGGCAGGAAGGTGACGCCGTGATTGCACAGGCGTTGCTCATTGAGATCTACGGTCAACCCCAGCGCGCGCTGGGAACCTCGTTCCTGGAAGCCCAACAGGCCGTGCTCGCCAGCCGGCCGGATCTCTCGGACCTGGTGCAATCGTTCGGGTTCTCCGGGTGTCCCTTCACCCGCTTGAGCACGAACGACGTGCCGACTGATGCGCTCGTCGTGCCGCGCCAGACGTTCCTCTACCCGAGCGTGCCGAATCCCTTCAATGCGACGACCGAGATTCGCTTCTCGGTCGGGGAATCGGGCCGGGCGACCCTGGACGTCTTCGACGTTCGCGGCGCTCGGATTCGGCGGCTGTTCGACGGGCTCGCCCACCCGGGACAGCTGCAGCGCCTCGTCTGGGTCGGGACGGACGCGGTGGGGCGGCCGGTCTCGTCAGGCGTGTACTTCGTTCACCTCAACGCGGGAGGGAAAGCACTTTCGCACAAGCTGACGCTGCTCAAGTGAGTGGGGAACTTGAGAGCGTCGGCAGTCAGTGTTCGAACCTTAGGCCATGTGCGGGTTGTCGCAGAGACTTCCGCACATGGCTTCCCTCGAGTACTGAATCAAGAAAGGTGGTGATCATGTGACAAGAACGTTCCTCTTGCTTGCACTCGGCCTACTCATCGCCGGCGGGGCTCTCGCCATCGTCCTGGTATCGAGCCAACCAACGACCGCTGCCGTGGGATCCGACGAAGGGATCGCCGTGCGCTGCACCTGGTCGGAGGTGAAGCAATGCTACGACGGCGTCCTCAATGGCTGCTGCTCGCCGAAGGACAAGCCAAAAGTCGCCGCGCCATGACCAGCATCGAAAGCGACCCAGCCGGGTCGTTTTCGATTTGGAATAAGCATTCACACGACCTCCGGTCGTGTCAGTCCTCGGCATACCCATCGCTGTTCGGGCCTTTTCGCTTGACGGAACTGCCAAACAGGGCCTACCGTTTTTGTATGCATGACCTGACGCAAAAAAAGTGCGTGCCGTGCGAGGGCGGCAGCCCCCCAGCGAGCGACGAGGAGATCGCCCGGCTCTTGCCGCAGGTGCCACGCTGGCAGATCGTTGAGGTGGACGGCGTGAAGCGCTTGACGAAGACCTTCCGTTTCAAGGACTTCGTCGAGTCCGTCGCGTTCGTCAATCGGGTGAAGGATATCGCCGAAGCGGAGGGGCACCACCCCGATCTGCACATTTCGTGGAACACGGTGCGCGTCGAGAACTGGACCCACGCCGTGAAGGGTCTCCACGAGAACGACTTCATCCTGGCGGCCAAAATCGACGCGCTCGCGCAGACGGAATAATCCGGAAAGCAGCCGGCGAGTGATGATTGCCCTCGCGCGCGCGTTGTATTATGATGGTGTGCAGCCTTTGCGGAGGAAGCTCCTATGCCACCGCAAGCAAATCGCGGTTCGCCGCCATCCGTGGGACGATACTACCTCGTCCTCACCGGCCCAGCCTGCGCCGGGAAGTCGACCATCGGCCGGCGCTTAGCGCGGGAGCTGGTCTTGCCATTCCTCCAGCGCGACCACCTCATGGAAATGCTTTTTGAAACGCTCGGGTGGAAACGGAGCATACAGTGGCGGCACTGGCTCCGCCCAGCCAGCTATGGCTCTTTCTATTTCTTCTTGCCGTATCTTTTCGATCAGGGACAGCCATTCATCATCGAAAGCGGCTTCGGCCTTGAGCCCCACCAGCACGCCGAGCGGCTGTGCGCGATGCAGCGACGCTACCGATACCGCCCGATCCAGGTCCACTGTACCGCGGCGTTCGAGGTGCTCGAGCAGCGGCACTGGCGACGGGTCGAGCGGAACGAACGGCACCCTGGCTGGTTAGACAAGTGGAAGGATTTTCGAGCCTTCCGGAAGGCGATTGAAGCTGGAATGTACAGCCCACTCGACCTCGGTGGGACTCTCATCTACGTCGACACCACGAAGATGAAACGCAGCGCGAGTCTTGATTGGATCCTTCGAGAGATAGAGGGGGCAGTGCCAGCACGTTCGTGAGGAGCGGTCGTTTGTGGTACGATACCCACCACGGTATTGATTTTGAGCGCTATGGGACTCTTCGGACAGATGAAAGCCGCGCAAGACATGCTCAAGAACATGAGCCCGGAGCAAATCCAGGAGCTCATGGCGCAGGCGAAGCAGGCGCAGTCGACCATGGCCGAGCAGACGCGCGCGACGCTCGAAGAGGAGATTCGAAAACGGAATCTGGTTAGCCACGACGAGGTCGTGAAAATGCTCGAGGAGCATGAGCGCCGGCACCACCACAACTGACATTGTCGTCCGCGAGACCGGGAGCACTCATCAGGCCTGGACGTTCAACGTAGACGTCTACCTCGGTGACGACGTCACGCACCACACGGTCACCCTCAACCGCGCCGACTACCAGCGCTTGAGCAGCGGTCAGGAAGACCCGGATGTGCTCGTGCGGCGGTCGTTCGAATTCCTGCTGCAGCGCGAGACAGCCGACAAGATTCTCCGGTCGTTCAACCTCACGGACATCTCGCAGCACTTTCCGGACTTCGAGCCGGTCATCAAAGGCCACGTCCCTCCGCCGCCAGCCCCGAGCGTATGAAGAGGTTTCGTCCGCTGCGCACGCGCTTCGCCCAGGATATCGTGGCCGAGTTTGCCGTGCCCAGGCGCGATACGGGCAAGGTCATTATCGCCTGCCTCGGTATGCCCTCATACCCCTCGGGTGGTGGGAAGATTATCGAGACGTGGACCAAGAAGGGGTATTGGGTCATTGTCCCGCGCTATCGGGGAACGTGGGAGAGCGGCGGCCGGTTCCTGAAACGATCGCCGTACCTCGACGTACTCGATGTCATTGATCAACTGCCTCGCGGTTTCACCGAGCTCCATGATCGACAACGCTTTCGGGTGAAGCCGAAGCAACTCACCCTGTTCGGGAGAAGTTTCGGTGGCCCGGCGGTGCTGCTCGCTGGCCGCGACCGGCGCGTGGATAAGGTCGTGGCGTCATCACCGGTCGTTGATTGGCTCGCACCGAGTAAAGATGAGCCGTTGGGGTGGCTGGGGAGGTACGTCCGGGAGGCGTTCGGAGAAGGCTATCGCTACGCCCAGCGGGACTATGATAAGTTGAAAGGCGGAACATTCTACAACCCCATCGCGCACGCGAGCGAGATCCCCGGCGACAAAGTCCTCATTTTTCATGCGCGCGATGACCGCGTAGTGAGCTGGACGTCTGTCTATCGTTTCGTGAAGCGCGTGAACTGTCGCTTTGTTTCCTACGCGAAAGGCGAGCACTGGCTGCAGTCGTTTGAGCGTCCGGCTTCCATTCGCCGCATCGAGAAATTCCTCCGCGGGAAATAAAGGTTGGCCGCGCGAACACACTGGACGCGGTCGTACTCGCGCATCAATCAACAGCAAAACCGCCGAGCGGGGTTCTTCCTATTGCATTGAGGGCGGGGGCGGCCCGTGGCGCCGTACCGGAGCAGCCCGGCCGGCAATCATGAGCCCCAGCAGAACGACCAGCACCGGTAGGAGCCACTTCGTGAGGCCCACCCAGAGGCCGTAGTTCTGCAGGAACACGAGTACGCCGATGACGATAATCAGCCACCCTTTTCCGCCTGGTGTACGATTCGAACCGTTCATGGCGTTAGGGTACCACGAGCTCCGGTCAGGGGCCTGTGGATAGCCGGTAGACCGTAAAATCGTCGCTGCGGCCGACAACGTCAAACGACCCGGTCGGCGGCTCGGCCGGATCGCGCACGACAATGAGGTCGCCGGCCGTGAACTGTTCGGGCGCAGGCGCGCGTTCTAAATCGACCAGGCGCAGGTCGAGGCGCTCAAAGTACCAGTACGCGGCCGGGTAGTGGATGAGGTCCGTGCCGCGGCTGTAGAGCGTCGTGACATTTGGCTGTTGTTCGATGAGTGCGGCGAGGTGGGGGAGCGGCGGCTCGGGCCGCAGCGCGCGGATGGTGAGCAACGAAAAACTGACGGCGAACAGCAGTACCTTGCCGAGCGCATACCCGCCCAGAACCGGCGCCAGCCAGCGCGGTCGCGTGCGCGGCATGGCCAGGAGGAACACGGCGATGGCAACTGCGTTGAGGACCAGGTACAGTGCGCTTGGTTTGTTGTGCACGAGCAGCGTCAGTGGGTAGATCCACCGCGCTGCACTCTCCGGGTGCACGGTGTCCGGAAGGAAGAACAGAACAGCGCTGAAGCTCACCGCCTGCGCACCGATGACCTTCCACGACGGCCGTTGCACGAGCGTGGCCAGCCACGGCGTGACGACGAGCGCGGCCGCCGGATAGAGCGGCGCGAGGTACCAGTCAAACTTCGTTGCGGTCAATGTGAAGAAAACGAAGACAACGACGAACCACGCGAGCAGCAGCGCGTCGCCAGTGCGGCGGTCGCGGCGCAGCCCCCACGCCATGGCGAAGAATGCGAACGGGAAGAACAGCGAGAACGGGAAGAACCGCCGCGCAAAACTCGTGACGTAGTAGAGCGGGCCGGCGTCGGGATTATGAATCGCCGTCGTCGCGCGTTCGAACACGTGGAAGCCCAGATAGTCGTTCCAAAACGCGCTGCCGTGCCGAACGTGTTCGACCACGTGCCAGGGTGCAGCCACAGCGAGGAAGACGAGTGCGGCCGTAAGCACGTGTTTCCAGCGGTAAGGCCAGGAGCGGGTCACGAGCGCGTCGAGCAGGAGGATGGGGATCGGCAAAAAACCGGCTGCGGATTTCGTCAGCACGGCCAAGCCAGTCGCCGCGCCCGTGAGGAGCAGCCAGCGGCTGTCCACTCGAGCCCGCCAGCCAGCATAGAGCGACAACGTCACGAACAGCGTGAGCAGCCCGTCACCTTCCCCAGACCGAAAGACGTGGAAGAACACGAACCGGCCAGCGGTAAAGACGAGCACTGCCAGCAGCGCGATCCAGCGGTTCCGCCATCGTTGCCAGGCCCACCAGCCCACGAGCAGCGCGGTCAGCACGCCGGCAATCCCCGACCACACGCGCAGCGACCAGACCGTGTCGCCCAGCGCTGCGATGGTCACGCTCCGCAGCCAAAACGACAGCGGTGGTTTGCGGAAGTAGTCGCCGCCGCGGTACTGGAGGTCTACCCATTCGCCGCTCTCGACCATCTCGCGGCTCACTTGGCCGTGGATGGATTCGTCCCAGTTCTGGACAGTTTGGGCATCGAGGCGCCAGAGCATCGTGCCGAGGACGATGACGGCAGTTGCGATGAGTGTGACGAACCAGAGCGGTCGTAATCGCGACATGGGTCTAGTGTATCACGAGAGCGAGAAAGAGAATCAAGAATCACGAATAGAGAATCAAGGGACTCGCCGGCGAGCGCCCCGCGATTCGTGATTCTCTATTCTTGATTCGCAGTTCTCCCCCTACCCTTGACTCCTGTCGGCCCCTCTGCTAGACTGCGCTTTTCACTGGTCTGCACACATATGTGCAGTTTTTCTGGCGTTTTCTAAAAGGGTCAATATGCGATTCCGTATTCGCGCCGAGACCATTCGAAAGCTCAAGCAGCGCATTTCTGTGCCGGTGCTGGCCATTGTGCTGGTCGGCGCCTCGTTACCGCAGCCGGCCCACAGTGCGCCAGCCGACCGATTTCCCCGATACCTGCCAACGCAGTACCAAACCGTGGAGCCGACAATCGTTCCAGAGCAGATCCAGGGGCTGCCGCGGATTCCAGCCAAGCCCCGACCGGCCCAGCGGAGCCTGTGGGCAACAGTGACGGCCTACTCATCGACCGTCGACCAAACCGACGCCTCCCCGTTCATCACGGCGTCCGGCACTCACGTCCACCATGGGACCATTGCCTGGAACAGCATGCCCATCGGCACCGAAGTTCGTTTCCCCGACGTGTTCGGTGACCGCGTGTTCACAGTCGAAGACCGTTTGAACGCCCGCGCCAGCGCGTACCATCTGGACATCTGGATGGAGACGCGCGAGGAGGCCATCCAGTGGGGCGCGAAGGTGCTGAAGGTGGAAGTGTTGTGATTTTCAGGAGGTGAATCGAGAATCGCGAATGGCGGGGCGAATCATGGATCGTGAATCACGAATCATGGATCGTGAATCACGAATCAAGGGACGGAAACCGCATTCCACGATTCATGATTCTCTCTTCGTGATTCATTGTCAGTGATTCGGACACCCGACCATTTGCGTCAAATTTTTCGTTTGGCTAATCTGTCTTCGACAAACAACGGTTCCTTGAAAAAGGCCGCAGGGAACTCCTTCGGCGGGATTTGGTTCGGACGCGAAGGCCGTTCGCGCCAGGTTCTGCCGAAAGGTTTCCAGCCCCAAAAACGTGAGGGTGGGTGCCGCGAAGTCGACGCGGTTCCCGTAAACCTTCGGCGTTCATTTTTGTAACGTCGAAACCTATGCGCTCCATCGCCACCCTCGTCCTGGTGCTGATCCTGCTGGCACTGTTCTTTCCGCCTTTGGCCGATCGCGTCATTGGGATTATGCTGCAACTCCTCGAGTTGTTCGCCGATCTCATCGATCGCGTCGCCATCCCGAAGAACGCTTCC
>JACPUP010000032.1 GCA_016192205.1 Candidatus Kerfeldbacteria bacterium
GACCATCGTCGTTGGCACCGTCACGTTCGCCTTCCAGCCGACTGGCCAGTTCACGGCCACGCTCTACTGGTTGTCGCTGTTCTTCGTCGGCGCGTTTTTGGCCGTGTTCCAGTACGCGGCCTGGACGATTCTCCTCGTCCGTCTGCGGCAGCGCGGGCAGGTGAGTAAACTGACGCACTGGGCCAATCTCCTGTCCGGCTACCTCGGAGCGCGGAAGACGTAGCGACCGCCAGAAGGGGCGGCCTGTCGGCAGGCCGGCACTCCGCTTTGGCATCTCATCCCGTTGTCGTGGTCACGACCTCATTGGTTGTCTTGACCCCACCCACACGCCGTGGTAGAGGTTGGTCATTCAACGCGTAATGGCCCTTTTCAACGTTCGGGGGGAAGATCGTGGGTGCAAGATCCTGGACACCGATGAGCCGGCTGTTCATCACCGTGGAGGCAAGGCGCCTCGCCCTGGTGCGACCAATCGGCACAGTCGACCGGGACATGGTGAATCGCCTCGATAGCAGGCTCCAACCCATTCTGGCCAGCGGTATCCGCAACGTAGTGCTCTCGTTCAAGCGCACGAGTCACATCCACTTCCAGGCACTCGGTGAACTCATCGCGCTCCACGAGAGGCTCGAGGCGGGCGGATGTCAATTCCGCATCATCGGGGTTTCGCCGTACCTCGAACAGATCCTGGCGTTCGGGGGCATCGTGGGAGTCATCCCTATCCTCTCCAGCGTCGAGGAAGCGACATAAGCGCGCGGGCTTGAGCGTGCTCTGGTCTCGACAGCGCAGGTCTCTACATGATCTGCGCTGTTCCTTGATTCAAAGAAGCAGCGACATCTCTTGGGGCCTAGGTCGGGGGTCCCACGAATGGGGTGCGCACAAGGCGCAGCGCCGTCCGCAGTGTAGCGAGGACAGCGCGTTGCGACGCGGAGCACACGTTCGTGGGGAGAAGGAGGATTCGCACGCAGGCCGCAGTGGCCGAGCCGCTGCTCGGACGCGTAGGTCGAAGTGCGAAACGACGTGGGCCCGGTAGGATTCGAACCTACGACCACGGACTTATAAGATCCGCGCTCTGAACCGCTGAGCTACGGGCCCAGGTGCACTGTAGAATGCGGAATGCAAAATGTAAAATCACGGTGTACAATACGCACGTCGGTTTGAACATTCATCACGACGTCACGTGCGTTCTGCCTTCGCCATCCTCCTCATCCCAATCCTCATGGTCAGCAGTTTCGTGCTGCTGCTGTTGCGCGCTGTAGATACGAGCGTGCTCGATGGCGATTTCATGGCCGAGACACTGCGGAAAAACGACCCGCACGCGATGCTCCGCGCCATTGCCCGCCAGCAGATTGACCAAGCCGAGCTGCCCATCCCGTACGTTACGAAACAGGAGCTTTTCGATCTGCTCGTCGCTACCATTCGCGCGCCATGGTTGAATGAGCAGTTGGGCGTCGCCATCCATGCCCTGCGGGATTGGTTCGACGCGCCGGTCGGTTCCCCCCTGTCGCTCGCAGTGGACCTGCGCGATCCCAAGGAGCACCTGACGACGAATCTCACGGCGTTCATCGAACGCAAAGCTGCGGCGTTGCCTGCCTGTACTCCCACGACGCCAGAGGGGGAGCTGTGCCTGCCGCCGGGAACGACGAGTAAGGAGTTTGTCGCATCATTGAGCGACCAAGGGCTCGACCTGGCCAAACTCATCGAGTCGTTGCCGAATACGATTGATCTCGCCCGACCGACCGAACAATTGCAGGCGTTCGTGCGGGGCGAAGGCGCGAGGCCGAACGAGTTCCCAGATCTCACCGAGCAGCTGCGACCGGCCCAGGAAGCATTCCAGCGCGCACACCGCATCATCGGCGGCGCCTGGCTCATGCTGGCCGGGCTCTTCGCGCTCGAGCTCGCGCTCACCGCGAGGGGCAGGCAGCGGTTCTTGGCGTGGCTCGGCGTAGTCTTGGTCTGTGTGAGCGTGCTGCCGCTGGTGGCTGGACTCCTCTCGCCGTGGGCGTACCAAACCTTCGTTGTCCAAAACCTCCACGTCGGGCCTGAAGCGCCAGTGGAGCTTCAGGATTTCGTCGTCCGCTTCCTGGAAGACGTGCGCCAGGCCATCTTCGGTTCATTGCTGCTCTGGGGGGCGCTGGCAGGCATTGTCGGACTGGCGCTCATCATCGACGCGAAGGTGCTCATGCACCCGCGGTCGGCACGGCGGTGACGACTTGACCGAACGACGCAGGGTCCGTAGACTTGGGAACGCGAATCGTTGAAAACCCCAATCGTGGGCGGCTAGCTCAGTTGGTTAACCCTGTACCAGTCGCTTCGCTCCGGTGCAGGGTAGAAGCGTCACGTTGATCCCACACCTTCCCGCGCACGTATAGCTCAGTTGGTTAGAGCGCCACATTGACACCTGCCCGCCGCCAGTGGGCGGCTAGCTCAGTTGGTTAGAGCGCCACATTGACATTGTGGAGGTCACAAGTTCGACTCTTGTGCCGCCCACTGGCTTTGGCAGGCGGGTTGTGAAGGCCCCAGGTTCGAATCCAGGTACGTGCATGGGAAGGTGCGGGATGAAGGCCCCAGGTTCGAATCCTGGTGCGCGCACCACTTGAGAATGACGGCGTCACGGCCGTCGTTTTCGTTTGCAGCGACGCGGAAAATCTGGGGTTCGAACGGACTGTTTTTTGACCGCAGGGCTTGGAGTCCTTCCTCGATGAGATCGAACGGTTTTTGCAGTTGAATCCGCAGAATTTTATCCTTCAAGACGAGGTTCGAACCGAGCGCCACGAGGATCTCGCGCTTGTCGTCGTCGAAAATCCGGCGGAAGGTCGCTACCGCTGGGAACAGGAAGCGATGAAACGAGGGCGTGTGGGCACCGCAAAATCAGCCTGATGCTGCCCGGGGACTAACTTCCGAGGTGGAGATCCGTAGTTCCCTGAGGATTGCGGGACTGCTGGCCGGAAGCATCTACGACCCTCACAGTGTAGAATAGAATCGCAATCGGGATGAGGAACACGAACCAAAACGGGTCCAGTGTGATGATGAGGCCCTCGATCATGATCCATGACAGTACGCCGATCAGAATCCAGTCACATACTTTGGCCCAGCGTTGTTGTCGACGCCAGGCGCCCAGCCAAGCGGCAAGGCTTGTGAAAACGAAGAGCCCACCAGCAATGAGATCGATAATGTGCCATCGTTGTGCAGAGGCACATATCGCGGCGGCTGATGCTTCATCGGCGGGATGACAGTCTGAAGTGGGCAAGGCAAAGAAGCGGAACCAGTAGTATGCCACGATTACCACAAGTGTTTGGAAGACGATGGCCAATCGGCGGTGTGTAGATGCTTGCATACAGGCATCGTGACACATTCCTCGGAGCGTTCCAAATCGCAGGGGCTGTTGTGCTTGATCATTCGCGGACAAGAACGAGCTTCTTGGTGATGTTCGCACTGCCGGCACTGAGTCGCATGAGGTAGACGCCCCGGCCAACGGAGCCACTTGCATCGTCTCGGTTCCACATCCGAAGGTACTCCCCTGGTTCGCGCAATCCTTACTCAAGCATAAGAACCAGCCGGCCGCGCTCGACCGTGCGGAAATCAACGAATGGCTTGAGACGCCATCCACCTACGCCGCTTGTCCTGCCTTCGATACCATGGCATCATGAGACACGGTGCAGAACCTCGGCCACTGGATCCCGCCTCCGCCCTTCGGGCTACGGCGAGGCAGGCGTATCGGGTGCTGTAGCGAAAAAGGTTTCCGCAGATCCCGCACCGGAGCCCAGCACCGCGAGGGTGCTGGGTAAACTCCGCGACTGGTGCGGGGCGAACCCGGTCCACCCGCCAAAACTCCTTCAGAGTTTAGGCGAGTCCACGAGCCCGCACCAGGGAAAGGTGCTGGGGGAGGTCCCTGGTTCGAATCTCGGAGCGCAGCGGAGATCCCGCACCCGATCCCCGCCAGCGGCGGGGAGAGTGGTGCGGAACAGGTACGTGCATGGGAAGGTGCGGGATGAAAGGTCACCCCGCCAACGGCGGGCTCTGCCGCCCACCAGGGTGGTATTTGCGTACGAAAACATGCTCCGGCTATCGACCGGATGACGAACCGTGCGACGAGCTGACCAGCCCGCGGTCTACCCTTGAATGATGTACACCCGGTTCTTCCGGCTGTGTTTGAGGCCGTTCGGGTTGACGACGCGCAGGTCGTAGCGGCCGACCGAAAGCTGGCTGGCGTCGAACACGGCCGTGAGTTGGCCGAAGCGATTCAGGGTAACGTTCGTCGCCCGCTGGGAGCCGACGTACACGCGGGCTCCGCGCTTGAAGCCTTTGCCAACGATGAGCATCTCCTGCACGGGCTGGCCGCGGTTGAACGTGGCTTGGTACAGGCCCTTGATGGATGGCGCTGGCGAGGTGTCTTTGACGATGCGGAACACGTCCCGCGCTACGGTCATCCGGCCGTCGAGCGCCTGCACCCGCACGGACACGTAGTTCGCGCCTTCGCGCAGGCCGGCGAAATTGACGGTCCAGTCGTCCGTAAACTCGTTCCGGCTGCCTTTGAAAATCGTGGTCCAATCGACGATGCGCTCGCCGCGCAGCTTCGACTTGGAGTAGACCGCGTACTGGGCGTAGCGGAGCTTGGGCCCGCTGGCTGCGCGCCGGAAATCCACGTCGTACTCGGCGCCGGCTTCGCGGCGGCTCTTTCCGTCACCGTTCTGGCGATCGAACACGATGGGGTCGGCCGTGTTCGCCAACAGGCCGGACGAGATTGCCACGGGGCCGGGATTACCGGCAACATCAATGGCGCGGACGGCCGCGTAGTACTTCTTCCCGTTCTTGAGCTTCAAACCTTTGATGGTTGCGTTGGTGGCCAGAGCGACGCTCGTAAAGTCCAGCACATCCGCACTCCCAGGCTTCGTCCCAATGGCGTACTGGTATTCGCGAAGGCCCGAGACGGGATCGGCCGCGTCACCCCAGCTCACGGTCAGCGGCTGGTAACCGTTCGTGTACTGGCTGTCACCGTTATCAGTCAGCGAGGCGCTGGCCGGCGCGGAAGGCGCGGCGGCGTCGTAGGAGTACGGGCCAACGGTCGCGACCGGGCCCGACACGTGATCGCCGTTGAACGGGAGCACGTGCACGTACCAGGGCTGGTTGTGGGTGGCCGCGAGCGTGAGGGTGTCAGCGGTCACGGAGCACGCGCCAGTTGGGCAGCGCCAGGCCGCGTTGCCCCAGGTCGGCTCGCTGCCGGTAAACGCATAGGTCGGGCTGGTCGTCCAGGCCCAGCGGTAGTACTGCACGCCGCCAACGCCCCACGCGATGGCATTCGAGAAGGAGAATTCGGGTGACGCAAACCATGTGGCCGTGGCGCGATGGCCCGACACGGCGGCCGCGGCCGCGTGCGTGTAGACGGTCAGCGGCGGGCTGGCCGGCGTTTCGATGCCATCCCCGTTGCGGGCCTGGGCCGAAAACGTGAGCGGGCTGTTCGGCTGGACGCCAGTCACCGTCCAACGGTCCGCCTGATTCCAACCCGAGTGCTGACTCGTGAACGATTCGAAAAACTTCACGCCCGAAAAGCCGCGCTGGAGGTTCGAGAGCGGTCCGGTAGCGACGAGACTGATGGACGTCTGCCCCACGCCAGTCACCGCAACGCCAGCCGGCGCCTCAATGAGCGTTGAGGCTGACAGGGTTGCGCCGCCCGTCTGGCCTTCGGGGTCGACCGCTGACGGATACCGCGTGTAGAGGGTATTGGGCGCCAGGCCGCCCTCGCTGCAGCCGACCGGATTGCCGATGCCAGACCGCGGACCAGCGTCGCACTGATTGTGTCCCAATTCGTTGCGCACGAGGTTGTGCGTCTCGGCCCAGCCGTTTTCCACCCATGACCAGGCGAGGCTGTTCGTGGTGCGGCTCGCCAACTGGAAACTCGTCGGCGCGCCGGGCGTCGTGGAGTAGGTGACGACGAGCCGCGGGCGCTTGATTGCGTCTGGTTCCGAGGCTGCGGACATTGCGCCGGCCAGATCGCTATTCGAGACGATGCTGACGGCAAAAGCCTGGCTGTCGAGGAGGCGGGCTTGCGTGTCAGCCACCGCTGGGCTCCCGAGCGCCAACGTCTTCAAGCCAGCTGTTCCCCAGTCCACATACGTACCGTAGACCGAACCGGTGCCGGCGAGCGCATCAAAGGCCTGGCTGGTGCCGCAGCTCAACTGGTCCGGATGGTCAGTGGTCGCGCGGCGGACGGTCTGGGTGGCTGGCGTGGGGAACCGGACATACGTCTTGAGCTCGATATTCATGATGGTGGCGGACGACGGAATGGACGAGAGGTTGAACTTCAAGCCAATCCGGGACCACTCGCCGAAATCCGGGTCCGTATACGAGAAGAGCGTGTGGTCAAACCCAATTTCGCACCGGTAGGTCGAGTTGCCGGTGTCCGGGTCTTCGTCGCGCAGCGCTGCGGCGTTCCAGGTCGGGGTGAGTTCAACCGTGTACACCTCGGCCCGGGCCGGCAACGGCAAGAGGGTCGCAAACAACACCGCAGCGGCTCCGGCCAGAATCATGCCGGAGCGGAAGGTTCGCTGTAGTAGTGGGAAAAACCTCATAATTCAGGGGTCATCTGCCCTCCCGACGATGACTGGCTACCTTTTCATATTCCCACGCGGATTGTCAAGGCCCTGTGTCATTGCTTTGGTATAGCCACCACACGCGGTACAATGGAAGCGATGCGTTCGCGACTACCGAATCTCAAAGCCAAGCTTGCTCGACTGCCCGGGGCGGAACGACTCCGGCGCATCGTGGCCACGCAGCGCCAGGCTGAAGTCTATCTGGTCGGCGGTGCCGTCCGTGACCTGCTCTTGAAGCGCCGCCGGGGTGACCTCGATTTCGTCGTGCGCGGGGTGCCGCTCACAATGCTCCAGCAGCTGCTCGGTAAGCACGGCGAGGTGAATCTCGTGGGCAAGACCTTCGGCGTGCTCAAGTTCACGCCGCGCGGCTCAAAGCAAGAACTTGACATTGCCTTGCCGCGCACCGAGCACGCGTTTGGCACGGGCGGCACGCGCGACGTTGAGGTGCAGTCAGACGCGACGCTTCCGCTCGAACGCGACCTCGAGCGCCGCGACTTCACGGTCAACGCCATGGCCGTTGACCTTGCCACCGGTGCGCTCATCGATCCGCACGGCGGCTTGAATGACCTGGCCGGCGAGCAGCTGCGTGCGGTCGGGGATCCGGCTGAGCGCTTCACCGAGGACAACAGCCGGATGCTGCGCGGGCTGCGATTCGCGATCGAGCTCGGATTCACCATCGAACCGAAAACGTGGCGCACGCTGAAAACACTCGTCCTCCATCTCGCCGCAGCAGTCGTGCCGCGCGAGCTCGTCAGCCGCGAGTTCCTGAAGGCGTTCGCGGTTGACCCGTTGAAGACCGTAGACCTCTGGGACTTGAGCGGTGCCTTCCGGGCGGTGATGCCCGAGGTGCTCGCGATGCGCGGCTGCCCGCAACACCGGCCGTTCCACAGCGAGGGCGACGTGTGGACCCATGCTCGGCTGGCACTCGAGATGGCTGGCAGCGCGGCCTTCAAGCAGTTCTTCAAGCAGCCGCCCACGCTCGAGACCATGGTGGCCATCTTCCTCCACGACGTCGGCAAGCCGTTGACCACCCGCACGCCCGAACAGCACGGCACCGACCGCATCCGCTCGGACGGCCACGACGTCCAGGGCGCGCGCCTTGCCCACCGCGTGCTCGAGCGGCTCCGGTTTTCTAGCTACGAAGGCACGGTGGACGCGGATCGCGTGGCCTGGCTCGTTGAACACCATATGATTGCTTTGGCCGCACGTGAGATGCGGCTGTCCACGCTGGAGAAGTATTTCATCACGGACCGCAAGCGCGGCGACGAACTGCTTAAACTGATGCTCGCCGACGGGTTAGCGACCATCTCGAACCGCGGCCGGCCGACTATCGGGGCGTTCACGGTGCTGCAACGGCGGCTGGCGACCATCAGCCGGCGACCGAGGCCCGTGGCCCCACTCGTCCGGGGCGACGAACTGATGCGTACGCTTGGCCTCAAATCTGGCCCGCGGGTCGGCGAGCTGCTGGACGTGCTCCGGGATGCGCAGTTGGAGGGGAAGATCAAGACAAAGGCGGCCGCGCTGACATTGGCAAGGAAGCTGGCGGGGAAGCGCGGACGATGAGCGATCCCGTGCAGCAACTCACGGTGCCGCCTGACGCGGCCGGCCAGCGGCTCGACCAGTTCCTCGCCGGAGCCTTGCGGCGATCACGCGGGGACATCCAACGGAAAATCGCCCGGCACGAAGTCCTGGTCGGCGGTCAACCATTAGAACGAGACGCCCGAGTCGTGAGCGGCCAGCAGTTCGATTTGCTGGATGATGCGAGTGAAACGCCAGCGGCCGCGGCGGCCCCGCACCCAGCCGTCATCGCCGAGGACGACGACCTCCTCGTACTCAACAAGCCGAGCGGGCTCACAATGCACCCGGCTGACGGCGTTCGCGAGCAAACGCTCGTGGACTGGCTGCTGGCGCGCTCACCGGCGCTGCGCGGGGTCGGCGACGACCCGCAGCGTCCCGGCATCGTCCACCGGCTTGACCGCGAAGCCTCGGGGCTGGTGGTGGCTGCCAAAACCCAGGCGGCCTTCGAACACCTCAAGCGCGCCTTCCAGGAGCGCCGCGTCGAAAAGCACTATCGCGCGCTCGTCCATGGCATCGTCGAACCAAACGCCCACACCATCACCTTCCCCATCGAGCGCGCCGCAGACGGCCGGATGGTCGCCAAGCCCGTCGGGAGCGACGGACGGGCTGCTGAAACGCATTTCACCGTGCTCGAGCGCATGCCACCGTTCACCCTGCTCGACGTCGTGACGAAGACCGGCCGCACGCACCAGGTCCGCGTGCACTTGAACGCCTACGGCCACCCAATCGCCGGCGACCCGCTCTACTTCCAGAAACGCTTCCGCAACGTCCGCCGTCCCCCGCGGCTGTTCCTCCACGCCGCCTCGCTCCGGTTCCCGCACCTCGACGGCACCGAGCGGACGTACGAAGCGCCGCTGCCGCCTGACCTCAAAAACTTTTTGGACAGTCTTCAACAGCGGGTGACTTGACCTCCGCTATTCTTCTGGTATACTGGCGCGGCTATGGCAACGAATCTGAATATGGAATCTGGAATATCGAATAAGGGAACAAACGAGCCGCAGGAGAAAAAAGCGCCAGCCGCTGACCCTGCTGCCGATCGCAAGGCCCTGATTGCCGGTTTGAAATCGGGCATGACTGTCCGCGTGCACCAAAAGGTGCGCGAGGGCGAGAAGGAACGCATCCAAATCTTTGAGGGGACAGTTCTGTCGCACCGCGCTGGCACCGAAGCCGGAGCGACGTTCACCGTTCGCAAGGTCTCCCAAGGGGTCGGTGTCGAGCGCATCTTTCCGGCATTTTCGCCCCGCATTGCCAAGATCGAGGTCGTTGGACAGACCAAGATCCGCCGCGCCAAACTCTTCTACCTGCGTGGCTACTCGAAGAAGCTGAAAGAAAAGGTAATCACTCAATAATACGTAGATACCCGGACAAACGTGCCGCGTTTGTTTATTGTGTCTTTATATGGTATACGTAGACTATATGAGGAAGAAACCGGGCCCGAAGCCGTCTAGTAAAGTCCGGCGTGCGTGGGATGCAGATATGGCCTATGCAGTTGGCCTTATTACCTCTGACGGCTGTCTATCAACCGATGGGCGGCACATCATTTTCGTTTCAAAAGACCTTCAGCAGGTCATCCATTTCTTGTCCGCTTTGGAGATTGAGAATAATCCTATTCGAAAAAAGACGGGTGGATTCAGGACGAGCGCGTGGTATATTCAGTTCAGCGACGTGCTCTTCTGGCAGTGGCTTACGACCATCGGTCTGATGCCAAACAAATCCAAGGTGCTCGGATCGATGAAGATTCCGAAGGTGTTTTTTTTCGATTTTCTTCGCGGGTTGTTCGATGGTGATGGCAGCGTTTATGGCTTTCGCGATTACCGTTGGGCACAAAGCTACATGTACTATCTTGCATTTACCTCCGCCAGCAAACGCTTTCTGCTCTGGCTTCACCGAATGATCAACCAACAGCTCGGGACGACCGGGCACATTGCCCTCAGTCGTCGAGCGTGGCAACTAAAATACGCCAAGAAAGACGGGCTTGCGATATTGAAGGCTATGTATTATGCTCCATCCTTGCTCTGCCTCGAGCGGAAACGTCAGCGCGCACGTTGGTTGCTGATGACCGCATCGCGGTACGAATCACGCGGACGTGGTGGAACTTGGCAGACACGCCAGCTTGAGGGGCTGGTGGGCGCAAGCCTGTGAGGGTTCGAGTCCCTCCGTCCGCACCAGCCTTCCTCCCGCTTTCGCGGGAGTTCGGCTGGCACGGCCAGGTGAGAACCACGGCTACACCCGCCTAAACTCCGCGAGAGTTTTGGCGGGTTCACGGCCGCTGTTTTCGTTTGCAGTGACGCGGAGATTCTAGGGTTCGAACCGCACGCTCGTCGCCCAGCGCTGCTTCTCAATACATCAGTAATTGTTTATAGTTGAAGTTAATTGAAGCGGATTATTGGATGA
>JACPUP010000037.1 GCA_016192205.1 Candidatus Kerfeldbacteria bacterium
ACGCCTTTCGACTTCGGGTAGGAAAACGCTGTCCAGCGCTTCCCGTTATCGTGGAGGACGCGCACCTGTCCGCTCGTCGACAGGGGCGAAAAAATGAGTTCGTCTTTTCCATCGCCGTCCACATCGCCGAGGGAAATCGCACAGCCGGCTTCGAAGGACGAGCCGTACGGTTTGAAGCTCTTGGTGCGTTTTCCGGTCGCGGTCAGCAGCCGGGCCTGGCATTTTTTCGTTCGCGCGACCACGACGTCAGTTGCGCCGTCGCCATTGACGTCCCCGGCCGCAACCGTCACGCCGACGCGCGTGCGTTTACCATAAGGAAACCAGCGCTGCAACTGTTCGCCTTCCGCGTTGAACACCTTCACCTCGGCTTGACCGCTGTGCCGCCCCACGAGAATCTCGCTGACGCCATCAGCGTCGAGGTCGGCGACGGCCACCCAGGCACCGCCGCGATACGAACCGGGGAACGCGAAGAAGCGATTGATGCTCTCGCCGGCGGCCGTGAACAACGACACGTGCGCGGTCCCTTTGACCGGCACCGTGAGGATTTCCGCCGCACCATCGCCGTCGACATCGCCGACCGCCACATGCGCGCCGCCGCGGAACGAGCTCGCGTACGCGAAGAATCGCGTCACCACTTCGCCGTCGGCGGTCAGCACGGTCACGTTCGTTGCCCCGCGCGCCGGCACCGCGACGAGCTCCACGGTCCCGTCGCCGTCGAGGTCGCCTTGGGCCACGGACAGACCACCGGTAAAGCGAGGACCGAACACGTCGATGGTCCGCGTGGTGCGCTTAGTCGTGGCATTGAGGAAACGCAACGTTGACCCGCGTCCAGACAGCGGCGCACTGACCACGTAGCCGGTTTGGCGCACGAAGACGAATTCGACGATGGCCGAGAGATTGCCGAGGGTGTCCTTGGCGCGAATCCGCAGGTACCACGTGCCAGGGTCAACCTGGTCCGGAACGTAGGCGGCGTCAGACTGGAACGTGCCGGCCGTTTGCGGGTCAGCGGTCGCGCTCTTGGAAAACGCCACGAAGTAGCCGCTGACACCCGCGGGGTCGCTGGCACTGAACGTGTAGTGTCCCCGGGCCAAGGTGACTGCCGTCCCGCTGGCAATCGACCGTTGGTGGTCTTTGGCGGTGAAGCCGTTGATGGCCACGCCTGTCGGGCCAGTCCGATCGAGCACGATGGTGTCGGACACCGCCGCGCTGTTCCCCTTTGCGTCCGTGAACCGGACCGTCACGGTCCTGACCCCTTCGGCGGTTGAACCGCCCGTGGCCGCGTCGCTCATGTCCCAGAGCTTGCTCGTGGCATAGGCTTCAGGAACGCTGAAGGTGACCCCGTTGGAGAATGCCATGGATGCGATGCCGGTCGCGTCCGAGGCTGACAACGACAGCACCACCGAGAGCGATGCGGTTTGCTCGGCACCGCCTTCGATGGTGACGCTTCCGGTCGGCGGCGTCGTGTCACTCACCACCGCGGTCAGGGCTGCGGTCACGTCCAACAACCCGTAGCCGTAGGTCTCATCGTAGCCGGGCGTCCCGAGATCTTTTGCCGTCGTCTGAAGAACGTTCTGGATCTGTGATCGGTCGGCCCCGGCCGCCAGCATCAAGGCCGCGGCTGCAGCCACGTGCGGAGCCGCCTGCGAAGTTCCTGCGTAGAGGAAACTGGCGTGTGACCCACACGCCGCATTGACGCAGGTTTGCTGCAGGATTCCATCCACCTGGCCGTCGCCGTTCTGGTCCACGGTCAGATCGCCACCCGGCGCAGCCAGGTCCAGGCCGGTCCCCGTGTTGGAGTAGCTCGCTTTCGTCTCATCGAACCGAACCCCACCGACCGAAATGACCTCGTCGTACCGGGCTGGGTAACTCACCGTGCTCGCCCCATCGTTGCCGACCGCGGCCACCAAGACGACCCCATCATTCTTCGCGTTGATGATGGCCGTGTGGAGAATCGGATCATCCTCGTTCCCGCCCAGGCTCAAATTGATGACCTTGGCCCCATTCGCGTGCGCGAACGTCACCCCCTGGGTGATGGTGGCCGTCGAGCCGGTGCCGCTCGTGTCCAGCACTTTGATGGGCATGAGCGTCGATGCATAGGCAATCCCCGCGCCGGCCGTGCCGTTGTTCGTATTCTGGAGAATAGTGCCGGCAACGTGCGTGCCGTGTCCGTTGTCGTCGCGCGGGTCAGCATCATTGTTGACGTAGTCGTACCCGGCCACGGTTGGGGTGGTGGCATAATCCGGACCGCTGGTAAAACCCGAGTCGACCACGGCCACGATGATGCTGGGGTCACCGCCGTACAGCGGCGCAATGGTGTCGAGATCCCAGGCCGAGGGAACTCGCACCGACGTAAAATTCCACTGGTTCGGAAACTGCGGATCGTTCGGCGCGAACGACGAGCGGTACACCTTGTTCGGCTGGGCCGCCGCCACGGCCGAAGACGCCCGGAGCTGGGCGAGCACCCGGCGCTGGTCGCGTTCGTGCGCGGTCGTGACGAGGAAGGTTCCGGGGACACCGGCCAGTGACCGGAGGGTTTCCGCCTCCGCCAGCGCGTCCGACACGGCGGTGAGTTCTTCGGCCGTCAGGGGACGATCAACCAGCTGGAACAAGAGCTCATGCGACCAGGGATTCACGTCCGCGGCCATGGTCGGTCGCATAACGAAGAAAAGACCGAGGACAAGAAAACAGCATCGGACCGGGCTCATGCGCTTCATGGACGGAGAATCCCCAACGTCACCTCCACGTCCAACTCTTCGGCGCCGCGGGCGAGCGTCAGCGTCGCGCGTTCACCCGGGGTCAAATCCTGCACCACTTCGCTCAAAGGGTTTTGACGATCAATGGTCAGGCCATTCACTTGCAACACCACATCATTGGCCTTGACCCCGGCGCTGGCCGCTGCCCCGCGAGGAGCCACGGCCGGCTGCTCGGTCGCGTTGGCCGATGCCACCAAGGCGCCCACCGTCCGATCGGTCAGCGCCGTGTCCGCAGGCAGGCGGCTCACGTCAACCGTCGTCACGCCGAGCGAAGGACGAATGAGGTCAGTGCCGCGCAGGAGCTGGCGGAGCGCTGCCCGCATGTGCCAGATGGGCGCGATCGCCTGCTGACCAGTCACGGGCTCGGCCACCGCAACGCCGAGGACCTCGCCCGATCCGTTGAACACGGCAGTGCCCGGCGCCAACGGTGCTCCGCTCACGAGCAAGAGCCGGTCAAGCTCATCGGACGATTCGACCAACGCATTGCTCCCGTCACCACGACGGACGTCCACCGCTGACACGACCGTGGCGTTGACCGCAATCGTATCGGGGATGCCCGAAACGCTGTACGCGAACGCGTCCAGGCCAGGGACCACGGTGGTGCGACCGGCAAACTTTGCCGACCGGAAGTCGCTGCCCTCGACCGTCAGGAAAACGTAGGGCGACACGGGATCGAGCGTGACCGCCGTGACCGGAAAGAGGCGCTGGTCGCTCAAGAGGATGGCCAGGTGCGTCGAGGGTTCCGGTACAACGTCGCGCGTGGTGACGATGAGCCCATTGTTCGCGACGATGACGCCCGTGCCACGAAACGAGGCGGGGGACGGCAGGTCAGCCACCGTCTCCAGTGTGGTTGGCACGCCAGCGTAGACGCCAACGAGGACGGGACGGATGGCGTCATTCCGGTCGACCGCCACTTGTTCCGGACTGGCCGAGGGCGACGCGTTCCGCTCGACGACCACGCGCTCGGTGGCGCTCGGCACGAAGAAACGGATCCACGAATCTGCTGGGACCCGATCGCTCAAGGCCGTCACACCCGCAAGACCACCCACCACACCCACGACCCCGACCACGAACGCCAACGCGAGCGTGAGGCCGACCGGTACGCGGCGCGGTTTTTCGATGGTCTGCAGGCCCGCGGCGTAGAGTTGTTCGAATGCCTGCTGCTCGTGTTTCGTCTTCGGGGACGTCGGTGCGATCTTTGGTTTCATGCGACAACGGTTACCGCCAGGAAGCCGTCAGGAGCGTTAAGACTACCACAAACAAGCCGGTAAGGACATACCGCTGCAACCGGGCTCGATCGAGCGTCGACCGCAATTCGTAGTGGGTCAGGTTCATGGTCACGTAGAAAAAGGTGGCGATGAGGAGCCCGTTGACGTAGTGATCGGCCGGAAGGATGAAGAGGGCGATGGCAACCTCCGTGCCCAGGAGCGTCAGGAGTCCGGCCGAGGCGAGCGCGCGCCGGAACTCCACCTTGCCAATGGCGAAGGTGTGGAGGGCGGTGACGAAGAGCGTCGCGGTCAGGCCGAGCATGAGGACCCACGCGCGCAAGCCCAGGAAAAACCGGAACCCGAACAACGCGCTGGCGATGAGGAACACGCTGACGATGTTCACGTAAGCAGAGATATTCTCGATGGCGAAGGCTTGGTAGCTCTCGGTCCGGAACTGGAAAGCGAACAGCTGTTCCCCGTAAACCCACAGCAGCACGGCCACGCCGACCGTCACCAGATGGCGCACCAGCGGCTGGTCCGGAAACAGCACGAACCCCAGCGCACCCATAACCAGGAGCGCCGGGGGAACCACGACCAGCGCGGTCGTCCGGCTCAACGGTCGCGTGATGAGAACGACGCCGGCGACAACGATCCCGAGCACGAGTGGCCCGATGACGAACAGGTGGCGCGGGACGCGCAGGAGGTATTCGAAACCAACGAACGCGGCCGCGCCCGTGAGAAACGGCAGGAGTCGAACCAGGAGAATCATTGGAACTCAAGCGTCAGCGCCGTCCCCGTCTGCCGAACCGCAGCCAAGGGCGGGACCAGTTGGTTGGCGAAGAGCGCGGCCTGGTCAACCGTACCGACCGCCAGGAGGCCGAACAGGAAGCGCGGCACGGTTTGCTGTCCCACGGTAATGGCCGTGATCTCGAAATCGAGTTGCCCCTCACGTACGCGCGGTTGGGCCACAACCGTCGCCGTCACCGCTGAACGCTTGAGATGTCCGAACAGCTCGACGCCGGCGTCCGTCACCGCCACCTGACCATCGCCGTAGGGAAACGTGGGCAGCTGGACTGCCTGCCCAAAGGCCGCAGTCAAATCAGCCTCGGTCAGGGTGAGGGTCGTGAGGTTGGCTTGGCGCAAACGCTGGAGCACGGTCCCGGCTGATGCCGCGACGACGCGACTCGGCGACCCCGGTGTCTGGATGCGGATTATGACGCCACGGAGAAGCAATCCGGCCACCAGGACCATGAGCGCAATCATCACCAAACGGCCCAGGCGGCGTCCAACGGCTCGGCTCGCTGACGCGCCAACAGCCTTCGTGCCACGCCAGAGCAGCGAGCGACGATGTGGCGGCGGTGGCGCGTTACGGCGGGGATCGATCCGGGCCATGACGACTGCCATTGTATCCGTTCGCGAGCATCTGGTCGAGCGGGACGTCCCAGGAAACCGTTTTCCGAAACCCAATCCGGTCCGGCGCGTGCTCGTCGCTCAAACCGAACTGGGCGCCGTAGACAACGGTCTGCTCGCCGTACCGATCATTCAACGCATCAAGCGCAGCGGCAAGGTGGAGGAGGTCGCGACGCTCCGGCCACAGCGCTGCCTGTCGTGACCGGGGCCGGAGCCGTCCGAGTCCGAGTGCGAGCGCGCTCGGTGTCTGGCCGCTGGCTTGAGGGGCGAAGCATGTCCAGGCCAAACGAAAAATGGTGCGTGAGTCAACGATCGGCTGAAACGACAGGCGGCGTCCTCCGCCCCCGCCGCCTTCCGCCGTGGAAAACCAGAGCCAGAACTCATGCCCCTCGAGGTCGAGACTCCGCAATCGCCGGCCGGTCCGCTCCGCAAGCTTCATGAGCACGCGCTGGCTGAACCCGAGGTCCTTCGTACGTTGCTTGAGAACGTGCGAGTGGCCGATGGACTTCGGCAACCCCTGCATCGTGACAGTGCCGACTTCAATCCCATTCACGTTCGCCCACAACTCATACCCACGCACGCCCAGGCTGGCGATGAGATTCGTCACCGGGTATCGTCGCAACTCGCCCAGGGTATGGATGCCGAGGGCTTTCAAGCGACACTCAAGACGCCGGGCAATGCCCCAGGCCTCGGTCAGTTCGCGGCCAGCCAGGTACGCAGCAAGATGCTTCTGCTCGAGGACAACGAGCTGACCTTTGGGTGCGGTATCCGAAGCGAATTTCGCCAGCCAACGCGTTGGCGCCACGCCGGCCGAGGCGGTCAGCCACTCCGCCACCTCGTCGTGGATGCGACGCTGGATGCGCCAGCCGATGGTGGCTGCCTCGTCAAGACTCTGCACCCAACCCGTAAGATCGAGGAAAGCCTCATCGATCGAGTAGGTTTCAATCTGCTCAGACTCTTGGGCCATAATCGCAAAAATCCGTTCAGTGGCCGAGCGGTACTTGGCCGGATCGACTTCAACAATCACGAGTGCTGGATCACGCGTGAGCCCGTCAACCACCCGCATGCCGGTCACGATGCCCTTGGCTTTTGCCTCTTTGGACGTCGCAATCAGGCACGCGCCGCGGTACAGCCCAGCCGCCACGCCCAACGCCTTGCCCCGCCAGAGCGGATTGGCCTGTTGCTCCACCGACGCGAAATAACTGTTCATATCTAAATGGAGAACAATGCGAGGATAGGCCATACGCCTTAGCGAAAGCGAAGTTGAGGAACGCCAACGGCGCGACGAAACCCCGCACCGAAGTGAGCGAAGCGAACGACTGGTGCGGGGTACGAGTTCATGTCCAAGTGAAGGATGGCGCGTGGGTATTTAGCGAGAGTGTAGGGTATAGGGATTAGGGATGAGGGACTAGGGTATAGGGTCTGGCGTATTGAAAATGTTGACTCATAAAAGAAACGTCTATACACTGCCCTCGCTGTTCGAGCGCACTCCTTCCGCGGCTCTCTACGACACTCCGCGAACGCGCTCAACAGCTGGGCCCAACCACGTTGACCGAGCTGTCAACCTGCGCGGGCCCTTATTCTTTGTAGGGCATAGGTTCTAGGGCGTAGGGCACAGACGATCACTACGCCCTACGCCCTATGCCCTATGCCCTATGCCCTCACGAAAACACCGCGGGCACGTCCAGCCGCCACGCCAACGTCTCCGGATCATACGCCAGCACGTACGTATTCGCCTCATCGGAAACCGAGAAGCACCAATGAAAGCGTGACCCGACGCGACGCCGATATACGAGATGCACCTTGCGTACGTCGTAACGCTTCGTTCCCCACTGGAACGCCACTGGTCGCACGCGCTGGCCTTCGAAATCCACAAATACGCGGATGGGTTCGCTCGGTTGATTCACTTGATTCGGGGCGCGGAGGGGCATAGAAGAGAATCATGAATAGTG
>JACPUP010000015.1 GCA_016192205.1 Candidatus Kerfeldbacteria bacterium
CGTGGTGTTGATCACGGAATCACCTCAATAGCCAGGGTAACATACGTCCGGGGTGGTGGGTAGTGGGTGGTAGGTGGTAGTCATTCGTTTCAGTCACCGCATCCGAAACCCACCACCTTCCAAGGAACCCTACGCCCTACGCCCTACGCCCTACGCCCTACGCCCTATGCCCTACGCCCTATGCCCTACGCCCTATGCCCTACGCCCTACGCCCTACGCCCTACGCCCTACGCCCTACGCCCTATGCCCTATGCCCTCCGTCTGCTATCATATCATTCGCTATGGCCGGACGCTCCGACCTCGGACTGCGCCTCAACTACTGGTACTTGAACCATCGCGACCAACTGCTCAAATGGTGGGTGGTGAGTTTTATCATTTTGGATGTGTTGCTCCTGACCGCGTGGGCGGTGACGTTCCTGGTTGCGCGGAAGGACGGAAGCGCAGTCCTCCGACAGTTGACCGCCCGTGTGGGGACCCCGTTGTTTGAGGCTGACGCGCGGGCAGCCTTGGCGCACCCCCTGACGGTCGAGACGCCGGTGGCCGTCAGCGCGGGCTCGGGCACCGTTGATTTGCTTGTCGAATTCGTCAACGAGAATGAAGGCTATGTCGCCGAATCCGTCCGCTATCGGTTCAGGTATGGTTCCACCGAGCTCCCCGAGCGGGAAACGTTCTTGCGCCCCGACAGCCGGCGCTTCGTTTTCGAATCGAACGTGCCGACCCAGCCCGCCGGCACGTCGGTGGAACTCCTACGTGGGACCATCCAGTGGCGACGGCCGACTGATCCCGAGCTCTTGAGCCAGGTGGGTTTTCGCACCGTCAGCCTCAATCTCGATCGGTCAGCCACGACGTCCACGACACCGCCGCAGCCGGCGCCGCGTGTGACCGCGACCATGACGAATGACTCGGTCTTCTCGTTCCGCCAGGTTGAGGTGTCCGTGGCCGTCTTGAACCAGGGCCAGCCGGTCGCGGCTGATCGCCTCTTGGTGAATGATTGGGAGTCCTTTGCGGATCGGCAACTCTCCACCCAGTGGATTCGCACCATCCCGTCGTCGGCCGAAGTCGTCGCCATCCCACAGGTGAATCCCCTCGACCGCGCTAATCGCTATCAGCCGTAGCGGTATGGCCGTTCCCGCGGCGTTCAACCGGCTCCGTCGGTTTGACTGGGGGCTGCTGACTGCAACGGTGTTCTTACTGTTGGTCGGGTTGGCGGCCATCGCAAGCCTCTCGCTGAACGCCCCCGAACCTGACCTGACCACGCTCATCCGGCAGCTCATCTTTGCTGGCCTTGGTCTACTCGGACTGTTCGTTATCAGCACGGTCAACTACCGTTTCTTCCAATCGGCTGGATGGCTCATCTATGGCACCGGACTCCTCCTCCTGCTGGGCGTGCTCCTGTTCGGCACGACGATTCACGGCACCCGCGCGTGGTTCCTGCTCTTCGACCAAACCTTCCAGCCCGTTGAGCTCGTCAAGGTGTTTCTCATCATCGTCCTGGCGAAGATTTTTTCCGAACGGTTTGATCCGACGCGACCGTGGCGGGCGCTGGGGGTGACGGGTCTCGTGGTTGCGCCCGCCGTCATCCTCGTGTTTCTCCAACCGGATGTGGGGTCGGTGCTCGTGCTCGTCGGTCTGTGGTTCGGTCTCTTGGCGCTCGCGCGAGTGCCCATGCGGTTCTTGTTCGGCCTCGCACTCATTGCAGCCCTGGTCGCGGTCGCAGCCTGGTTTGTCGTGCTCCAGGATTTTCAGCGGGAGCGCATCCTGACCTTCTTCGATCCGAGTCGCGATCCGCTCGGTATCGGGTACAACCTGCGCCAATCGCAAGTCGCAGTCGGATCCGGCCAACTGTTCGGCCGGGGCTTGGGCCTCGGGCCGCAATCGCAACTCGACTTCTTACCGGTGCAGGAGACCGATTTCCTCTTTGCCGTCATTGCCGAGGAGCTCGGGTTCGTCGGCTCCGCGCTCGTTTTTACGCTGTACGGGTTCTTGTTTTGGCGGCTCTTCCGGATTGTGCGCGGGACCACCGACGACTTCGCAGCCTTTGTCTCGGGTGGCGTCATCATCCTCCTCTTTGTGCAGGTGGGAGTGAACATCGGAATGAACATCGGGTTGTTACCGGTGGCAGGCTTGCCCCTGCCGCTCATGAGCTACGGTGGCAGCTCGCTCATTTCGACCTTGCTGCTTATCGGCGTCGTGGAGAGCATTGCCATCCGCAGCCGTCGGGAGCGAGTCGGGGACCGCGTTGGCGCCCCTGCTGCCTAGCCCGAGTTGACTTTCCCCGAAAACCTGCTATACTGGTAGTAGGAGAAAACAAAATCACTAAAACAAACAGTATGGAGCGGCAGCAGAGCCCATTCTCGCCCTCGGAAGGTTTGAAGGTTATTTCGGCGTGCCCGCTGTGCGAGGTTCACTACAGTCCCTTACAGGCCCACATCATTGAGCAGCGCGAGGACGCGCACCTCTTGCACCTCGAGTGTCGGAATTGCGGGAGTGCGGTCGTCGCCGCGGTGCTCAATGGTCAGCTCGGCATCAGTTCCGTCGGTCTGCTCACCGACCTGACGAGCGATGACGTGATGAAGTTCAAAGACGACCCGTTCGGCGTGAACGCCGATGATGTCCTCGACCTTCACACGCTGCTCGCCACGGACGACTTGACGGCCCTGGTTGCTCCGCGCTAACGTGTATTCGTTTCGGTATGGAATATCGCCTGTCCGCGACGCGTCGGACCGTTTTCGGTCGATCGACCAAGACCTTGCGGCGCGGCCATCACATTCCGGCAGTGCTCTACGGTCACGGTGTTGATTCGCAATCAATCGCCCTCGACCGTCGGGCGTTTCAACGTGTCTACGCGCAGGCCCAGGAATCCGTCCTCGTTGATCTGGCAGTCGATGACGCCAAGCCGGTCAAGGTGCTCATTCAGGACGTGCAGGTGGATCCGGTCCACGGCCGGCTGCTCCACGTCGACTTCCACCAAGTGAAGATGACGGAGAAGATCGAAACGGACATCGCCTTGAACTTCATCGGCGAGTCACCGGCCGTCAAGGAGCTTGGCGGCGTCCTCGTGAAGAGCAAGGATGCGCTGAAGGTGTCCGTGCTGCCCGGCGACCTCGTGCCGCACTTTGACGTTGACCTGTCCTGGTTGAAGACGTTCGAAGATGCCGTCCACGTGCGCGACATCACCGTGCCGCCGACCATCAAGGTGCTGGACGGTGAGGCCGACGTCGTGGCAACTGTTACTCCGCCACGGTCCGAGGCCGAGCTCAAAGCGCTCGAGGAGGAAGTGGCGTCTGACGTCGAGTCGGTGGAAGTGGTCGGCAAGAAGGAGGAGGGTGAAGCCGAAACCGAGGAAGCTGCGGGCGCAAGCACCGAGCCAGGCGCCGCTGACGAAAAGGCGAAGGGCGAGGCGTAGGCTCCTGGAGCCTTCGCCGCGCTTGCCTGCCAGGAGTCAAATACGCTACCAATACCATCAGGGGGATCTATGGCCAAAAACGAACCGACACCGAGAGACACGAACGACGCCGAGCCGAAGCCCGGCCAGGACGGGAATCGGAAAATGAGCGGCATTCCAAAACGCCATGGCAAAGGGAACGGCAACGCCGCGGTCAAGGTTGAGGTTCGCGCTGGCTCGGTTGATGGTGCCAAGGCGTCAAATGCGAACGCCAGCAAGCCCGGGTCGAAGGCGGGCCAGGGTTCAGCCGGGGGTTGGTGGGGGACCAAACCGATGTACTGGTACGCCGTCGGCGGCCTCTTTATCCTGACAGTCGTCTTCTGGGGCATTGTGGTCTTTTCGGGCAAGAAAACCTCGTCACCGGCCGCGACGCCGGACACGGTGGCACAGGGTGCACTCGGGGGCGTGAACCTGTTGAATGGGGTGCCGATGGATCCCAACGACGTGGGCGCATGGCCCGTGGCCATGATGTTCGATAACCACCCCTCCGCCCGTCCGCCCGTCGGGGTGTCGAAAGCGCGCATCATGTACGAAACCTTCGTGGAAGGTGGCACCACGCGCCTCATGGGCATTTTCGACGATTACCCCGGCCTGGAGAATATTGGTCCGATCCGTTCGGCGCGCCACTACTTCGTGGAGATCGCCGAGCAGTACCAGGCTGCCTACGTCCACGCCGGCCAGAGCCCGCAGGCTTCCGCAGCGTTGGACGCGTCGAAGGTCGTCAAGGACGTGAACCTCATCGGCAGCGGCGCCAAGTACGGCCACCGCGAATCCGATCGTCCCGCACCGCACAATTTGTTCACCGACGCGACACGGATGACGTACATGAAAAAAGACAAGCACATTCTCGCCGAGAGGGTGCAGCTGGAGACGCTCACGTTCGCGCCTGAACCCGCGCTTGGCGACCGGCCCACTACGCCGCTTTCCATCACCGTTAATTTCTCGAACCTCTCGTACCAGGTTGACTTTAAGTACCATCGTGAGAAGAACGCCTTTGAGCGGTACCTCGCCGGCAACCTCCATGTGGACGCGGCAACGAACGAAGTCCTGTCCCCGAAGACCGTGGCCATCGTCAAGGTGCCGCCGGAGACTGCGTTGGTGGAGAAGGGTCGGATTGACTTTGACGTGAGCGGTGAAGGCGACGCCATGGTGTTCTTCAACGGGAAACAGGTCAACGGCACGTTCAAGCAGCCGACCATCCAAGATCGGATGCGGTTCTATGGCCCTGACGGCGCCGAGCTCGCGTTACCGCCCGGGCTCATCTGGATTATCATCTTGCCTGGCGACCGGACCGTGACTGTTGAGGGCGGCCAGCCGGCCGACGCGACCGCGGACCAGACGATCGAGACGAACGCGACGCAGTAGCGATCGCGAGCCGCGGCCGGCCTGCCAGATCGCGTTGTATCTCGACGGTGTACGCGGCGCTGCGGGCCAGGTGCCGGAAGCCTGACACGAGTCCCGGACCGATTTCGCACAGGAGCACGGGTGGGGGCGTCGGGTGAACTGCAAGTTGCGCGAACACGCGGCGGTAGGCTGCCAAGCCGTCGCTGCCCGCCGCCAGCGCTGCCCGCGGTTCAGCGCGCAAGGAAGCGGCGTTAGCTTGGCGGTCGGTGAGGTAGGGGAGGTTTGCGAGCATCAGTGCGGCTGGCGTCCGGAGCGGCGTCAGCAAATCGCCCTGAACGAACCGTACGCGGGACGCCACGCCGAGCGCATGGGCGTTCGCGCGTGCCACCGCCAGGGCAGCGTCGGAACGGTCAACCGCGATGATCCGAACAGTGGGTCGTTCGGCGGCCACGGTGATAGCCAAGCAGCCCGATCCGGTCCCGACATCGGCGACGGTCACGTTCATCTTCGTTGGCAGGCGTTGCAACGCCGCTTCCACGAGCAGTTCAGACTCCGGTCGCGGGATGAGCGTGGCTTTGGTCACGCGAAACGCTCGGCCGTAAAATTCTTTCACGCCGGTCAGGTACGCGATGGGGAGGCCGCGCCGACGCTCGGCCACGAGGGCACGGAATCGCCGTTCCCGCGCGACCGTCAGCGGCGTCGTGGGGTGGGCGAGCACCCAGGATCGGTCGGCGCCGATGCTGTGCGCCAGCAGCACCTCGGCGTCGAGGTGTGGTTCGTCTCCGGACCGGAGCGCGTGTGACCCGAAGGTGAGTGCTTGGCCGACGGTCATTGGCGGCGGCTGCGTCGGAGCTTTCCGAGCAGGGAATCGAGCTGGCCGTCGAGGAACGCGAGCACGCCGTGTGACGTGTCTTTGACGCGGTGGTCGGTGATCCGGTCTTGGGGGAAGTTGTACGTGCGAATTTTTTCGGAACGCTCGCCAGTGCCGACCTGCGACCGGCGGACCGCGTCCGTCGCCTGTCGCCGCTGCGCGGCTTGGAGCGCGCCGAGACGGGCGCGGAGAATCTCCATGGCTTTTTCGCGGTTCTGGCGCTGCGACCGCTCGTCCTGGCAGGCGACGACCAGGCCCGTTGGCAGGTGCGTGATGCGAATCGCCGAGTAGGTCGTATTGACGGACTGGCCGCCGTGCCCGCGCGCCGTCGAGGTTTCGACTTTGAGCTCCTTCGGGTCAATGACGAGGTCCCGCTCCTCGAGTTTTGGGAGTACGGCTACGGTCGCGGTCGAGGTGTGGATGCGGCCACTCTTCTCGGTGGTCGGAATGCGCTGGACGCGGTGGACCCCACCCTCGGACTTCAGCCAGCCGTAGACGCTGTCGCCGCCGACCTCGAAGATGACTTCCTTCACGCCCTTGAGCGCGGAGCGCGACGAAGACAGGAGGACGGTCTTCCACCTCCTTGTTTCGGCAAAGCGCTGGTACATCCGAAACAAGTCCTGGGCGAAGAGCGTCGCCTCGTCGCCGCCAGTCCCGGCGCGAATTTCGACGATCGCACTACGCTCATCGTCGGGATCAGGCGGTTGGAGCGCATCCGCCAGTTCGGCTTCGAGCGCCGGCAGCTCCTGGTTGAGACGCGCCAGCTCGTCTTTGGCCATCGCTGCCAGCTCGGCATCGCCGTCTCCGAGCGTGTGCTCAAGCTCGGCGCGTGTCTTTCGGCGTTCGGCCACGCGGTCGCCGAGCGCCACGAGCCGCGTCAGGCGCGCGTGCTCTTTGCCCAGCGCCGCCACATCCAACCCGGGTTGCGGGTTCGCCAGTTGTGCTTCAAGGTCAGCTTTCCGCTTCCGGACAGCTTCGAGATCGGTCATACGCGACCGTTAGACGTTCTCGGGTTCGGCTTTCGGGCCGGCGGTTTTGCGGGCGGCCGTCCGCGCTGCTCGCTTCTCGCGCTTCTTCACGCTCGTGCGGCGCTGACCGGTAATCCGCTTGAAGCGGTCAACCCGACCGGCCGTATCGATGAGCTTCTGTTTCCCGGTGTAGAACGGATGGCAGTTCGAACAGATTTCCACGTGGATAGTGTCGAGCGTGGATCCCGTCGTAAACGTGTTGCCGCACGCGCAGATGACTTTCGCCTCGTGCGTGTAGTTGGGGTGGATGCCCTGCTTCATAGCGGAAATGAGCGTAGCAGGAATGGGGTTGCGTGGCAAGAGTGGGGAATGTCACGGAAGAGGGAAGCATGGAATAGCGAATCACGAACCGTACGGATCCGCCCGACCGAAATTCCAGATTCCATACTCCAGACTCGAGTGCCTTCCCTTGCCAATCCCTCCCAGGCCTGCTATCGTACGCTCTGCCAGTGTTGACTGGCATATCTCACATACCAAGCGTGCCTGGCAGCACCCTCCATGCTCGACCAACGAGGTGGAATGCCAGGACCCAGGCGCTTTGGGTAGCGGTCATCAAGGGACTCTATGCGAACTATCGAACTCATCGATCTGCTGAAGGCGGGCGTCCACTTTGGCCACCAGCGCAGTCGCTGGAACCCGAAGATGCGCGAGTACATCTTCACCGTCCGCAACGGCATCTGCATCATCGATTTGGAGAAGACCGCTGAAAAGCTCAAGGTGGCCTTGGCGTTCGTCACGGACCTCCGGGCCAAGGGCGGCACGTTGTTATTCGTCGGCACTAAGCGCCAAGCGCAAGAGATCGTGAAAGCAGCAGCGACCCAGGCTGGCATGCCGGCAGTCGTCGAGCGCTGGGTCGGCGGTACGTTCACGAACTTTGCCACGGTCTCGAAGATTATCAACAAGCTGACGACGCTCAAAGCCGACCGGGAAGCCGGGCGCCTGGCCAAGTACACGAAGAAAGAGCGGCTGGTGATCGATCGGGAGATTGAGCGGCTCGAAACCGTGGTTGGCGGCATCGAGCAGTTGAAGAAACTGCCGGAGGCACTGTTCGTCGTCGACGTGAAGAACGAACGAACCGCAGTCAAGGAAGCGCAGAAGGTCGGGATTCCCATCGTCGCGCTCGTGGACACGAACACGAATCCGGACGGTATTGCCTACCCGATTCCGGCCAACGATGATGCCACGAAGTCCATCCAGCTCATCTGTGACTACTTGGTCGAGGCACTCGCCGACGGTGCGCAGGAGGCGGAGACGCGAGCAGCCAAGGAGGCTGCGCAAGCGAAAGCAGCGGAGGGAAGAGCGTCTGACACCCCTGCCGAGCTCGAACCCAAGCAGTCAACCGTATGACCATCTCCGCTGACCAAGTCCGTACGCTCCGCGAACAGACCGGTGCCGGCGTCTTGGATGCGAAGAAGGCGTTGACCGCGGCCGCAGGCGATCTCGACAAGGCGATTGCGTTGCTCCGCAAACAGGGACAGCAGGTCCAGGCGAAAAAGGCCAGTCGCGAAACGCGGGAGGGGTACATCGAAACGTACGTCCACGGCAACCACCGCGTTGGCGTCGTCGTTGCCGTGCGCTGCGAGACAGATTTCGTTGCTCGGAATACGGAGTTTCAGACGTTCGTTCACGAAGTCGCGCTCCAAGTCGCTGCGACGAACCCCCAGTACGTTTCGCCCGACGATGTCCCGGCCGACGTGGTCGCGCGCGAACGAGCCATCGCGGCGGAACAGGTGAAGGGCAAACCGGCGAACATGGTCGACACGATTGTCGACGGCAAACTCGGGAAGTTCTACGCCGAGGTATGCTTACTAAAGCAACCGTCCATCCGCGACGACTCCCGAACCATCGAGGAGCTCCTGCGCGACCTGGTGGCGAAAGTTGGCGAGAAGGTGACGATTGCGCGCTTCGCCCGCTTGAGCCTTGACGATGCGACGTAGGCCATGCTCCTCGACCTGATTCTCGCCGCGACCATCTTCTTGTCCGCAGTCGTCTTCTTCGCTTTCGTCGGACGGAAGCTCGCGCTGCTGAGCGGCGTTGACGTGAAGGCGGTGCCGGATCGGAAGTCAGACGTCGTGAAAGAGCAGCTCATTGAAGAGCGGTTCGCGCGCGGCACGCGGGAGACCTTCCGTTGGATCCAGCGCTGGTTGCATCCGGTGGCCGCTGCACTGCGCACGCAGTACCAACGCCTGGTCGGCCGCCTGAAGACCCTCGAAGAGCAATATTCGTTGCCGACCGACCGCCGCCGCGCTGACGAATCGGGCAAAGCGAAAGTGACGCAGCTCCTGGGCCAGGCGCGCGGCTACCTAGAAGATGAGCAGCTGACTGAGGCCGAACAGAAGTGCATCGAGGCCATCAGCATCAACCAGTACGAGCGGTCCGCCTACCGGCTCCTGGCCGACATCTATTGGGAGAGGAAGGATTACGCGCACGCGAAAGAGGTGTACGAGTTTCTGTTGAAGCTCAATACGGATGATTCTGAAGCGCACGTGGGCCTAGGTCGTATTGCTGCCGGGGCTGGAGAGTACGCAACGGCAGAGAGCGAGTTCAAGCGCTCACTCGAGCTCTCCGATCAGGCCTCGGTCCACCTTGAGCTCGCAGAAGTCTACGCGCGGTTGGGAGATCGGCAGCGAGCGCTGGCCGCGACCCAGGACGCGCTCACGCTCGATCCGCGCAATCCCAAAACCCTCGACTACTTCTTTGCCCTGGCCGTGGAGTGCGGTGAGCGGGCCTTGGCCGATGACGCGTATGCGCGGCTTGAGGAAGTGAACCCGGAAAACCAGAAGTTGCCCGAGCTCTCCGCCCAACTTGAACAAATGGGCAAAACACGCTAGGCTCGACGCTGCGCTCCTTCCACGCGCCGATGTAGCTCAGCTGGTAGAGCAACTCCATGGTAAGGAGTAGGTCCGCGGTTCAAATCCGCGCATCGGCTCCAGCGTTCGTGGGTCGGTACCCCAGCGGTCAACGGGGCCTGACTGCCACCGCCGATGGCGGGGTGCCGCCCGCGCGGCATACATCAGGTAACCCTCGGCCTTCGTAGGTTTTTGGCCTCCGTCCCGCCGAAGAGCGGGACTTCGGCTGACCAGCCGCAGTTCGAACGGAGGCTGGCGAATCCGACCCATCGTCCTAGCCCCGGGCGGATACCCAAGCGGTCAACGGGGCCTGACTGTAAATCAGGTGGCCTTCGGCCTTCGTAGGTTCGAATCCTACTCCGCCCAGGGCTGGGACGTGACGATTTCAACCAGCCTATGCTTCTTAGAGAATCCGAGTTCGTCAAAATTCGAGTGGCCGTGCCGGTTCCGCAGGCTGATGAAATCCGTCGCGTCCTCAACGAGGCTGGCGCGAGCCGTCAGGGGAACTACGAGTTTGCCTCGGGCTCGGCTCGCATCGTCGGTCGCTTCCGTCCGCGGGCCGGTGCTCAACCCGCCATCGGCCGGGTCGGTCAGATCGAGGAGGTCGAGGAGGAAGTCATCGAGACTCTCTGTCATCGCGATATGGTGGCCGCGGTCGTCGCCGCCGTTCGGAAGGCCCATCCGTATGAGGAGCCGCCGATTGACATCATCCCGCGGCTTGAGGTTGACTGACCGTGAGCCCTCGCCGAGGTAGCTCAACTGGCAGAGCAGCGCTTTTGTAAAGCGCCGGTTGGAGGTTCGACTCCTCTCCTCGGCTCCAAGAACGTTCTCCAGTGCGTCGTCCCCGTAGGCTGGCGAATCCCTGCCTGCGGGCAGGCACGCGACCGCTGGCTCCAGCAAGGAAGTTGCAAGTGACAAATGACAAGTGACAAGTTGGCGGTTGCCGTGAGGTCTTGTGCCACCCGAACGAGAGATGTAACTTCGCACCTTTCCATTCAGTCTCGAAATACTCAAGCTCATCGAGGACTTTCCGTGATCGGCAGTGAATGTCATTATAGTTCGACAACTAGTCCGATCGGCGACCTCAATTGGCGCGAACGTCGTTGAAGCTCAAGGCGGAGCTTCGAGGCAGGAGTTTGTTCGATACATCGGTATCGCCCGTAAGTCCGCGTACGAATCTCGCTACTGGCTTCGACTGTTACAAACGAGGGACCCGAGCTATGGTAGTATCCCAATGTTGATCGTCGAATGCCACCAACTGTGTAAGATACTTTCGGCGATAATCCTTCCTACCCGGAAGAATAACGAATAGCTTTTCATCATTTGTCACTTGTCACTTGTCATTGAGTTCCTATGTCCCAAGACAACCTCATCGCCCTGTCGTGCAGCGAATGCAAGCGGATCAACTACCATTCCAAGCGGAACAAGAAGAAGGTCAAAGAGAAGGTTTCGTTGAAGAAATACTGCCCGTGGTGTGGGAAGCACACGCTCCACAAAGAGGCCAAGCTCAAATAACATGGCCGGCGATGTCGTACTCCAACGCGAGACGTTTCGCACCGGCGCGAGCTGGCTGGTCAAGAACGACTATCTCATCCGGATGGGCCTCGGCCCCTGGGCGAATGAAGACGACGGCCTGGAAGAAGCGCAGTTTATGAACCGGCAGTTCCAGGAGCTCAAGCGGATCCTGCCGGAGGGAAAGCTTGTGAGCGCCATCGTCGACCTCAAGAATATCGAGCGTTGGGACAACGCGCATCTCTCCATGCTCCAGATCTATGCGCAAATGACCAAGGACCCGGTCACGCGGCGTGTGGCGATCGTGCACGCCACCGGAATGCAGAAAGTGCTCATCGTGCCGCTCATCAAGATGGTCGTGCACAACCGCAACAAGATTGACTTCTTCGACGATCTCGGTCAGGCTGAAGCCTGGGTCGCGGCGGACTGACGCTCCGCTGTCGGGGGTTTAGTTCAATGGTAGAACGCAGGTCTCAAAATCCCGCACCAATGCTGGGGATGTCGTCCAATGGCTAGGACTCTGGTCTCCAAAACCAGGTATGAAGGTTCGAGTCCTTCCGTCCCCGCCACTGGTGCGGGACGATTCCTACAACCCCCGCCACGGGAGCGGGCAAGGGAAACCCCATCCCCGCTGCCGCACTGTGCTATAGTTCAGTTAGTGTTGTCCACAACGTGTGAAAGGGGGTGAGCGAGAATGAAAATGAACGCCCTCGACTGGATCTCGATGATTCTCCTGGTCATCGGCGGGCTCAACTGGGGTTTGGTCGGTTTCTTCGAGTACGACCTGGTGGCAGAAATTTTCGGCGCTGGCTCAACCGGCGCGAAGATTGTTTACGACCTGGTCGGGATTGCAGCGCTGTACTCCATTTTTGGTGCAGCCAAAATGGGCCGGAAGTCCCAACCGGCGATGTAGTCGCATTTCCGTACCGAAAGGAAACGGTCCGGGTCGCGTGCCGGATCGTTTTCGTTTTTCTCCGACGGTGGTACACTCGCTGTGGAGGAAACGCATGCCCCGTCGCGCGCTGACAACTCGCTCCACCATTTCGCAAGATTTCGCCATGGTTGCGCTGGCGCTCGTGAGCGTCATGCTCTTGCTGTTTGAGGTCACGGCCGAGTTTACGGTGCAACAGCTCCGGGTGATCGAGGCGTTCGACGTCACCATTGCCCTCGTGTTCCTGTCCGAGTACATCGTCAGTGTGGTGCGCTCGCGCGACCGCTGGCGCTACGCCTGGACGCACTGGTACGAGCTCCTGGCGGCCATCCCGATTACAAGTCAGACCACGCAGCTGCTCCGCGGGCTCCGGCTGTTCCGGCTCGTGCGCATCCTCCGCGTGGTGCGGCTGGCAGCGCGGTTTGCAATCCTCTACCGGCAGGCTCGACAGTTCGCCCAGCACACGCGAATGGTGGCCATCCTCCTCATCTCGCTGTTGATGCTCTTCTTGAGCGCAGCGATTTTTTACCTGCTGGAGGCGAACAGCAATCCGCACGTCACCACGTTTTTTGACGGGATGTGGTGGGCGCTCGTGACCATCACGACCGTTGGGTATGGCGACGTGGTGCCCATGACTGGCGCTGGCCGCGTCGTCGCCGTGCTCCTCATGCTCTTCGGTATCGCCATCCTCGGGACGTTGACCGCTGGCATTGCTTCGTACGTCTGGCACGCGAAAGAGCGGTCGCGACGGAAGCGGTGAAGGTCCTATGGTTTCTTCTGCAACGCGCTCTCACAGCCTGTTTAACCCAGAAGCCAAGACGCCGTTCAAATTGAGCCGATCGAAGATTGACTTGTTCCTGCGGTGTCCGCGCTGTTTCTACCTCGATCGCCGTCTCGGCGTCGCGCAGCCGCCGGGCTTTCCGTTCAACCTGAACTCGGCCGTGGACAAACTCCTCAAGAAAGAGTTCGACCTCCACCGCGCGAAGAAAACCGCGCACCCGCTCATGAAGGCGTACCAGATCAAAGCCGTGCCGTTTGCCCACGCCCAGCTCGACGAATGGCGCGAGAATTTCAAAGGCGTCCAGTACCACGAGCCGAAATCCGGGTTCCTCGTGACCGGCGCCGTCGACGACCTCTGGATCAAGGACAACCAAGAGCTCATCGTCGTGGACTACAAGGCGACGGCGAAGGAGCGCGAAGTGACGATTGACGCGCCCTGGCAGGACAGCTACAAGCGGCAGCTGGAAGTCTACCAGTGGCTCCTGCGGAAGAACGGATTCCTCGTGTCCGACCGCGGCTACTTCGTCTACGCGAACGGCCGGACCGATCGGGAGGCATTTGACGGGAAACTCGAGTTCGATGTGAAAGTCATCCCGTACGACGGTGACGACGCGTGGGTCGAGCCGACGTTGTTGAAAGCGCGGGCCACGCTTGAAGCCGCTTCATTGCCGCCGGCTGCACCAGACTGCGAGTACTGCCAGTACCGCGCGGCCGCAGCCAAAGCCGGCGCCTGACCACACTGTGGTATACTGGGTGCTCTGCGCTGGTCTGGCCTTCGTGAGCTCGGGGAGTGCGGCTGTGACTCTTCATCCACGATCCCGTGAAACGTAACGTCTACCTGATTGCGTTCACCGTACTCGGGCTCCTGGTGCAAGCCTTGGTCCACGCCCTGGTTGAGCAATGGTACATCTCGTTGCTCGTAAGCGATTTCGAACGGTACGGATTTGGGTGGTCATGGCCGACCTGGTTTGCCATCCACCATGTGTTGACCGTTGTGTTCATTGTGCTCGGCGGCGGCGCGGGATTCCTCGCTGGCCGATTTTTCTGGCCGCGGCTCTACCACGTGGACGGCCGGCCGCGCACGCGCCACTGGCTTTGAAAAACACCTGACAGCCTGATAGCATATGCGCATGGCTCCACGCCCAACGCCGAACTCCCGTTTGGAGCAGCTCACGTCGCTTGCCACGCTCGTTCGGAGCTGGATTGTGCGTTCGACCACGGCTGCCGGCTCCGGCCATCCGAGCTCGTCGCTGTCCGCCACCGATCTCATGGTCGGTTTGCTGTTCGGCGGCCACTTTCGGGCTGATCTCGCCCGGCCCGAGCACCCGAGCAACGACCGCCTCATCTTCTCGAAGGGTCATGCGTCGCCGCTCCTCTACGCGCTCTATGCGGCAGCAGGAAAGGTGACACCGCGAGCGTTGCTGTCGCTCCGGAAATTCCATAGCAACCTCGAAGGGCATCCGATGCCCGCGTTCAAGTACACCGAAGTGCCGACGGGCTCGCTCGGTCAGGGGCTGTCGGTTGGTGTTGGTATGGCGCTCAATGCGCGATTGGATCGGCTGCCCTACCGGACGTACGTGTTGCTCGGCGACAGCGAGATGACCGAGGGATCGGTTTGGGAAGCCGTCGGACTCGCGGCGTACGAGCGACTGGGCAATCTGACGGCCATTCTCGACGTCAATCGGCTCGGCCAGCGCGGACCTACCATGTTCGGTCACCGTGTCGAGGAGTACGAGCGGCGCGTGGCCTCGTTCGGGTGGAAGCCAATCGTGATTGACGGCCACGACCTGGCCGCGATCGACCGCGCGTACCGGACAGCGAGTGCAGAAACGCACCGGCCAACCATGATTATCGCCAAGACCCTCAAAGGGAAAGGCGTCTCGTTCATCGAAAACGTGAACGGCTGGCACGGCAGGGCCCTTTCCAGAGAGCAGCTTGCGCAAGCGCTCAAGGAGCTCGGGCCCGTGGATGTGAAACTCAAAGGCGAGGTGAAACCGCCGCCAGCGCGAATCCCGCGCGCCGTGAAGACACGGCCGGCCCAGCAGCCACAGTACGGCGCTGGCGACGTGGTCGCTCCGCGGCAGGCGGTGGCGAACGCGCTCGTCCGGCTCGCACTCGCGCACCCAGCGCTCATCGTCCTCGACGCTGAAGTGAGTAACTCGACCTACACCGAACAGTTCGGCACGAAGTTCCCCAAGCGTTTCATCCAGACCTTCATTGCCGAGCAGAATATGGTTGGGATAGCAACTGGCCTGGCGCGATGCGGCAAACTGCCCGTGGCCGCAACGTTCGCCGCATTCTTCACCCGAGCGCACGACCAGCTCCGCATGGCCCAGTACGCGGGCACGCACCAGGTCTTCGTCGGCACGCACGCCGGCGTCTCGATTGGCGAGGACGGTGCGTCGCAGATGGGCCTCGAGGACATTGCGCTCTTTCGGACGCTTCAGGGGAGCACTGTGTTGTACCCGAGCGATGCGTACGCAGCCGAACGGCTGACTGAACTCGCGCTCGCGAGCCAGGGCCTCGTATACATTCGTGCTACCAGAGGCATGGTGCCAGTGCTCTATGATGCGAAGACGCGGTTCAACGCTGGCGGCTCCCACACGCTCCGCACGAGCCGACACGACCGAGCGACGATTGTGGCAGCTGGCATCACGCTCCATGAAGCGTTGGTCGCAGCCGATCAATTAGCGAGGCGACGCATTGCCGTCCGTGTCATCGACCTCTACAGCATTAAGCCAATCGATGTGAGGACCCTGCGCCGCGCAGCCGAACAAACCAGCCACCTTGTCGTGGTCGAGGACCATGTCGAACCAGGCGGCATGGCCGAGGCTGTCCGTTCCGCACTGGGGAGATTGTCCGGTACGGTCACCTCGCTGGCCGCCAACCGTATTCCACACAGCGGCACGCCCCGGGAGCTGCTTGCCCAGCAAGGGATTGACGCCGAGGCGATTGTGCAGACGGTTCGGTCACTTCTCTGATACACTATCGTCGGACGCTTCGCGTATGATGCAGGACGCCATCAAGGGATTTGCCAAGCAGTTCGCCTTCACGCCCGTTGTGGCCAACGGCCCAGTGCCGCGCAAGCCGCACACCATCGTTTTGGGCATGGGCGGCAGCCACTTGGCCGCTGATATCCTGGCGGCCTGGCAGCCGGAAAGATCCCTGACCATCCACTCGGACTACGGGTTGCCGCCGTTGCCCCCCTCGGTCCTCAAAGATTCGCTCGTCATCGCCAGTTCGTACTCGGGAAATACCGAAGAAGTGCTTGACGGTTTTGCCAAGGCGCAGCAACAAGGCCTGGCCGTCGCCGCGTTGGCCGTCGGTGGCAAACTTCTCGAGCTCGCCAACCAGAACAACGTGCCGTACGTGCAGCTGCCTGATACTGGGATCCAGCCGCGGTCTGCGCTCGGCTTTTCCTTGCTGGCGCTGCTGAAGCTTATGGGAAATGAGGAAGGGTTGCAGGAGGCTGCGAAACTTTCTCAGACGCTCAAACCGGAAAAACTCGAGCCAGAGGGCAGAGCGCTGGCCGAGCAGTTCCGCGGCAAAGTGCCGGTCATCTATGCCTCGACGCCTAACCGCGCCATTGCCTACAACTGGAAAATCAAGCTCAACGAGACCGGGAAGATTCCGGCGTTTATGAACGTCATCCCCGAGCTCAATCATAACGAGATGAACGGCTTTGACGCACGTGATGCCAGCCGGGAGCTTTCGAGGCAGTTCGCGTTTATTTTCCTGCGTGACCGAAACGACCACTCGCGCAACCAGAAACGGTTCGAGGTCGTGCGCCAACAGTACGAGAACCGCGGTTTTCCGGTGACGATTCTCGAGCTCAAAGGGAAGACACCGCTCGAAAAAATTTTCCGCTCGCTGCTGGTGGCCGACTGGTTCGCCGTTCACACGGCCGAATCATACGGCCTGGAGTCCGAGCAGGTGCCGATGATTGAGGAGTTCAAGCAGCTCATCGGGTGAGTATGCTCGCGGTCCTGTTCGACATCGGCGGGACAAACACGCGACTGGCTGTTACGCGCGACGGCCGGCGGTTCGGCCAACCGGTCATCTACCCGACCGTGAACCATTTCGCGAGAGGAATTCGCGCGTTCGAGGAACACGTCCGTGTGTTGAGCCACGGGCAGCGGGTCACAGCCGCGGCCGGGGGCATTGCCGGTTTGCTGGCGCGTGACCGGCGCACGATGCTCCGTTCCCCCCACGTTGGCGGCTGGGCGCGCAAACCCATCGTGGCGAAGCTCGAACAGGCGTTCCACGCGCCGGTGATGCTCGAAAACGATGCGGACGTTGTCGGCTTGGGCGAAGCGCACTACGGTGCCGGTCGAGGCTACGACATTGTTGCGTATCTGACCGTGAGCACAGGCGTTGGCGGCACACGGATCGTCCACGGGAGGTTCGATGCGCAAGCGCTTGGTCTGGAGCCGGGTCATCACTACCTCGAGGGAGACTCCGACCTCGAAGACCTCATTGGCGGAAAAGCGCTCCAGCGTCGCTACGGCAAGCTGCCAAAAGAAATTACCTCACCGGCAGTCTGGCGGTCAGCAGCAAAGATGCTCGGCAAGGCGCTCGCGAACGTCACGGTGTTCTGGTCGCCGGACGTAATCGTCCTCGGCGGCTCGTTGTTCAAACCCGGCGCCATCTCGATCCCGCTCACTCGTGAGTACCTGAAGCGCTACCGCCCCCATGTCCCAAAGGTCGTCCGCGGCACGTTGGGCGACATCGGCGGCCTCTACGGGGCTTTGGCCATGCTTCGATTTCCATCCCGACGCAAAGGAGGTGGGCACGGATGATGACGTGCGAGCGGTGCGGCGCCGAGGTCGAGGATTTGGAGCAGCACATGAAGGACGAGCACGCGGACGGCGCGATGGAAGACAGCGATTTGAACGACGAGGGCGAGTACGGCGACGAAGAAGACGAGGACGAGGAGTAACGCTTACAAGCGCCTCGGTAAATTGGGGGCGTTGCGCCCGCCAGCTGCACGCACGCACGCGTGCGGCTTGTCATTTGAATCCAAACTACGTTCATCATGAGTCATTGAACTATTCGCGCGAATTAGAGGTATTTGATGAGCGCGGTCAGGTAGGGCGGGAAGTAGCTGGAGAGCGAATAAAACATCTGGAGCGAGCGTTGTTCACGCTCGACGAGTTCGGCCGCGAAAAGGAGCTGAAGGTGCTTTGACGTCGCCTTGAATGAAAGGTTCAAGTGCTTGCGGAGCTCGGAAACATAGGCTGATCGGTGGGTTCGCAGGTACGCGAGAATGGCAAGCCGCCGTCGGTTGGCGAGCGCCTTGAGTTGGCGTTCGAGCGCAGGTTGAATCATGGTCGCGGTCCTTTCGTGCCGCCACCACTCTTCAAATGTATTGTGGACCATTCGCGCGAATAAGACAATGGGTCGCGGGATGATGTTGAAAACTGGTATACTTGAATTCGTATGGCCGAATTTACCCGACCATTGTCAGCCCTACGAAAAACCGATGCGAAGCTCGCTGGCGGCAAGGGCGCGAATTTGGGCGAAATGTTATCGGCCGGCATTCCGGTGCCGCCCGGGTTCGTCGTGCTGGCGCCGGCGTTCGAGTGGTTCCTGGAAGAATCTGATTTGGGTGTTGAGGTTGCGGCCTGGTTGCACAAGGTGAAGTACCAAGACACGAATTCGGTCGAGCGGGCGTCCGAGGAAATTCGCGCGTTGTTTGAACAGACGCCGATGCCCAAAGACATCGCGGTGGAAATACTGAAAGCGCACACCACGCTGAAGGCGCCGCTGGTGGCCGTGCGGTCGTCGGCCACGGCCGAGGATTCCAAAGCCGCCTCGTGGGCCGGGGAGCTCGAATCGTACCTCGACGTGAAAAAGGCGACCGTGCTCAAGCGGGTGAAAGAGTGCTGGTCGTCGCTGTTCACGCCGCGCGCCATTGTCTATCGCAAAGAGCAGAATCTGCACAAGACCGGTGTGGCCGTGGCCGTCGTCGTGCAGAAGATGGTCCAGTCAGAGCTGGCCGGTGTTTGTTTTACCGTGCATCCGGTAACAAAAGACCGCAACCAAATGGTTCTTGAGGCGGTGTGGGGTTTGGGCGAGGGGATTGTCGGCGGCCGGTTCACGCCGGATTCCTATGTCCTCGACCGCCGGGATTTTTCACTCATTGACGTGAACGTCAGTGAGCAACGAACAATGATCGCTCGGAAGGGGAGCGGGGGTACAGAGGACGCGCCCGTACCAGCAGCCAGGCGTCGGATGCAGAAACTCGCTGGCGCCAAACTCAAGCAGCTGGCCCAGCTCTGCCTGAAGATCGAAAAGCACTACGCTGCGCCCCAAGATATTGAGTTCGCCGTCGAAAAAGGAAAACAGTACATCGTCCAGACCCGGCCAATCACAACGCTGTGAAAAGTTTCCACCTCAATGTTTCAACGGCGGAGGGGAAACGAACAACGAGTCAGTTGGCGGCCCCAGTAATCAATCGTATTCTTTCGTACCGCTGGCAGCCCTGGCTTCAGCGGTCGTTTCACGCATTCATCCTCTCCATTTTTCAGGTCGGTGTGACGCGCTCCGCAATGAGAGCGACGGGCGTGGACACTGAATATCCAGTTTTTCTATTTCAGGGCGATCAGTGGTTTGAAGCTCCGGAAGTCAATAATCTTTTCTCGAGCCGGTTGCGACGTTGGTTGGATGGTGGCGGGTCTGTCCACCAAGTCGTTCGATCCTGCGAACGATTTCAAGCGCGCAGCATTCGACTCTTCCGTCGTCTCGCAGAGAAAGAACACACGCTTGATTCCCTACGAACGATATACCATGTGTTAGGGATCAATACGTCATTCATCTGGCTTGCGCATGGATTTGAGGACGTTTACTCGTCTATCGCTCGCGTTCAGGCGCGAAAGATCTTCAAAGGCGATGTTGAACGCTTCATCGGTGACATCAGTTTTCCAAGCAAACTGACTGCTCATGCAAAATTTGAACGGGCAATGAGACGCGGCGCATTACCCACTGTGTTGGTTGAGCGGTTCGGCTGGTTGCGCAACCGGGATGGCTTTAGCCCTCCTTTCAACGTTCGGGAGATCGCTCGGGCGCAAGAGAGGCTCCGTCGGCAGCAGCCGGAAAGAAGACACGCCCGGTCCGTTCCAGCATCGTTACGTCGACTAGCCACAATACTTCAGGAATGCGTGTATTTTCGCACATTGCGTACCGACACGTTCTTCGAGCTGCTTTTTCGCGCGCAGCCCGTTTTCCGAAGCATCGCTAAGCGTTATGAGATACCATACCAACGGTTGCGGTATTATTCGTTGGACGATGTAACCGCAGGGCGACCGCACGATTACTCTTCGACTGTTACCTTCATCGGAACAGGCGGAGTATTGCACCGATTCAAAAGAAAACTTCTTACCCAAGCGACCGTGACCGCTTCGGAAGTTCGAGGGAACGTCGCCTATCCTGGAACAGTGCGCGGAACCGTTCGCGTTATCTTGCGGCCCGATGATCTTTCGAAGGTGCGGGAGGGTGATATCCTCGTAACGAACATGACCACTCCCGCGTTTATCCTTGGAATGAAACGATCAGCTGCATTCGTCACCGATGAAGGCGGGCTGACCTGTCATGCCGCTATCGTCGCTCGAGAAATGAAAAAACCTTGCATCATTGGCACGAAGGTCGCCACAAAGGTTTTCAAAGACGGCGACCGGGTGGAAGTTGACGCCACGCGGGGCATTGTCCGGAAGGTAAACCAATGACGACAATCGGAACAAAGCCGAAGAGCCGCCAAACCCCGCACCGGAGTCCCGCCAAGGGTGGGACTACTGGTGCCGGAGTGGACGCGACGAAAGGCGCGGTGCGGAAGCTATGAAACGCATCCGCTGGGGCCAATCATACACGCGGAAGTTCTCCATCCACAAGCTTGACCTCTACTTGTTGGGCATGGAAGCTGGTCTGCGGCGATACTTCCCTCGCGGCATGAGCAACCTGTTGGCCATTGGCCGGGGTTCAGAGGTCAAATGGCACTTCGACGACGACCAGTGGAATGACCTCGACCGGATGGTGCTCGCAGCTACCCGTCGCGATGCGATCAAAGGGACCAATCATGTTCACCGGATGATTGTTCAAGCGGGTCGCGGCGTGCGATCCATCCGACACTTTGGTCATATTGATTTCTTGCTACTCAGCGACCGGCGAATGCTACAAGCGTATGAGTCCTTTCTAAAGGCGATCGAGGGTTCTATTCCCATCATTTTCGCGCCGCTCGTTATCGAGGGCGCGTTGTTTCGCGAAGGAAAACGCTGGCTGCAACATTATTATGGCGGGGAGGCGCTTGATCGAGCGTGGGACGGTGTCGTTGTATCGCGCAGACCGATTCCGGTGGTGCAGCTCGAGACGGACGTGCTTCGGCTCGCGAGTCATCCAGGACGTACGGCCTCGCTCACGAGGCAGTGCGAGCGGCTCCAGCAGCAGTACTGTTGGCAGAACATGCGGTTCGTGGATAGCCGGCCGACCACGGTTGCCGATCTCGTCCGTCGCATCCGTCAAATCAGCATGGTTGTTGCCCTGAAGCGTCTGGCAGCGACGCGGGCGAACCAACGAGCCCAGAAGCGCGCGTTCACAGACGCGCTCAAGCCTTGCTCGACCGTTGATCGTCGGTTCTTCACGCTGCTCAACGACTACAGCGCGCTGCGTCATGAACGAGACACGTTCCGCGGTGCGGCATACTATTTCGGTCACGAGCTGTATCGTGAACTCCAGCGCCGCTTTCGGCTCTCTCCAGCCGCGCTGTTCACCTACACTGCGCACGAGCTTCGTTCATTGCTCACCACAGGTCAGTACCTTTCTCCCGCAGAGGTTCGTCGGCGACAGCGCCAGTTCGTGTACGAACTTGTTCACAACCAGCGCAGCGTCTTGAGTGATCCACATGCGATACAGCGCGCGCAGAAACGTCATCATATCGTTGATCAATCCAAAGTCGTAGGGGATGAAGTCCGCGGCATGCCTGCGTATTCGGGTCGCGTGCACCTCATCGTCATTCAGAAGCTCGTCGAGACGCTCCGTACCATGCCGAAGGGCGCCGTGATGGTCACGGAGAGCACCAAGCCGGAGTATGTGCCGGCAATGAAAAAGGCAGCGGCAATCGTGACGAACGAGGGCGGCATCACGAGCCACGCGGCAATCATTTCCCGCGAGTTCAAGATTCCATGCGTCGTGGGAACAATAAGCGCGACCGAGGTTTTTAAAGACGGCGACCGGGTGGAAGTGGACGCCGAGAAGGGAACCGTCCGGAAAATCTAAGCCTTAAAAAAAACGTCGGCCAGCAGGCGACTGTTCCACGAAGGAATCAGTGCCTGCCAGCCGACTTCAGCGTCGCCGCTAGTCGAACATCGGCCTGACGCGTTCGATCAGCTCGAACTTGGCGTGCGTGTCGGTGCGTCGCAGGAAGAGCGCCTCCAGTTCGCTGAGCGATCCGTACACCTCGAGCGCCTGAGTCATCGAGGGCGTGTAGCCGCAGAACAGTACGACTCCACCCTCGGCAGTCAGGACCGCCGTTGCCAGGCCGGAGCGCATGCGCTCCTTGACCTCGTCCGGGTGCTCGCCCTTGCGCTCACGCTCGTGGCTCTCAAAGTAGAACCA
>JACPUP010000038.1 GCA_016192205.1 Candidatus Kerfeldbacteria bacterium
GCCCCTGTGGCAGTGCACGGAGTGGGGGCAGTGCACGAGCGGGGCGCAGGCGCGGACCTGCACCGACCAAAACAACTGCGGGGTGAACGACGGCCGGCCGGCCGAATCACAGAGTTGCTCCTGCGTGCCCGACTGGCAATGCAGCTCTTGGGGGGAATGCAGTGGCACCATCCAGAGCCGCACCTGCACCGACGGGAATCAGTGCGGCGAGCAACCCCCGCAGTCCATTACAGTCCAACCGTGCGACGGCGTGCCGCCCAACCCCGTGACCGACCTGCGGGCGACGCCGCCACCCCCATCCACGTCCACCGTCAGCCCAGTCCAGACCCCTGCGCCGAAACTGACGAAGCTCGTGCGGCGATGCTGGACGGCCAAGGTGAAAGTGAAAGTGGCGGCTTCCAGCGTCAAAAAGACCGCGCTCGCCAACACAAAAATCGTGCGTAAGAAAGTCTGCGGCCTGGTCCGGCGGCCAGTACAATCAGGGCAACCAATGAAGCTCGTGCGGAGGTGCTGGACGGCAAACGTGAAGGTGAATGTTGCCGGGTCCAACGGAAAAACAACGGCTCTGGCAAAAACTGTCCGCAAGAAAATCTGCGGCCTGGTCCGGCGGCCGGTGAAAACCGCGCAACAGAAGCCGACGGTCATAAAAGCGGTGTCTGTTCGACAATAAGATCCGCCAACGCCCTTGCCTTCTCCTTGGGTAAGGGATATCCTTGGCAAAAGACACGGTGGCTGTGTGAGGAGCCACTATGCTTCAGCTCGAACGAATCCTCAAAGCATTGGCTAATCAACGGCGGCTGGCAATCGTCTTGTATCTGGCGGAGGTCGAGGAAGCCAATGTCGCCGCCATCGCCGGCCATCTCCGTGGGTCATACAAATACATCTCCTGGAGCCTGCGCCGCCTGGCCGCCGCCGACCTCCTCCTGCCGGTCCGCCGCGGCGCCTTCACCTTCTACCGCCTCGCGGTTTCTCGCCAGAGCCTCTTCTGGATCAACACTATTCGCAAATTCGTACGAATGTTAGAATAATCCCGCAGAGATGGGGTGGCGCCGCATGGCAGAGCCGAGAATCAGAAAATCAGAAGACGAGTGGAGGAAAGAGCTTACCCCTGAGCAGTACCATGTATTGCGCGGGAGGGGGACCGAGCCGCCGTTCACTGGCGAGCTCCTGCACATAGACGCTGGCGGGATGTTCCATTGCGCTGGCTGCGGTGCGGCCCTCTTCTCGTCTGATGCGAAGTACGACTCCGGCTCTGGCTGGCCGAGCTTTTTCAAAGCCAACGCCCCTGACTCGGTGAAACTGACGCCGGACGACAGCGCCGGAATGCATCGGATCGAGGCAGCCTGCGCCCGCTGCGGCGGTCACTTGGGTCACGTCTTCGATGACGGTCCGGGCCCGAACGGCAAACGTTTCTGCATCAATTCCTGCGCCCTGAAACTCGAGGAGCAGTAGCAGCGCACGACCGGCACAGGCCGAAGAATTCCAGCGCGTGGCGGGTCACCCGTGCGAAACCCGTCCGACGTAAGGTGACCGGTGACACCGTGAGGCGATGAGGGAGGCGGATGCTGGCAGTCCGGCCGCAGGACGTGCACACGAGATGGTGGTGATCGTCCTGGGCGAGTTCGTAGTGGGCGTGGCCGTGCTGGAGATCAATGCGGCGGACAATACCGGCCTTCGCTAAGGCGTCGAGCGCACGGTAGAGCGTGACGCGGTCTGCCGACTGCCGTAGTGCTCTGGCAATTTTCGCGATGCTCAAGGGATGCTTCGCACTTGCGAGGATGCGCAGCAAGGCTACGCGGGTCGGCGTTACCTTGAGCTTGGCCCGCCGCAGGAGAATACTGGGAGAGGGAGATGGCTCCATGACACCTGTACTGTAGGGAAGGAGGGCGTCAGCCGCAACCCTTGACGGCTTTCTTCGCCGAGGGTAGGGTTGATATATAAACGCAATATTGTTGCATTTACCTTTGTTTCAAATGCCTCTTACCCCACTCCTGCTCACCCTCGGCTCCAGTCTCCTTGGGCTCATGGGCGGCTTCCTTCTCCTCTGGCGCGCCAATGCCGTACGCCGGGCCGCCGCCTGGATCCTCGCTTTTGCTGCCGGCAGCATTCTCGGCGCCAGCCTCTTGGGGCTGTTACCGGAAGCATTCGAACATGGCGCCGAGACGGGTCTAAAGCTCACCACGTTGTTGGCGTGGGCGCTGACCGGTGTGTTGGTGTTCTTTGCCGTCGAAAAGTTGCTGGTCTGGCACCACCACGCGCACGTTCATGACGTGGAAACCGACCCCACCCACCCGAGCCACCTGCCGACGTCGCCAACGGTCCGGCCGCTCATCATCATCGGGGATGCGCTCCATAATTTCCTGGATGGCGCCGTCATCGCCATTGCCTACGTCGTCGATCCGCCGCTCGCGATCGTCGCAGCGTTAGCAGTCTTGGCCCATGAATTGCCCCAGGAAATCGGCGACTTCGGCATTCTCATCGCCTCGGGCATGACCCGCGGCAGGGTCATTCTCTGGAATGTCCTGGGCGCGTTGGTCAGCCCCCTTGGTGCGGTCGTGGGACTCTTGGCCGCCGATCGCTTCGAGGCGATTGAACCGCCGCTCCTCGCCTTCGCCGCCGGCAACTTCATCTACATCGCGCTGGCAGACTTGTTCCCGTCCATCCAACACGAGCGGCGTCTGGGCCGCAGCGTCGGGCAGCTACTGTTGCTCATCGTCGGCATTCTCGTCATTTGGCAGGTCGGGGTCCTCCTCCCGCACGAATAGGGGGCTAAAAGGAAGCCCTGGCAGCAGTCGCTCTGCGCTTGCCTCCCGGCGGCAAACGCAGTAGAGTAGGGACGCGACGACCCGGCCAGTCACCGGCGAGCATCGGGAAGAACGCTCCGTCACCGGGGCTAGTAGAACTCGAGAAGGAGTGTCCCGCCCTTCCCGGGAAGGCCGGAAAGTAAGGTGGTACCGCCCGAGAGGGTCCTTACGGAAGGAGCCTCGTCATGTCTCAACCCACCGCCTACGATCCGAGATCCGTCGAACACGACCTCTACCGCCGCTGGGAGTCGTCGGGGTTTTTCAATCCTGACACGCTCCTGGGAAAACGCGCCAAGGCATTCTCCATCGCCATGCCGCCGCCGAATGTCACCGGCGACCTGCACATCGGCCACGCGCTCACCATCGCCCTGGAGGATCTCATGATCCGCCACGCGCGGATGAACGGCCAGGCCGCGCTGTGGGTGCCGGGGACCGACCACGCCGGCATTGCCACGCAGATCAAAGTCGAGCGCATGCTCGAGGAAACCGGCACGTCGCGCCACGAGATTGGCCGCGAGGTGTTTCTGAAGCACGTCTGGCAGTGGAAAGAGCGCTACGGCGACACCATCACCAAGCAGATTCGGGCCATGGGCGCGTCCTGCGACTGGTCGCGCGAGCGGTTCACGATGGACGAGGGGCTGACGGAAGCCGTCCAAGCCGCGTTCGTCAAACTCTACGACGACGGTCTCATCTACCGCGCCAAACGGCTCATCAACTGGTGCCCAAACGACCAAACCGCGCTCTCGGACCTCGAAGTCCGGCACGAGGAGCGCGCCGGCTCGCTCTGGTATATAAACTACCGCGTGAAGAAATCGAGTCACTCCATCACCGTGGCGACGACGCGGCCGGAAACGCTGCTCGGCGATACGGCCGTGGCGGTCAACCCGAAGGATACGCGGTACAAAGCCCTGGTGGGCAAGCGGGTGATTGTTCCGATTGTCGACCGCGAGGTGCCAATCGTGGCGGACGCGCGCGTGGAAATGGACTTTGGCACGGGCGCGGTGAAGGTCACGCCGGCCCACGACCTGTTGGATGCCGAAATCGCTAAGACCCACGGACTGCACGCCATCCGCGTTATCGGCCCAGACGGCACCATGACCGAGAAAGCCGGCCGCGACCTGGCTGGCCTGCCGGTGCACGAGGCGCGCGTGCTCATCGTCGAGGCGTTGGACCGCGACGGCTTACTTGAAAAGACCGAAGACTACCGCTCCAACGTGGCCGTCTGTGACCGGTGCAGCACCCACATCGAACCCCAGGAGTCTGACCAGTGGTTTGTGAATATGGCGCCGCTCGCCAAGCCCGCGAGCGCGGCGGTGCGCTCTGGAAAAATCCGCATTGTGCCGAAGCGCTTCGAGAAAGTCTACTTCCACTGGCTCGAGAACATCCAGGACTGGTGCGTCTCGCGGCAGCTGTGGTGGGGCCACCGGATTCCGGTGTGGTACTGCGGCGGGCCGAAGGTGAAGCGTATGGGATTTTCCGCGAGTGTTGCACCCCGGCTTAAACACGGGAAAGTGACCACGTGGCGCATCCGTGATCACCACTTCAATGTGGGGGATACCGTCACATTCATCCACAGCGGCACCGGAAAATTCACCGGACAGGGAACCATCACTGACATTGACCGAACGGCCGTCCGCCAGCTTCCTCTCACCGATCCAACACATCATCAAGGACGATGGACGCTCGCACACGCCATCAGACGCATCCAATCGCACTATCCGGACCGCAAGGTCACGCCAGACACCGAAGCGTGGGTCTACCGCTACCGCTACACCGCCCCGCGAACCGCGCGCAATGGATGCGGCGAGGTTATCGTTTCCCACACGCAACCGACCCGCTGCCCAACCTGCAGCGGAAAAACGTTCGTGCAGGACGAGGACGTGCTCGACACCTGGTTCTCGTCGGGCTTGTGGACGTTCTCCACGCTCGGCTGGCCGAACAACCAGAAGGGCCGGGTGAAGCGCGGGGACCTCAAGCGTTTCCACCCGACCAGCGTCATGGAAACCGGCTGGGACATCCTATTCTTCTGGGTGGCGCGGATGGTGATGCTCTCGCTCTACTTCACGGGCGAGGTGCCCTTCCGGACCGTGTACCTCAACGGCCTCATCCTCGATGACGAGGGCAAGAAGATGTCGAAGTCCAAGGGCACGGGCATTGACCCGTTGGTGATGACCGAGAAATACGGCACCGACGCCATGCGACTCGCACTCGTCATTGGCCAGTCGGCCGGCCAGGACTTTAAGATGAACGAACAGAAAATCGCCGGCATGCGGAACTTCGTGAACAAACTGTGGAACATCGGGAACTATGTGACGGGAATTGGGAATGGGGAATCTGGAATCGCGGAACGAAGCCGTTCCACCACCCACCACCCACCACCCACCACCCCGACGGATCGCTGGATTCTCTCTCGTCTGTCAGCGGTGACGGAAGAGGCGACGGATGCCATCCAACGCTTCGACTTCTCGGCGGCCGGCCAGCGGCTCTTGGACTTCGCCTGGCATGAGTTCGCCGACTGGTATTTGGAAATCCACAAAGCCGAGCGCAACGACGCGCTCCTCCGCGAGGTGTTTGATGTGCTCCTCCGGCTGCTCCATCCGTTCGCGCCGTTCGTGACCGAGCAGCTCTGGCAGCAACTACGCGCCCGGAGGAAGAACGAGTTTCTCATGCTGGCTGCTTGGCCCCAGCCCGGCCGACGCTCGACCGTCGATGAGAAGCGGTTCGCGGAGTTCCGAGCAACGGTGGCGGCGCTGCGGAACTTCCGGATGCACTCCGGCCATAAGCCGCACGAAATCGGCCACGTCGTGCCAGGCAACCACACGCGGGCGTGGCTGACGCTCTACGAGCGGCTCGGCCACGTGTCGCTCCAGGGCACAGCGCGCGAAGGCAGTCGCATTGGCCTGGGGTATGCCAGCTTCCACTTCCCGGCCGCACGGGTGAAAGCCTACGAGTCGTGGAAGAAAAAGGAGCGCCTCGGGCTCACCCAGTACCTCAAGCGGCTCGATGCCCAGCTCAAGAATACGAAGCTGCCGGACCACGTTCGGAAGCAGGTCGAGGCTAAGCGCGACGACGTGCTGCGGCGGCAGAAGGAATTGTGAACGGAATCATGAATAAAGAATCATGAATCGGGGGTGCTCGATTCGTCCGGTGATTCCTGATTCAATATTCGAGCTTCCTACTCCGCTACCTTGAACACCTCTTCAACGGACGTGATCCCATCCAACGCCTTCAAGATGCCGTCCTGCACCATGGTAATCATCCCGGCTTTGACGGCCGTTTCCTGAATCTCGTGCTCGGTGGCCTGGCCGCCGAGGATGAGCTTCTCAATCTCCGGCGTGATGGTGAACACCTCGAAGATGCCGATGCGTCCCTTGTACCCAATCCGGTTGCACTGCCGGCAGCCCACGGCTTTCCAAAACGTGAGTTTCCGGTCAGACCCAGGCGCTGCGCCGGACGCAGCCGGAACGGACGCCAAGACTGATTGGACACGACCGAACAGGTCTGGCGAGAGCTGCTCTCCCTGTTTGCAGTGCTCACACAGCTTGCGTACCAACCGCTGGCCGATAACAGCATTCAGTGCGGGCGCGAGGAGAAAGGTCTTCATCCCGAGCGCGAGGAACCGGGGGATAGCACCGGCCGCATTGTTCGTGTGGAGGGTAGACAGCACGAGGTGGCCGGTGAGCGCCGCCTGAATGGCGATGTCGCCCGCCTCGGTATCGCGGATCTCACCAACCATGATGATGTCCGGGTCTTGTCGCAGCACGGCCCGCAACCCCTTGGCAAAGGTGTAGTCCTTGCTCGCGTCCACCTGGCTCTGGTTTATGCCCTGGAGCTTGTACTCGATCGGGTCTTCGAGGGTGATGATCTTCGTGTCGGGCTGGTTGAGCTCGTTCAAGAACGCATAGAGGGTGGTGGTCTTGCCGCTGCCGGTCGGGCCGGTGGTGACGACCATTCCGTTGGGCCGGTGGATCTCCTTTTCCAGCTGCTCGAAAGCGTTCCCGCGCAAGCCCAAGTCAGCGTACTTCAAGCCCTGCGACGAGGCCATGAGCAGCCGCATGACCACGCTCTCGCCGTACGAGGTGGGGAGCGACGAGACACGGACGTCAATCTTATCGTTCGGCAGCAGCAGCGTGATGCGGCCGTCTTGCGGCACCGTATTGATGTTAATCTTGAGGCCGGCGAGGAGCTTGATGCGGTTGATGATCCGCGGCCAGGCCTCTTTGCGCAGTGAGGCAACGGTCTGCAACACACCATCAATGCGGTAGCGAATTTTCACGTCCTGCTCCTCGGCCTCGATGTGGATGTCCGAGGCCGAGCCCTGAATTGCACCGGCCAGAATCATTGAAAACACTTCGGTCAGCGATGCTTGCTTCAGTTTGACCTCGAGGTCCCACAGGTTGCCAAGCTCCTGCCGATACCGCTCAATGTCCTCCTCGGTCACCTCCACGCCGGACACGGGCTTTTTTATCTTCGGGATGTGCGCGTAGAGCTTCACGGCCTGCTCGAAGCTGTGACGAGAAATGAGGTAGACCACCACGTGCGCTCGCTCACGGTGGCCGAGCTCTTCGACGAGCGCGTCGAGCCCGGGCGTATTCGGGTCGACAACGCCGATGCGCAATTCTTTGCCGGTCCGCAGGAAGACGATGGCTGTGTACTCCCGCGCCTGCGCCTCGGTGAGCAGTGTCAGCGTCTCGGCGCCGATGGGAAATCCCGTGAGATCAATGTACCCCAAGCCGGCGGCGGCGGCTTCTTCTCGCGTCAGCCGCTCCTTTTCGCGGAGCTCAATCTCCTCCATCTTCTGCTTGAACCGTTCCTGTGTGGCCTCGGGTGCGACTTGGTAGGGTTTTTGTGTTGGGCCAGCGTCGTCCATACCGTGTCAGTATAGCACGGGAAGGGGCATGAATTTGGAATCTGGAATATGGGAGACGGGGTGAACCATACCCCAAATTCGATATTCCATATTCTACATTCGATA
>JACPUP010000036.1 GCA_016192205.1 Candidatus Kerfeldbacteria bacterium
CGAGCGGATGTTGTCTTGCATCGTTGTGGGATCGTACGGTGTCGTCAACGCGTGCAGGTCAGCCACCATGTAGAAGGTTTGGCCGAACTCCTGCAGGCCAATCCACTGTTTGATGGCGCCGAGGTAATTGCCGAGATGAAGCTGGCCGGAAGGCCGGATGCCGCTTAAGACGCGCATAGGTACGGCAAGCTTATCACACGGGGAAGGGCAAGGAAATGATGAATGAGAAGGGATGGATGATGAAGCATTGCGCCGCGTTTCATCCTCGATCCTTCATCATTCATCCTGCGCTGTGCTATTCTTCTGTTGTGGCCGAACGCGTTACCATCCTCACCCCCGACCGAGTCCAGCTTGTCGGTGATTTTGTCGCGGCTCAGGGAACGGCGGCCGCGCTGTTGCTGCACATGATGCCGGCTCATCGGAAGAGTTGGGTGCGGTTTGCGAGTGCGTTGCAGACGGAGGGAATTTCGTCCTTGGCCATTGACTTGCGCGGGCACGGAGAGAGCCGTTCCCAGGATGGCCGCGCCCTCGATTACCAGCAGTTTTCCGATGTCGAGCACCAGGCATCCCGCCAGGATGTCCAGGCCAGCCTGGCGTTTCTTGAGTCGCGCGGCATCGCCCGCGAACACATTGGTCTTGTTGGTGCGTCCATCGGCGCGAACCTGGCGCTCCAGCAGCTGGCCGACGATCCAGCCCTCCCGGCCGCTGTCTTGCTCTCGCCCGGGCTCGACTACCGCGGCGTGGAGACGGGGTCGGCAGTGGCTCGACTCCGGCCGCACCAGACCATCTCCCTGGTGGCCTCGCGCGAGGATACGTACTCGGCGCAGTCCGTCGAAGAATTGGCCCGCCGTTCGCCGGTGCGATACCAGTTGAAGCTCCTCGATAACGCCGGCCACGGAACAACGATGTTCGATCATGCCCCGGATTTGATTGCAGCGCTCGTCCGCTGGCTGAGGGGAACAATCTCGGGAGCGAATGGTGAATGAAAAAATGAAGAATGAAGCATTACGGATGTTCGGGTTTGACAGTATCCCTCGGTTTCGTCATTGTTCATTGTTCATTCTTCCCGTTCCATTCGTTTCGTGACCAAACACTCCCGCCACATCTTCATTGGCTCGGCCTGGCCGTACGCTAACGGGCCGCTCCATCTTGGCCACGTGTCTGCGCTGCTCCCCGCGGACGTGCTGGCGCGGTACTTCCGGTTGCGCGGTGACGCGGTGTTCTTTGATTCGGGTTCAGACAGCCATGGCACGCCCATCAGCGTGAAGGCCGAGGCCGAGGGCGTACCGCCGGCTGACGTGGCTACTCGCTACCACGAGGAACTCAAGCGCGAATTCGAGGCGCTGGGGTTTCGCTACGACGTCTACTCAAAAACCACCACGCCCCGACACGCCGCGCTTGTGCGGGAAATTTTCACGACATTGAAGGACAAGGGGTATCTGGTTGAACGCGAGCAGACCCAGGCCTACTGCGAGCATGACCGGCGGTTTCTCCCGGACCGCTACGTCGAAGGGACGTGTCCGGTGTGCGGGTTTGCACCGGCGCGCGGCGACCAGTGCGACAATTGCTCGTCGCTGCTGGAACCCGAGAAACTTCTCGATCCGAAGTGCACGCTGAGTGGCCACACGCCGGTCTGGAAGAGCACCAAGCACTTTTTCTTTCAGTTATCGAGTTTCGCCGAACACCTTCAGGCTTGGGTGGGGCAACAAACAACCTGGCGGCCGAACGCGCTTGCGTTTACCAAGCAGTTTTTCACTGACGGACTCAAAGAGCGTGCCATCACCCGCGACATCGACTGGGGCGTGCCCGTCCCGGTCGACGGCTATGAGCAGAAGCGCATCTACGTCTGGTTCGAGGCGGTCTGCGGCTACTACACGGCCCACCGCGAGTTCGTCGAAGGGCAGGGGCACCCAGACGCGTGGAAGCCGTTCTGGGATCCGGCTGCGCGCGGCGACCAGGTGCGCCACTACTACGTCCACGGCAAGGACAACATTCCGTTCCACACGATCATCTGGCCGTCCATCTTGCTGGGCGTCGGGGGGTTGCACTTGCCGACGACCATTGTTTCATCGGAGTACCTCACCATCGAGGGCAAGAAACTCTCAACCTCGCGCAACTGGGCGGTCTGGGTGCCGGACGTGCTCAAGCGCTACCAGCCCGATGCCATCCGCTACTACCTGCTGGCGAACGGGCCGGAAACGCGCGACGCGGACTTCTCGTGGGACGCGTTCGTGGCCAAGACGAATAATGAGCTCGTTGCGACGTACGGGAACTTCGTGCAACGGTTGACGAGTTTCGTCCGAAAGCAGTTTCCGGACGGGCTCCCCGCGGCGTCGGCGGCGGACAGCCAGGCGATTGTCGGCAAGGCTGAAGCATTGTTCGACTCCATTGGCCAGAAGGTTGAAGCGGCGCGCTTCAAGGACGCCATCGCCGAACTGTTCGCCTTTCTCGGGGAAGCCAACCGCTGGCTCGACGGCCAGGCGCCGTGGAAGCGCATCCAGGACGATCGAGCCGCTGCGGTCGCGACACTCGCAGCCGGCCTCCGCGTGGTGGCGAACCTCGCCCGGCTGACCGCGCCGTTCCTCCCGTTCCAGGCCGAACGGTTGGCTGCGGCACTGGGCCAGGAGGTGGCGTGGGAGCCGGCTCCGGCGCCACCAACGCTCACGCCGCTCGATCCGCTCTTCGCGAAGATCGACCCGAAAGCGGCTCAAGCCGAGCGCGCCAAACTCGGCCAGGCTTGAAAGCCCCTGGTGCGTTGGGTATGCTGAAGGCGCATGGTTAAAGCACCAGGGGATTTACACGAAGGGGAAGGGCGCGTCGTTGACGGCGTCGCCTTCCGGAAAGAGCATGGCCGCGTGCAGGCGTTTTCCGCGGTCTGTCCCCACGAAGCCTGCGACGTCGAGTGGAACGCCGAGGAACGCACATGGGATTGCCCGTGCCATGGCTCACGCTTCACGGCCGATGGGTCGGTCTTGAACGGACCGGCCGTCGAACCACTGAAACCGGTGGAGGTAGAGAAATGATGAGAGTGTCTCCCTACGGATTGGCAGCGTTGCTCGTGACGGCCGTGGTGCTGACTCCAACGGCCGCCATTGGCTCGTGCCTGCCGCAGACCGTTGCCGAGCAATTCGCCGCAGCGGATCTGGTGGCAACCGGGACCGTCTTGACCATGGCGGAGAACGACGACGGCAGCGCGGAAATTCTCATTGAGCCGACCGTCGTGTACAAGGGCGATGGGCTGCTGTTTGAAGACACCATTATCATTCTCGATGAAGACGGCGTGAGCGTGCAGACGTCCATTGACGTGAACTTTCAGGAAGGAGATACGCCGTACCTTCTGTTCCTGACCGCCAATGACGACGAGGAGACGTTCACCACCAGCCAGTGCGCCGGCACGCGGCTCCTTGAAGCCGGATTGACGGCCGACGAGCAAGCCGCCCTGGGCGCTGGCCAGACCATCGAAGAGCTCTTTGGCCCGATTGATGAGGACGGCACGCTCATCGACGACAGTACGCTCGAAGACCTCTTGGTCGAGGAAGAAGCGGCGTCCGACTCTGCGACCGGCTGGGTCGCGCCGGCCGCTGACTGGTTGGTGGCGAACCCGTGGCTGGCGCTGGCCGGGTTGGTTTGGACCATGGTCTGGAAGGGCGGAGCGTTGTGGCTGGCTGCGAGGCGGCGTCAGGTCGTCTGGTTCGTGGTGCTGTTGGTTGTTCCGACGCTCGGCCTGCTCCCCATTGGGTACATCCTCGTGACGCGCGTGCGCAGCAGCGCTCCACCCTCGACACCCCCCGTATGAAAGGTCTCCTTGTCATCGTTGTCATTGTCGCAGCGTTTGGCCTTGTGTACGCGCTGCTGTTGGCCGGCGGTGAAGCGCCAGCCGTGGCCGACGAGACCGCCGTGGTCAACACGAACGGCGCTGCCACGCCGCTGACCATTTTCCGTGAGGTGCGCTCGGAAGGCTGGACGAGCTCAACACCCATCAACAACGCGTTGCTCGACCAAGTGCCGGAGCAGGCGCGGGTGACCTTTATCTTCGCGCTCGACCCGTCATCCACCATGACTTTGACGCGGAACGGCGAGCCCGTCGAAGTGGCAACGCAGTTCACCCAGGACAGTTCGACGATGCTTCTGGACCTGACCGAGGGGCAGGGGAGCGGGCCCTATCTCGTTGAGTACCGCGCCTGTATCGCGACGGGCATTTGCACGTCCGGTCGCTTCGGGTTTACCGTGCGATAA
>JACPUP010000040.1 GCA_016192205.1 Candidatus Kerfeldbacteria bacterium
ATCATCGGCACAGAAAAGGAAACGTTCGGGATGATTATCGAGTCCGAAGACTTCTACCAAACACAAAAGAACCTTTTCGAGGTTCTCTGGGACGTTTCCCGGATCGGAAAGCGGGTTGATGAGTAAAAAAACGGGCCGTCCCTGGCAGAGCCAGGTCGGCCCGAACCTGTCGGTGTGCTGTTTCGTCAACCCGGATTGAAGTGCCTCATGACCCCCTCCTTACCGAGAGCTCACGCGCCGCGCTAGTTGCGCGAGACGCGGTTGCCGTTGGCGATGTTGACGTTGAGCGCGGCGCGCACGGCCGTCCAGAACTGCGACTGCTTCGTCGTGTTCAGGAGCGCGTGCACGCCTTCGCAGTCCTCCGTTCGGTCGCTCGAGCCCTCGCAGTCGAGCTGGTTGGTCGTCACGTTGAGGGCGACTGGCTGTTCCCGAGCGAAAAAAACAACAAACAAACCGACAACCCTGCCACGGCGGCGGAGGAGTGAATCCCGCCATCTGGCGGGATGAACTCCGCAGCCTGCCGGTAGGACTTTCGCAGTGGACTGAAGGGTTAGGGTACGGGCCTAGGGGAAGGGTGCGTGTATTGTCCAGCACCCTTCCCCTGGCCAAAGACCCGCCAACGCAGTTGGCGAACTGCAAAGCCTCGGCAGGGCATTGTGCCTCGCCCCACATACCTGAAAGGTGTAAACTTTGCTCATGAGTATTGAGGCGATTGTCATTACAGCAGTGGTGGTTCTGGGCTTCATTGTCCTAGCCCTGCTAGTTTCCCGCAGGGGCAAATCAACGGATTCTGACGGCTTGCTGTTGCTCAAAAAAGACCTTGAAAAAGTCCGCGAGGGCCTCGAGCGCCAAACGAGCGAGATGAGCCGGACCATCCAGGGCCAGTTCGGCGAGAGCGCGAAAATCATCAAGGACGTGACCGAGCGTTTAACCAAACTCGACGAGACCAACCGCCAAGTGCTCGACTTTTCGCAGCAGCTGCAAAACCTGCAGGACATCCTCAAAAACCCCAAGCAGCGCGGCGTGCTCGGCGAGTACTACCTCGAGTCGGTCATGAAGAACGTGCTGCCGCCGGGTACGTACAAAATGCAGCACAAGTTCAAAGACGGCGAGATCGTGGACGCCATCATCAACGTGAAAGACAAGCTCATCCCGGTTGACTCGAAATTTTCGCTCGAAAACTACAACCGTTTGCTCGAGACGCGCGACCCAGACCGGCGCGCCGAAATCGAGAAGGCGTTCAAGCAGGACTTGAAGTTCCGCATTGACGAGACGGCCAAGTATGTCCGGCCCGACGAGGGGACCATGGACTTCGCGTTCATGTTCATCCCCTCTGAGGCCATCTACTACGATTTGCTCGTGAACAAAGTCGGGGACGTGAAGGTGGCCACGCAGGACCTCATCGAGTACGCGTTCCGCGAGAAGCGCGTGCTCATCGTGTCGCCCACGACGTTCCTCGCCTACCTCCAGACCGTGCTGCAGGGTTTGCGCGCCTTGCAGATCGAGCAGTCGGCGCTTGAAATCCGCAAGCGGGTCGAGCAGCTGGCCAAGCATCTGGGCAGCTACGACACATACATGCAGAAGCTCGGCAACAACCTGGGCACGACCGTGAGCATGTACAACGCGGCCTACAAAGAGTTCAAGAAAGTGGACAAGGACGTCGTCAAAATCGCCGAGGTCGAATCCAAAATCGAACCGCTGGAATTAGAAAAACCCCAGCGGGAGTAGCGGGAGTAGCGGGATTGCGTGTTCGTAGATCGTAGTCGTAGCACTTGGATACCATCTTTACCAATCTACGTTCTACGAACTACGCCTTACGTTCTTACAAGGAAGCACCGGTCGCGCGACGATCCAAAAGTTCTCTGATCGGATCATCCGGGGCCGGCTGCCCGAACCACGCCTCGCCTCCGCGTCTCCTTGGCGGTTCCGGCGCTCTCGCTGGAGCCGTTTTCCTGCTGGGAGGTCAAAACCCCATATTTATTACTCGACTAGAAAAGGCAGGGGATTGACTTTTTCGAAAGGTGTTCATACGCTTGAGCCGAAGAATTGTGTCCGCTTGCTAAATAGGCATGACTTGGTTGTACTTACATTTCCTAGCGCCGTATGGCAAAATTTGATCGCCAGCAAAACAGTTTCTGGCTTGCGGTGAGCTTTGCCTGGCAGCTCGGCTACACTGTCGCCATCCCGCTCGTGCTCCTCACCCTGGGCGGCCGCCTGCTCGACCAACGGTTCGACACCCACCCGTGGTTCCTGATCACCGGGGTCGTGCTGTCCATCGTCGTTTCGACGATCGCGCTCATCCGCAAAGCCTCGTCACTCATTTCGCAGATTAACCAGATTAACCGACAGACTCCGAAGCCCCCCGGCACACCGTCCCATGGAAATCTCCCTCGCAGCTGAAACCGTTTTCCGCATCGGCTCGTTCCCGGTGACGAACACCCTGATCGCGTCCGTCTTCACGGCGCTGGTCATCGGCCTGCTTGCGTTTGCGCTGGGGCGCCGGAAGCCGTCGCTCAAACCACGCGGATTTCAAAACCTCATGGAGGGGATTGTTGCGTGGTTGCTGGGGCTCATGGACGGCATCACGGGCAACCGGCAGCTGACGAAGAAGATGTTCCCGTTCGTTACCACGATTTTTTTGTTCGTCGTCATCTCCAACTGGATCGGTATTTTTCCGGGGTTTGGCACCATCGGCATCCGCGAGGTGCACCAGGGCGAAGAGGTGCTCGTGCCCTTCTTCCGGTCGGTGAACGCCGATTTGAATTTCACCCTCGCGCTCGCAATCGTTTCGGTGGTGGCGACGAACGTCCTGGGGATTGTCGTGTTGGGCGCGTTCAAGTTTGCGGGTAAGTTCTTCGTCAATCCGTTCAAGAATCCGATCGGTGCCTTCGTCGGACTCCTCGAGCTCATCGGCGAGCTGGCCAAGCTCCTGTCGTTCTCCTTCCGGTTGTTCGGCAACATCTTCGCTGGCGAGGTCTTACTCGTCGTGATTGCGTCGCTCATCCCGTATGTGGCGCCGCTCCCGTTCTATTTCCTCGAAATCTTTGTCGGATTCATCCAAGCCTTCGTCTTCGCCGTGTTGACCCTCGTGTTTATGCGGGTCGCCACCGTCGAGGCCGAACACTAATCTTCATTTATTCGTAACGTCTCGCTCGGCGGCTGCCGGGGTGACGAAAGGAACACTATGGACGCAGAAGCACTGAAAGTTCTCGCCGCCGCCATCGCGATTGGCGTGGGCGGGTTTGGTCCCGCGCTCGCCATCGGCTTGCTTGCCGCCAAGGCCATGGAGGCTATTGGGCGCAACCCCGAGGCGGCCGGCAAGATCCAGGTTCCGATGCTGATTGCCATCGCCTTTGCCGAGGCAATCGCCATCTACGCCCTGGTCGTCGCGCTCATCATTAAGTTCGTGTAAACGACGGACAACCGTCAACACGTAGCTCACAACCGTATGGGCGAACTCTTGCACGAACTCGGCATTGATTGGCGGCTACTCATCGCGTCGCTGGTCAATTTCGCGTTGCTGTTCTTCATCCTGAAGAAGTACGCATACAAGCCCATTCTCGGTATGCTCGAGAAGCGCGAAAAGATGGTCGCTGACAGCGTTGACCAGAGCCAGAAGATCGAGCAGGAGTTCCGCGCGCTCCAGGAACGCAAGGAGCAGGAGCTGCGCGGGGCGCGGGCCGAGGCCACGAAGATTATTGAGGAAGCCGCGCGCAAGGCCGATGAGCTCAAGCACGAGTTGGTGCGAGACGCCAAGGCCGAGGCCAAGAAGCTCGTGGCGCAGACGAAAGCCGAGTTAGTGGCCGAGCGCGAGGCCTTGAAGGCCAGCGTCCGGGACGAAGTGGCCGACTTGGTCGTGGACGCCACCGAGAAGGTGCTCGGCGAGAAGCTCACAGCGGCGGCTGACCGGAAGCTCGTTGAGCGATCGCTTTCCAGCGTGGAGACCCTGCCTGCCGGCCGGCAGGAACGCGTGTGACGCGACGCTCCGCCCGCCAGTACGCCGACGCGCTGCTCAACCTGTTGGATGGAGCGCCACCCGGCGATCACCCGGCACGCATCCGCGGGTTCCTCCGTGAGTTGCAGCGCCGACGCCACCTCAAGCTGCTGCCGCGCATCCTCGATCGGATCGAGACGCAGCGACTCGAGGCGACGAGCCAGGTTCGCGTCCGCGCCCGATCCGCCCGGCCGCTGCCGTCGGGGTTCGGCGACCGGCTGGGTCGACGCCTCAAGCGACAGGTGCTGCTTGAAACCGAGATGGATCCGGCCCTGGTCGGCGGGATCCAACTCCGCGTCGGTGAGCGACTGTACGATGCCAGCGTGCCGTCGCTGCTGGCAGCGCTCCGCCATCAGCTTTCAGCCCACGGCTAACACGACTATGCCCACCACCGATCCCATTCTCGATTCCATCCGCAAAGAGCTGGCTGGCTTTAAGGCCAAGACGCAGGTGAGTAGCGTTGGCACGGTGACCGAGGTCGGCGATGGCATTGCGCGGCTCACGGGCCTGTCTGACGTGGTCGCCGGCGAGATGCTCGCGTTCCCCGGCGATGTTTTTGGCGTGGCGCTCAACTTGGAAGAGGATTCAGTCGGCGCCATGCTGCTGGGTAAGGACGCGGGCATCAAAGAAGGGGACACGGTGAAATCCACTGGCAAGATTCTGTCCGTGCCAGTGGGAGAAGCGCTCGTTGGCCGCGTGGTTGACCCGTTGGGCAGGCCGATCGACGGCCAAGGGCCCATCAAGACGACGAAGACACTCCCGATCGAGAAGGTCGCGCCGGGCGTCATTGAGCGTGAGTCGGTGAAACAGCCGCTGCAGACTGGCATCAAGGCCATTGACGGCATGATTCCGATCGGGCGGGGACAGCGCGAGCTCATCATCGGCGACCGCCAGACCGGCAAGACCGCCATCGCTATCGACACCATTTTGAACCAGACCGGCGGTGACGTGGTCTGCATCTACGTCGCCATCGGCCAGAAGGAGTCAAAGGTCGCCCGCATCGTGGCCGAGCTCGAACAGCGCCGGGCACTCCAGCACACCATCGTGGTGCTGGCCGGTGCATCTGACCCGGCAGCGCTGTCGTTCATCGCTCCCTACGCTGGTTGCGCCATGGGAGAGTACTTTATGGCCAAGGGCCAGGACGCGCTCGTCGTCTACGATGACCTCTCCAAGCACGCCTGGGCCTACCGGCAGGTATCCCTGCTCCTGCGGCGGCCACCAGGGCGCGAAGCCTACCCGGGCGACATTTTCTACCTGCACTCGCGCCTCCTCGAGCGCGCAGCGAAACTCGACGCCAAGCACGGCGGCGGCTCGCTGACCGCGCTGCCCATCATCGAGACGCAGGCCGGTGATGTATCTGCCTACATCCCGACGAACGTCATCTCCATCACGGATGGGCAAATCTATTTGGAGAACGACCTGTTCTATAAGGGCATCCGCCCGGCGCTGAACGTCGGCCTCTCGGTCTCTCGCGTCGGTTCGGCCGCCCAAGTCAAGGCGATGAAAAAGGTGGCCGGCAAACTCCGGCTGGAGCTGGCTCAATTCCGCGAGCTCGAGTCGTTCGCCCAGTTCGGTTCGGACTTGGACGCCGAGACGCGCCAGGCCATTGAGCGTGGCAAGCGCCTGACCGAACTGCTCAAGCAGCCGCAGTTTGCGCCGGTGCCGGTCGCCGAACAGATTGCGGTCATCTACGCGGCCACGAACGGCTACCTCGACGCGATCGGGGTCGAGGCCGTGAGCCGCTGGGAAGCCGGGTTCCGCACGGCCTTGGGCCGCCAGGGCAAGGACGTGGCCAAGCAGCTGGGGAAGACGGGCGAGCTCGACGAGTCGGCCGGAGCCCAGCTCAAAAAACTCATCGAGACGTTCAACGAACAGTTCACAGCGACATCCCATGGCTGAATCCACGCGCACCATCCGCCGCCGCTTGAAGTCCATTGCGTCAACCCGCAAGATTACTCGGGCCATGGAGCTCGTGTCCGCGGCGAAGATGCGGCGGGCGTCAGAAGCGGCGCTGGCCACCCGGCCGTACGCATTGTCCGCCTGGTCCTTGCTTGAGCACCTGACTGCCACGACTGAACGGAAGTTGCACCCATTGCTCGCGCACCGTGAGGTTCGGAAGACCGCGGTTGTGTTCCTGACCACGAACCGCGGGCTCGTCGGGGGCTTGAATGCCCAGCTCGTGCGCGCCGTCACGCGACTCGCTGACGAGGGCGAGGTCGTCTACGTCACCGTGGGCAAGCGCGGCCAGGACGCGCTCCGACGTCTGGGCAAACCCATTGTGGCCACGTTCACGGACCTGCCTGACCGGCCCACGTTGGCGTCAATGGTGCCAGTCGCGAGGTTGACCATTGACGAGTTCCGCTCTGGCGCCGTGGACCGCGTGCTCGTCGTCTACCCCGATTTCGTCTCGACGCTTTTGCAAGTGCCGCGCGTCAAGCAGCTGCTCCCGCTCGATCCTGACAGTATCCGCCGGTTCCTCAACGAGACCGGTGGCGCGCGCGAGCGGCTGACGGTGCAGCCCGAGCAGTTGCGGGAATTTACCTTCGAGCCCTCACCTGACGCGTTGCTCGAGGCGATGCTCCCGCGACTGGTCGAATCGCAACTCTATCAGGCCTTCCTCGAGACGTCGGCCTCGGAGCACGCCGCCCGCATGGTGGCGATGCGCAACGCCACGGACGCGGCCGGCGAGCTGTCGGATGCGCTCACGCTCATGCTTAACCAGACGCGGCAGGCGGCCATTACGAAAGATTTGACCGAGATCTCCGCGTCCCGCGCGGCGCTCGAAGCGTAATCTATGAATCACGAATCGAGAATCATGAATGATGGAACGACCGCGCAACGCGCGCCCATGATTCACGATTCATTATTCCTGATTCTTTCCCCGCTATGACGAAATCCATCGGTTCCATCTCCCAGATCATCGGTCCGGTGGTTGACGTGACGTTCGAAAAAGATTTGCCGGCCATCTATGACGGCCTGGAAGTCCGTCCGCAGGACGGCCGTCGCGTGGTGCTTGAAGTCCAACAACACTTGGGCAACCGCACGGTTCGCACCGTGGCCATGAGCCCGACCGAGGGACTGAAGCGCGGCGAGCTTGTGACCGCCACGGGCAAACCCATTGCCGTTCCGGTCGGCAAAGAGACGCTTGGCCGGATGGTCAACTTGCTCGGTGAGCCGATTGATGGCAAGCCAGCCATCAAGGCTAAGCAAACCTACCCCATCCACCGCGAGTCGCCGACCTTCACTGACCAGTCGTCGTCCGTCGAGATTTTTGAGACCGGCATTAAGGTGATTGACCTCATCGCGCCGTTCATGAAGGGCGGCAAGGTCGGCCTGTTCGGCGGCGCTGGCGTGGGCAAGACCGTCATCATCCAAGAGCTCATCCGCAACATCGCCCAGGAGCACGGCGGCTTCTCGGTGTTCGCCGGCGTGGGCGAGCGCACGCGCGAGGGCAATGACCTCTACCACGAGATGACCGAGTCCGGCGTGCTCCGAAAGACCTCGCTCGTGTTCGGCCAGATGAACGAGCCGCCGGGCACCCGCGCCCGCGTGGCGCTCACCGGCCTGGCGATGGCCGAGTACTTCCGCGACGAAGCCAAGCAGGACGTGCTGTTGTTCGTCGACAACATCTTCCGGTTCACCCAAGCCGGCTCCGAGGTGTCGGCGCTCTTGGGCCGCATCCCGTCGGCCGTGGGCTACCAGCCGACGCTCGCCACCGAAATGGGCGAGCTGCAGGAGCGCATCACGTCTACCAAGCACGGCTCCATCACGTCCGTGCAAGCCGTCTACGTCCCGGCCGACGACCTGACTGACCCGGCGCCGGCCACGACCTTTTCCCACCTCGACTCGACCGTGGTGCTGTCGCGTCAGCTGGCTGAGCTGGCCATCTACCCGGCCGTGGACCCGCTCGACTCGACCTCGACCATCCTCGACCCGAACATCGTCGGGCCGGAGCACTACGACGTGGCGCGCGGCGTGCAGAAGGTGCTGCAGCGCTACGCGGACTTGCGCGACATCATCGCTATCCTCGGCCTGGAGGAGCTCTCCGCAGAGGACAAGCTGACCGTGTCGCGCGCCCG
>JACPUP010000039.1 GCA_016192205.1 Candidatus Kerfeldbacteria bacterium
GGTCGTAGTGGTCGGGGTGGCCGTGCGTGATGAGCACCACGTCCGGCTTCGGCAAGTCAGCCGGCTTGAACAACCCTTCGACGAACACGAACGTACCGGGGTCGAACAGCAGCTTAAAGCCGTCTTCTTCCAGGAGCACGCACGAGTGGAGGTATTTCGTAATCGTCATACGACTAGTGTCCCGCAATTTGTGAGGTCATGCAACCACCTTGACAATACGAGAAATAAGGGGCTAGAGTACCCAGTCCGTCCATAATCTTCAATGGACAATTAACGGACGACTGCACACCGTCACAATCCGAGTGGAGGTAATAATGCGCACACGACTCGTCTTCGGCTGGCTTGGGTTCGTCGGGGTGGTTCTGTCCGCCCCCATGACCGTGGACGCGATCCACGACACAGACACCCGCGATGCGCCAACGACGCTCTACACCACCGCCTGGGGTGTCGGCACGTTCGAGCACCCGCAAGTCGGAAAACCCGAACCGACGCTGGTCGTCTGGACCGAGACTGTTGGCGCCGACGGCAAGATGAGTCGGTTCAGCGGGATCGTCGAACCGAAGACAAAAATCCACGTTCCGAACATTGAGAAGTTTGACCGGAAGAACCTCTCGTCGCTCAATGGTCGTCTCGTCGCCGCCCAGGGCCGCATCCGCCAAGAGGGCCGGGGCGAGTCAATGAAGGTGTTCCTTGAGGAGGTATGGATCCTTGTACTCGAATGAAGAAGTCGAACAGTTGATCCTGCGGGTTGACGAACGGCTCCTCACCGCCGGCGCCCACACGCTGTCGGGCGAACCCAAGGTACGGGGTGCAATCCGGCTGCTGCAGGAACAGTACCGTCGGTCCGCCGCCGCCTTCGCCGACGATCTCTGTCGGCGGCTGCTGCAAGCGGCGTACTGCGAACGCATCCGGCAGCTCCAAAGCGGCGCCAGGCAGGGCTGGTAAGCCCTCAACTCCATTGCCTCTGCCGCACACGGCGTCCTTTCCCGAATCGGACGCCTCTCGGACCTGCGCACTGCGCGCAGGTCCGTCTTTCTATACAAGAAATCCGGCAGACGCACGAGGCGACTGCCGGAGGTACTGGAGCTGGTGACAGGACTTGAACCTGCGACTCGCGGGCGTGAAGCTCGCCGCTCTACCAACTGAGCTACACCAGCTGCTGGCGGTGCCCCACCAGGAGTCGAACCTGGGACCTCTGGATTATGAGTCCAGCGCTCTACCAGTTGAGCTATGGGGCAATTCGCTGACGAAGAACGAGGGGCGGACGCCGAGGGAAGGAGAGCTCGGGCACCGGATCTGCTGGCCAATCCGGGAGCGCATGACGCTCGTCCGCCCTGACAAAGGGAGGGCGAGTGGTCGTCAGAGGGGTGAGTGGTCGTGGCACGACCTCTGAAAACCAACCCGCCCATGGGATGGTGGCGACGCAGGGATTTTCCGCCAGAGGCGGATCCGCTTTGACATTGTTATTGGTTGCGGAGAACCCCGTTACCCTGCCTGTCAAGCAGGTGCCTTACCGTTAGGCTACATCGCCACCGTTAATGGTGCTCCAGGGAGGATTCGCCGTGCACCACTCCTCCGTCGGGTGCACGGTCCGGCCTTCAGGCCGGAAACCCCCAACCTCCAGATTTTCAGTCTGGCGCTCACCAATTGAGCTTCTGGAGCACTTCGCATGGTGTGGAAAGAACGTGGGGAGGGGCGTCCGAGCGGCTGTGATGTGAGCCGGACGCGGATGGAGTGTTCAAGGGCGCACAAAGCGCACGCAGTGAGCACCCTCCCCGGTGTTGGAGCGGATCCCCGGATTCCTGCCTGCCGACAGGCAGGTGAACCAGGATTGGCGGATTAGGATTCCGCCTGCCTTACCAATTGGCGAGATCCGCACAAAGACAGCCGCGTCAAACTAGCGAATGTGCCGTTTCCTGTCAAGGGTGTGGCGGAAAAACGCTTATTCGCCTACACTACGGCTGCGCAGCATCGGGGCATAGCGCAGCTGGTAGCGCGCATGGTTTGGCCCGCCTCGCCTTGACCGCCAACAAATAAAGATTTACAAATGGACGTGTTTCTCAGATCGGGGATTGGCGCAGTTGGCTAGCGCGCCTGCTTTGGGAGCAGGAGGTCGCGAGTTCGAGTCTCGCATCCCCGATCTGGTAAATATGTCTGGGTCAAGGCGGTCGAGGCGGGGACCATGAGGTCGCCGGTTCGAATCCGGCTGCCCCGACCAATCGATATTCGGCAGCCGTACGGCGGCGATACGCCACGGCTGAACAGACAACTGACGAGTGAGGATCTGAACTCCTTCGGAGCACTTTCTTGTTTGACCGACGAGAATCTTTCCGCGACCCCCTTGCAAAATATTCTGTATTACGCTATAATAGTGATACGTGAAAACAAAAACAGAACTCGAGGTATCAACGCCGCTCTTAACGAGGACGAGAGTCCTCGTGGCCCTTTGTTTTCTCGGAGCGGTTGCAGCGTTTGGACTAGCGCTGACGACGAAACTGAAAAGCCGGCAGTCCCGGCCTCTCCCGCAACGGGTTACGGTCGCCACGACGGTCACCGCGGATGACCAGTCGGTCACTCGAACGAGCAGCGTCAGCGACCAGCCGGTGCGGCCCGCTGTGGCGGCCGGACAGGTACTGGTGAAATTCAAATCCATTCAAACAGCCGACGAACTCCTGGCAAAGCGAAAGAGTCGCTCGACGGCAAGAATCGAAATTTCCGGCGCGCCAGTAGTCACCGAGGCCTTGGAGCGTTTCCGCGTGACGAAAGCCGATCGCGGCATTGCGCACTCGACGGACGGCGAAACGTCAACGCTCGTCACATTGACCGCCGAGAACCTTTCCGCTGAGGATACCTGGCGCTTGGCAGAGAATCTGAAGGCCGATGCCGCCGTTGCCTACGCGGAACCGAACCTCATCTTCCATACGACACCGGCTTCAGAGGTTGAAGGAGAGAGCGGCGGCGACAGTGGCGGTGACAACCCCTCCCCGAACGACCCCTATTTCTCATCGAGCGGAAGCTGGGGCAACACGTACAGCGACCAGTGGGGCATGCTGACCATTGATGCGCCGAATGGCTGGCGGCAAGTCGCAGACAACCTCCCGGTCGTTGTGGCGGTCATCGACACGGGCATGGATTTCACCCATCCCGATTTCTCCGCGGCCTGGCAGAATCCGCGCGAGTCTGGTCCGCAGGCGGCGAACGGCGTTGACGACGATCGCAATGGCTATATCGACGATTGGCGGGGATGGGATTTCGTAACATATGACGATGGCGTCGCGGACAACGATCCAACCGACGACTTCGGACATGGAACCCATGTGGCCGGCATCATCGCGGCGACCTGGAACAACGGGGTCGGGATCGCCGGACTCGGGAAAGAGAAGCTCCGCATCATGTCCCTCAAGGCCCTCGATGACCAAGGGGTCGGGAGCCTGAGTGACCTGGCGAGCGCGATCTACTACGCGGCCGACAACGGGGCGAAGGTCATCAATGCGAGCTGGGGAGCAGGTCCGATGAATCAGTCACCGACGCTTCTCGATGCAGTCAATTACGCCCACAACCTCTGGAATGTCGTGTTCATTGCGTCTGCCGGTAACAGCAACGCAGACGTCGGGACCGAAACCTCCGGTTATACGCCGGCGAACATCCGTAATGCAGTAACGGTCGGCGCCGTTGGTCCAAACAGCGCTCGGGCCTCCTTCTCGAACTTTGGGTTAAAAATCGATGTGATGGCACCTGGGGTGGATGTCCTTTCCCTCCGGGCGACCGGCACCGATATGTACTGTACCGCTGACAGCCGGTATTGCACCCCCACGACTACCCACATCGTCGGGGGGCATCCCGGCGGGGAGTATTACCGCTCTGACGGGACGAGCATGGCCGCACCGCACGTCACGGCGCTGGCTGCCCTCTTCCTTGGAAAGTACCCTGATCGAACCCCGGAGCACGTGCGGCAAGCATTGCGGCACGGAACGATCGATGCGGGATCGGTTGGACGAGACAACTATTACGGCTTCGGCCTCATCAAAGCCGCCAAGATCTTCGATGAATGGGATGCTCCGGCGCTCCAGATCACCGGTCCAACCGACACTCAACCCGGTATGCCAACGACTGTGACGGCCGTGCTGACGGGCGATCAGATCGCCGAGTGGCGGATGACTGCCCCGGCGCCGGATGGAACGACGGGCACCCTGGCTTCGGGCGGGGCGGCACCAACGGAACCGATTTCGGCACCGTGGGATCTTACCCCCAATTTTGAGGGGAGCTGGCCCGTCACGCTGTGGGCAAAAAACAATCGTGGGTACGAGTATTCGGATGTATTCCTCGTCCGTGTTGATCGACTGTTCATCACGTCTCCCGCGTCTGGAGCGTACCTCGGCAACCTTGGTACCGTTGAAGTCCGCGGCACGGCGAATCCACGGGGTTTTACTTCGTACTCCCTCCGCGTCACCCGGGAGAGGAATGGCGCGACGGTCACGCCGCCAATAACCTATCCTAGCGGCGGTCAACAACCGGTCATTCGTGGGTTGCTGGCAACGATCGATCTTTCCGGGCTTGATCCGGACTACTACCGTGTCTATGTCGATTCGAACGGATCAGACGGGCGATCGACTGAATCAATCCAAATCGTGGTTGACCGCACGCTACATGCAGGCTGGCCCCAATCGATTGGGCCGATTATTGCCCCTGACCTTCGACTGTCACTGTATTCCCACTTCGATACAGCGAACATCGATGGCAGTGGAGGAAATGAGATCATCAGTGGCTATGGCGAATATATTCGGGTATTCCATCACACCGGTCAGACGCTCTGGGAACGTTCTGTCGACGACCCAGACCACGGGGGAACGCAGAGTACCCAGTATGGGCCAGCCGTTGGTGATGTAACCGGCGATGGACTACCTGAGGTGGTGGCCGTGAACAATAAAGGCCGGGTGTTCGTGTGGGACCGCACCGGTGCCCCGCTGCCTGGCTGGCCGGCGCAACTCAGCACGGCCAAACCGAACCGAGTCAGTCTCGGAGATCTCAATGGAGATGGTGTCAATGAAATGATCTTCTCCAGTTGGGACGGTTACATTCGTGCCTACAATGCCAACAATCCAGCCACCCCGCAGTGGGAACAGTTTATCTGGCCCGCCCAGGAAATCGGCGACGTCAGCATCGGCGACATTGACGGGAATTCAGCCAACGGTCAGGAACTGGCCTTTCTGAAATTCGCGTACGTTGGGGGCTTCGATATTTCGACGCTCTACGTCTACAACAGCGCCGGCCAACAACTCTGTCGCCGAGATGGTCTTTCCGCTGATCCCAATATGGCCGCGCTTGTCCTGGCCGACCTCGATCAAAATGGGGATCTTGAGATCATCGAAACTGGCTTGAACGGCTGGATCCATGTTTGGAATCACGACTGTGCAACAGAACTTCCTGGATGGCCGAAATCGATCGGTCTGCAACTTCACACCCCGGCTGTAGCGGATCTCGACGGGAACGGTCAGTTAGATATTGTCGCGGGAACACAATACGATGGTCACCCAACGGAATTCCGCTACATCTCCTACCTTTATGCGTGGCGCGCCAGTGGAACCTTACTCCCTGGCTGGCCGGTCATGACGAGCGGAAATATGACCGGAAGTATTGGCGTCGATTCCATGACGATTGCTGATGTCGACGGCGTCGCTGGGCTCGAGGTCATCACGTTCGGCGACAGCCAAAACGGTATTCCGACCGCCGGCCCAATCGCCTTCCGCGCAGACGGCACGGAAGTCAGTGGCTTTCGTCAGCCGACGTTCGGACACCCAGCTGGCGAGCAAGTCCTGACGCCTGTCATCGCTGATCTCGACGGGGACGGATTGTTAGAAGTTGCGACGGTCGACACACTCATGAACCTCTACGTCTGGGACCTCACTGCCTCGGTGACCGCGGCCCAACCGTGGCCGATGTTCCAGCGCGACCCACTCCATTCGGGACGGTACCGGTGAAGTGATTGCGCGCAGCGAGGGTCACGCTCCGCCCGTTGTCCTGTCGGGGCTTCGTCTGAAATGGGTTTGTCGTTCGTCTCATAGTTTCCACCAGTTGAAATATTAAGGGGTCGCTCGGCGACAACAAAACCGCCACAGCAGGCCGGTTTTGCGTTGGTCTACGCCCAAGCGGCGAGGACGCCCCCGCCGAACGCCAGCAGCACGCCGTAGTAGAGCTGCTCGATCCAGACAGCCGTCGCAGAGCGCTGCGCGAACAGGCCGTTCATCATACCCGTGGTAAAACTAAACCCGAGCCAGGCCAGGAGCCCTGCGATCAAACCGTCCGAGAATGTTGTCGCGCCTACCCAGCGGACCAGGTGCGCCAGGATGATAACCTGGACGATGGACAAAATAACCATGCCGGTCATGGCGCGACTCTGGCCCTTCTTCAAATCCTCCTCGGTCTTGCCGATGGCGGCCATCCACTGTTTGCCAAACAGGACTTTCCCGAACCACAGGAACCCAAGTGCCATCGAACCCGCAACGACCACGAGAACCGCCAGCCAGTTGATATCGAAATCAATCATGCGTATCACCCCCTCTCCTTACGGCGAGTATACGCTGACAGCCGCGTCCAGTCGAGCCAGACCGCGGCCAATATGAACGTGCTTCCCACCGTTGAACCAGTGGGAAGCACGAGGAGCATCACGCGGTGGCAACCGGCGCGGGTTCCTGCGCTGAAGCGCCGAGCGTTGCGAGGAAATCCAGCGACGGGTAGTCCGGCAGCTGCGGGTATTTTTGCAGGAGCCTCTGACGGCTGACTGCCAGGGCGTCTGGCAGGACTTCGGGCGACCGCTGGCGACGCGCCCACCAGTGATGGAGGCGCACCAGGACGGCTGTCTCGCGGAAGCTCAATTTCTCCGCGATGATCGCGACCAGCACGTCCCGGCGAACCAGCACATCACGCACGCGTGCCAGCTCAACGGCCGTTCCCCGCGGCAGATCGTACTCGAGGAGTAGCCGCTGGATCTCGAGCGAGAGACCCATAATCGTCCTGTTGTCCGCCTGGAAGGTCTTGGATGTGCTTCTGCCGTCGCGGTAGAAGCACTTGACCGCCGTCTTCATCTCTTCCTCAAACTCCGTCCGTGCCGTCGGCTCGAGCGCCGCAATCTGCGCTGTCACCTCGGCCAACTGTTTCTGAACGGACGTACGCCTGGACGCTGCCGTCATCACAGACACAGATTTCATCTGACTCCTCCCAATGAACAGCTCGACGTGGTTGTCGAGTCTGGACGGAGTCTACGTGAGACACACTGTGTCTGTCAATCCGTTACACCATTTTACCAAAGCGCTTCAAACGCAATGAATTGAGAACGAC
>JACPUP010000043.1 GCA_016192205.1 Candidatus Kerfeldbacteria bacterium
TAAGCGCATGGTCGCGCAACCGCTCATTGCACTCTCACACGCCAGCCGTCATTTTCACCTTGGTGGCATAACGGTGCAGGCACTCGAAGACGTGAGTGTGAGCATCAAGCCGGGCGAGTTCATCGCCGTGACCGGGCCATCGGGTTCGGGCAAATCAACCCTGCTCAACACGCTGGGGTTTCTCGACCGGCTCTCGTCTGGCCACTACCGCTTTGGCGGAAACGACGTCAGCCACGCGACCGACCACGACCTCGTCCACCTGCGACGGCATGCGGTGGGATTCGTGTTCCAGCAATTCTACCTCCTGCCGCGGCTCTCGGCCCAGGACAACGTGGAGGTGCCGCTCATCTACCAGGGCATCCCGCGCACCGAGCGACACGAGCGGAGCCGTCAGGCGTTGGAGCGCGTGGGCTTAGGGCAGCGCCTCAAGCACCAGCCGAATGAACTCTCGGGCGGAGAGCAGCAGCGGGTGGCCATTGCCCGAGCGGTGGTCAAAGACGCGTCGTTCATTTTGGCTGATGAGCCCACCGGGAATCTCGACTCGAGCTCGGGCCGAGAAATCGTTGACGTCCTCGCGGAATTGAATCGGGAAGGTCGAACCATCATCATCGTGACCCACGATGCGACGATTGCCGATCGCGTGCCCCGGCGGTTGCGCCTGCTCGACGGAAGGGTGGTGGCGGACGAATGATGCTCGAAACGTTCCGCATCGCCCTGCGGGCCCTGCGGTCGAACAAGGGGCGTTCCACCCTGACGATGCTCGGCGTCATCATCGGTGTGTTCGCCATTGCGACGCTCATCGGCATTGGGCAGGGCGTGAAGCGCGACGTGTCCGAACAGATTACCGAACTTGGCTCGAACCTCATTTTTGTGGTGTCGGGTCAGCTGAACGCTGGCGGGGAAGGGTTCAACCCGGCGGCGGCGCTGGGCGCCTCCACGCTGACGGACGATGACATCGCGGACGTGCGCTCGCTGGCGGACATCGAGAGCGTCGGCGCGCTGTCACTCATCTCGGGCTTCGTGCAGGCGGAGGAGCGCAGCGCGCCCCAAGCCTTCAACCTGGCCGTCGAGCCAGACGTCCTCGCCCTTGTGAACACTGCCCCGCTCGTGGCCGGGCGGTTGCTCAACGATGACGATGAAACTGCCCGGGCGAATGTGATGGTCCTCGACCGTGGCCCCCGCAACGCCTTGTTCCCCGGCCGCGCGCCCGCCGACATCATCGGCGAGTCCGTGAACTTCAAAGGGGCAGCGTACGAAGTCGTTGGTGTGGTCGAGTCGCCACCGGCGCCGTTCAGCTTCGGCGGGCCGGATTTCTCGAGCGCGCTGTACCTGCCGTACGCCACCGCGCGCGAGACCATCGACAATACCCAACTCTTTCGCATTGTCGCTCAGGCCGCTGACGGCGCTGACGTGCCCGCGGTTGTCGCGACCATCCACGACGCCCTGTTGGAGAATCACGGCCAAACCGAAGACTTCAGCGTTCTGACCCAAGAGGATATTTTGCGTGTCATTGATGAGATCCTCTCGCTCCTGACGAATGCCGTTGTCGGTATCGGCGCCATTTCGCTGCTCGTCGGCGGCATCGGCATCATGAACATTATGCTCGTGTCGGTCACGGAGCGCACGAAAGAGGTCGGCGTGCGCAAGGCCCTGGGCGCGTCGAACGGCAACATCCTGTTCCAATTCCTGCTCGAGGCGGTCATCTTGAGTCTCCTGGGCGGGTTGATTGGGCTAGCCGGAGCGTTCGCCATTAGTTTCCCGGTGAAAAGCCAGGTCGGATTGACGTTGCTGCTCGACGCCCAAACCGTCGGTCTCGCCACGCTCTTCTCGGTGCTCGTCGGCGTCGTGTTCGGCGTCGCACCAGCCTTACGGGCAAGTAGACTGAACCCCATCGATGCGCTACGATACGAGTAGCGCGTATGATTCGCTTTGAAAAGGTAACAAAAGTCTACGAGCACCAGCAGACGGCCCTGGACCGCGTCTCATTCGAGATTGCGGCTGGTGAGTTCGTGTCCATTGTCGGGCAGTCGGGGAGTGGAAAAACGACGTTGGTTCGTCTCATCATCGCCGAGGAACACCCGAGCAGCGGGACCATGACGATTGGCGACTGGGATATCACCCACATCAAACACAGCGAGGTCCCGACCCTCCGGCGCCAGATTGGCGTCGTGTTCCAGGATTTTAAACTCCTCCCGACCAAGACCGTGTTCGAGAACGTCGCCTTCGCCCTCGAGGTGTCAGCCGCACCGCAACACGTCATCAAACGCATCGTCCCAAAGGTGCTGAAGATTGTCGGGCTCGAGGAGAAGCAGGATCGGTTTCCCGGCCGGCTCTCCGGCGGCGAGCAGCAGCGCGTGGTCATTGCCCGCGCCCTCGTCCACCGACCCAAGATATTCGTGGCCGACGAACCGACCGGCAACCTCGACGCCATCAATGCCGATGAAATCATTGATCTCCTGAAACGTATTAACGGGTTTGGGACAACGGTCGTGCTCGTAACGCACAATAAAGAGATTGTCAATAAGTTGCGGAAGCGCGTCATTACGCTCGACCATGGCGTCATTGTCTCGGACCAGAAGTCCGGCAAGTACCTCCTCTAGACTATGCTCGCTTTCTTCCGCGCCATCACCTTCGCGGCCCAAAACTTCTGGCGGAACATCTGGTTGTCCATCGTGACGGTCGTGATTCTGACGCTGGTCGTATTCTTCATCTCGGTGCTCTTCGGCGTGCGAACAACGGCCGATCACGCGTTGGCTGACGTTCGCTCACGGGTGGACATTTCCATGTTCTTTGTGCCCGAGGCAACTGAAGCGGAAATTTTCGAACTGCAGTCCCGCTTGGAGCGACTACCGGAAGTTGCCTCCGTTGCCTACGTCTCGAAAGACGACGCGCTGGCTGCGTTCCGCGAGGAGAATGCTGGCGATGAGCGGATCGAGTCAGCGCTCGAGGCCGTCGGTGTGAATCCTTTGCAAGCGTCACTGGTCATTAAGGCTAAAGAGCTGGAGCAGTATCCGCAAATCCTCTCGGTCGTGAATGATCCCGTGTACGAAAAACTCGTTGAGCAAGACCGAGCCGCGGATGCAAAGATCACCTTCATCCAAGACTTCTCGCGGTTTACCCGCAACCTGTCGCGGATCGGCCTGTGGCTGACCATCGTGTTTTCGCTCATTGCCGTGCTCGTGGTATTCAACACGATTCGGTTGACCATCCATGCGTACAACCGGGAAATTTCCATCATGAAGCTCGTGGGCGCGTCGAACGCGTTCATCCGCGCACCGTTCCTCATCGAGAGCGTTTTCTACGCACTCATTGCGATTGCGATTGCGCTCGGCGTCGTCTGGCTCGTCTTGTTCGTGTCAGCCGATTTTCTCGATCGATTGTTCGAAGGGTTTGATTTCAGCGTTGCCAGCACGCTGTGGTCTCAGTTTTTCACGGTCTTCGGGCCACCCGCGCTCCTCATGCTCCTGTTATCCATGGTTTCATCAGCAGCTGCGGTTGGTCGGTACTTGAGAGTCTGACGTGACCCTGCGGCGTTGACGATGAGCCTCTGGCTTCGGTACAGTCGGGGCAGCCTTGGTCGCCGTTGATTGGGGAGTCGTCTAATGGTAGGACACCACCCTTTGGAGGTGGGTATGATGGTTCGAATCCATCCTCCCCAGCCAATGGCGAGCCAGGAGAACGCTTATGGACTACGCAACGTTGAGGACAGAAAAAGACGCATTCTTCAAAAGTCCTCATTCGCCGCTAACGCCCGAGCAGCGAACATCGTTCGCCGGTCTCCCATACTACGAGCCGAACGAGGCGTTGCGGTTTGCGCAGGCATTGAATACCGACGTTGATCGAGCACCGCTGACCCTCCCAACGAGCACGGGGGATGAGCGGCAGTATCGTCGGGCTGGCACGATCACGTTCGCCATCACGGGTCAGTCCGTCACCTTGACGGTGTTTGAGGACGAGCATGGATATTTCCTTCCCTTCCGCGATGGCACAGCCGAGGATGCGACCTACGGCGCTGGCCGCTACCTTGAACCGGAGCAGGGGAGTGATGGTAAGCTGCTGGTTGACTTTAATCTCGCCTACAACCCGTACTGTGCGTATAACGAGCAGTACTCCTGTCCTATCCCGCCGCGCGAGAATCGGATCCCCGTCCGGATCGAAGCCGGAGAGCGACGCTACCGCTAGCACGTCTCTTTGAAAAGCCGCGGAATGTGGTAGACTCAATTCTGCGCTATGCCCGTAGGGGTCCCGGAACTCGCGTTGATCATTTCGATTGCAGCGGTGCTTGGCTTGATCGCCACGTTGCTCCGCCAGCCAATCATTTTGGCATACCTCGGTGCCGGCGCACTGATTGGTGCCCTCGGACTGTTCCAAGGCGACCAGGCCATCTTTGAGATTTTCTCCAACTTGGGCGTCATGTTTTTGCTGTTCTTGATTGGCTTGGAAATCAACTACATGTCGCTGCGGTTGGTGGGGAAAGCGTCGCTCTTGGTCGGGCTTGGGCAAATTGCGTTCACGTTCGCCGGCGGGTGGTTCCTCGCTGCCCTGCTTGGGTTTTCCGTTTTGACCGGCGCGTACATCGCCATTGCTCTGACGTTTTCGAGCACGATCATCGTCGTGAAGCTCCTCTCGGAAAAGAAGGAGCTTTCGAGCCTCTACGGAAAGATCAGCGTCGGGTTCTTACTCGTCCAGGACTTCGTGGCGATTCTCCTTCTCGTGCTCCTGGCTGGGATCGACACTGGCGCAGGCGCGGACGCGGCGACGGTCCTGCTGACGTTGTTGAAAGGCGTGGCCTTATTCGCCTTCATGCTCTGGCTAGGCCGGCGCATCGTGCCCTTCGTGCTCGACCGCATTGCGCGCTCGATAGAGCTGTTGTTCTTGATGAGCCTGGCGTGGGTATTCGTCGTGGCCTGGGTGGTTTCGGAACTCGGCTTCTCCATTGCAATCGGCGGGTTCTTGGCGGGCATCGCGCTGGCGAATTCGTCCGAGCATTTACAAATCGCCAGTCGTGTGAAACCATTGCGTGATTTCTTCATCGTGATTTTCTTCGTGCTGCTGGGGTCATCAGTGGCTGCCTTTGATCTGTCCGGACTGGCCCTGCCGATCATCATCTTTTCGCTCTTCGTGCTCATCGGGAACCCCTTAATCGTCTTGGCAATCATGGGACTCATGGGGTACCACCGACGGACGAGCTTCATGGCCGGCGTCACCGTGGCGCAGATCTCCGAGTTTAGCCTCATTGTCGCCGCGCTCGGCTTGCAGGTAGGGCACATCTCCGAGCAGACGGTCAGCCTCATCACGGCCGTCGGCGTGATTACCATTGGCTTGTCGTCGTACCTCATCCTCTACGCCGAACACCTCTACCGCTGGCTGCGCCCAGCCCTGGCGTTGTTCGAGGTGGCGAAGCCCCGGACTGACTCGTTGCCTGCCAGCGCGGCCCGCAAGCGGATGGTGCTTTTCGGCGCGCATCGGTACGGGCAAAGCCTGTTACGACAGCTCCCCAAACGTGACGTCCTCGTGGTCGATTTCGATCCTGACGTCGTCCGCTCGCTGCGCCGGGCTGGCTACACAACGATGTTCGGCGATCTGGCGGATCCAGAGCTGTTCGAGGGCATCGACTTCAGCCGGACGGCCATTGTCATTTCGACCAGCCCGGAAGTGACGAGCACGCTCGCCTTCCTGGAGGCGCGACGCACCTGGCGACGACGCGGTCAGGCCATGATCGTCATTGCACGGGCCGAAGGAGATCGCGAGGCGCACCTGCTGTACGCGGCCGGTGCAGACTACGTGCTCATGCCACACTTGACCTCAGGCCAAATGCTTGGGACGCTGCTCCACGAACGGGCGATCGGACCGCAGATCAAGCGGCTCCGTTCGCACGATCTGGCGGTCCTCGCACGCAACCGCGGTAACGGGTGAGTCAGGCTATGACGTCGCCGAAGCGCTTGTTTCGGTCGCGATCGGATCGCATCATTGCTGGGGTGGCCGGTGGCTTAGGCGGTTACCTTGGTGTCGACCCCACGGTTGTCCGCGCGCTCTTCGTCCTGTTGGCCCTGACCGGAGGCATCGGCATTCTGTTGTACCTCACCTTGGCGATCGTGGTGCCCGAAGAACCACAGCCGGCCGGCCTTTCTCCGTCGACGCTGCCCCCGCCTGCCTCGACGCCCCAGCCGTTCCAGCCGCCCACGCTGCGCCGGAACACGTTCGCCATCCTGGTCATGGCCGTTGGCGTCACCATGCTGTTCACCGAGACGTTCTTTCGGTCTCGCCTGGAATTGCTCTGGCCGGTTGTCGTGATTGGCATCGGCGTGTACCTCATCGCTCGGCGTCCCTAGCGTCTTCCAGCGCTCATGGTTTGAGGCCCGCTTGATGCAGTTGGACCATCGTGCTACGATAGGTTTTCGGTAACCATTGCCTCACTCATGCCAAGGATTGGACAGATTGTTCGACAGCTGCGCCGGCAGCGAGGACTCTCACAGGGGAAACTTGCCGCCAAGGCGAAGGTGTCGCTGAATACCATCGTCAAACTCGAGATCGGGGACAACACGAATCCGACAGTCGGGACGCTGGCGACCATTGCCCGCGCGCTGGGCGTTTCCATCCACAAGCTCATCCCGTAGTATGGTACAGCGGGCCCAGGTACTACGGGCGTTGGGCCAGGTCATGGATCCGGAGCTGGGCGTGGATATCGTCTCGCTGGGTCTCATTTATGGCGTTCGGGTCGACGCGGCGGCCGTCCTGGTCCAAATGACCATGACCTCGCCGTTCTGCCCGCTTGAGGAGCACTTCCGGAAGGCCGTGCGCGAGGCCGTTGGATCACTGTCCGGTGTCACCACGGTCAACATCGATTTCCTCTTTGACCCGCCCTGGACCCCGGCCCGCGTCAAACCCGGGATTCGCGCCCAACTGGGCTTGACTGGGGCGCGCCTCAAGAGCCAATCGCGGACTCGGTAGCCTGTCCTTGCGCAATTTTCTCCCAGCGGTATACTACACCGCGTAGGAGCACAAATCACCAACATCATTCACCATATGACCGAGGAAAACATGCCAGTAAAAAAAACGTTTCTTCAAGATTTGAACCGTTTGCAATTTGCGTTCGGCCTGACCATCGGGATCGCGCTCTTGAGCCTGATTGGGTTCTTCACGCTTTTATTCCGGAACACGGGAACAGCCGCTCCCCGGACGAATACGAATACGACTGCCGCGGCCGCCCCGACCGTCGCCCCCGACACGACGCCGACCGGGCCGGTGGAGCTCACGGCCATCACGGACGATGATCACATTCGCGGGGACAAGAACGCGCCGGTGACGATTGTTGAGTTCTCCGATCTCCAATGCCCATTCTGCCAATCGTTTCACCCAACGCTCCAACGGTTGATGGATGAGTATGACGGGGAGATCCGTTGGGTCTACAAGCATTTCCCGCTCGACTCCATCCACCCCCAGGCCCGGCCGGCGGCGCTGGCAGCCGAGTGTGCGGCGGAACAAGAGAAGTTCTGGGAGTTCATCGATGCCTCGTTTGAAAACCAGTCGCTCTTGGGCGATACCTTCTACGCCGACACGGCCAAATCGCTCGGGTTGAACACGTCAAAATTCAACGAGTGCTACTCGAGCCGGAAGTATGAAGACAAGATTGACGCGCACTACGACGAAGGGACCGTGGCCGGCGTCACCGGCACACCGTCGAGCTTCGTGAACGGCCAACCGGTCAGCGGCGCGCTCCCGTACGCGGCCGTCAAGAGCCTGATCGATACCGCACTCGCTGACGCGAGCTAAGCGGCCGTTTGACAGCCAGTGCCCACGCGCGGGAGAATAGAACCAATGCCGCGCCTCGCTTCGCGTTCACGACCGAACACGCTTCGGGGGGATCTCCACGTCCACTCGTCGCACAGTGCCTGCGACCATGAAGTCGGCTCGCTCTTTTCGCGCGACACCGCTTGCGGCCGGAGCGCAATCGCCGAAATGGCAGCGCTGACCAAAGACGGCGGCATGGAGTACTTCGCCCTCGTCAACCACGCCAGCGACCCAGCCCGACCACACTACGCCGATCGGCTGGTGAACGAGAAAATCCTCTACCACCTCCATGAGATTATTCTCTACAATGCTCGCCGGCCGCACGGCAGTGCCGCAGTGCTCGCCGGCGTGGAAGCGAGCGTCTTGGACTATGGTGATCTCGATGTCGATAACCACATCCTGTCGCACCTCGACGTCGTCATCGTGTCGCGCCACGGCGGCCCCCACCAGTTGCCGGCGCGCATTACGGCCAACTTCCTGAAAGTGATGGAAAACCCGCACGTCGACATCCTCGGGCACCCGACGCGGTACCTCGACGCGCTGTCCGAGGCCAACTGGGAGCGGATCATGCAGAAGGCTGTCGTGACCGACACTGCCATCGAATTCAACCTCCGGATTCCCTTCGATGAACGGTTGGCGCGTCTGGCCGCCCAGACGGGCGTGATGATCTCCCTGGGCAGCGACACTCATCGCGAGACGCGCGGGCAGGGGATTGTGGTGAGCAAGCGGAACGCGCGGGCCCGCACGCTCATTCGGCAGCTGCTCGCCGTTGGAGTGAAGACGCGGCAGATCCTCAACCTCAAACCACTCCCGACGTTGCTCGCCTGGCTCCAGCGGAGGACGTGATGCTCTTCTTGGGCGCTGACCACGGCGGGTTTCAAATGAAGGAACAGCTCAAGCGAGTCCTCGCGGCGCAGGGCATTCCCTTCCGCGACCTCGGGGCGGTCCGGTACGTGCGCGAGGATGATTTTCCGTTCATCGCCGTTCGCGTCGCTCGGGCCGTCGCGAAATCTCCAGCCCACCGCGGCGTGCTCCTGTGTCGGTCTGGCGTCGGCATGGCGCTCGCGGCGAATAAGGTCCGTGGCATTCGCGCTGTCCAAGCCGGGAGCGTGGCGATTGCGGTGCGCAGCCGCCGGGAAGAGGATACGAACGTCCTCGCGCTCGCCAGCGACTTTCTGTCGTTCGTCGCAGCGCGCCTGATTCTCCGGCGGTGGCTCCGCGAGCCGTTTCGTCCGCTTGAGCGGTACCAGCGCCGTCTGCAACAGCTCCAGCGCCTCGACCATGGCGTCGCGTAGGGCACGGAAAGGTATTTGGCCAGCCGTGCTGGAGCATCGTCCAGTCGAATTTTTCCGCACGGTGCGGCTCTTGCGGCGGCTGACGCGGGACATCCACCTCGATCTCATGGACGGCACGCTCGTCCCCGGCCGGACCGTGCCGCCAGCGACCCTCGTGCGCCTGCCGCCCGGCGGACAGTACCAACTCCATCTCATGGTGCGCGACCCGTTGCCGTGGTTGGCCGTGGCCGAACGGATCCGTGCCCGGTCGCTCATCATCCACCTCGAGATCCCACGCGCGCTGGAGCGCATTCGACAGGCGCGAAGACATGGGTTTCAGACGTGGGTCGCGATCAATCCTGACACACCACTCTCGCGCCTGACCCGGCGGATTGCGGCCGATGGGATCATGGTCATGGGCGTCGCTCCGGGTGCACAGGGGCAGGCGCAAACGCCGCACCTGCTTCAGCGCCTGCGCGCGCTGCGTCGGCGCGGCCTCCCCCTGGGCGTGGACGGTGGTGTGAGGCTCGAACGTCTCGCGGCGTTGGCCGCCGCTGGGGTTTCGACGTTCGTCGTAGGGGCTGGCATCACGCTCGCCGGCGATCCAGCCCGCGCCTATGCGGCGTTTCAGCGACGGCTCCGAGACGCGTAGTGTGATATACTGGCGCTATGCTCGCTGACCTGGGCACAGTCTTGGCCAAAGCGCAACGCGGTCGCTACGCGGTTGGTTCCTTCAATACGGCCAATCTCGAACTCACCCAGGCGATTCTCGCTGCGGCTGAAGCAGCGCGCGCACCCGTGATCGTGTCCACGACCGAGAAGGCGATCGCGTACGGTGATATCGAAGTGTTGGCAGCGATGATTCGGATCCTCGGGGCCCGCGCCAAAGTGCCGGTGGTCTTGAACCTCGACCATGGGCATCACCTGGCCACGGTTCGGGCTGCCATCCGGGCCGGCTACACGGGAGTGATGTACGATGCGTCCACGCGACCGTACCGCGCGAACGCCCGGCAAACGAAAACGGTCGTACGACTCTGCCACCGCGCCCGCATTTCCGTTGAGGGGGAGCTTGGGTCCGTGGGCGGACGGGCGGATTTGGGGGCGAACGCTCGGTATACGGATCCGCACGAAGCGGCTGCGTTCGTGCGTGATACGGGCGTTGATGCTTTGGCAGTCATGATTGGGAATGCACACGGCGGCCAGTTCCCCGAAGAGCGTCTGCGGTTTGACCTGCTCACAGCCATTCGTCGCGTCGTGCGCGTGCCGCTTGTCCTCCACGGTGCGTCCGAGACGCCAGCCGCGCATTTCCGCCAAGCGATTCGACTGGGCATTACGAAAGTGAACATTGACACGACGTTACGGAAGACATTTACCACTGTGCTGCGGCGGACACTCGACGCCCATGCCACGGTGTACGACCCACGCGCTGTGCTGGGGGCATCGCGCGCCGCCGTCCAGCGGGTTGTGAAGCGACACCTGGCGTTGTTCGGGAGCGCCGGAAAGGTCTAGCCCATGTACGATATCGTGACCATTGGTTCAGCCACGCGTGACGCCTTCCTCCGCAGCCGCGGCATCAAGGTCATCCCGACGCGCGCGTTCCCAATCGGCAAAGCGCAAGCCGTGCCGCTCGGAGGGAAAGTGACCGTCGATGATTTGGTGTTCGAGACTGGCGGGGCCGGGACCAATACGGCCGTGGCCTTTGCGCGTTTGGGCTTTCGGACTGCGTTCCTCGGCAAGCTCGGCGCGTTCGACCCGGGCGGACGGGAAGTTGTCCGGCAACTTGAGGCCGAAGGCGTTACCACGAAGCTCGTTCGGCGAGATCGCCAGCACGTGACTGCCTATTCCATCGTCTTGTTAACATCCAAAGGGGAGCGGACCGTGCTCGTCTATCGGGGCGCGGCCGGCCACCTCCATCCGCGCGAGATCCCAGCCACGCGCGTGGCCCGCTGGTTCTACCTGTCAGCGTTGGGCGGCGATCTGCCGTTGCTCCGCCGCGTGTTTTCAGTGGCGCGACAGCACCGCATCCGCCTGGCCTGGAATCCCGGCAGCGATGAGCTCGCGCACGGACAACAGCGCTTACGGCCGTTTCTCAACCAAGCCGGGATCGTGTTCTTGAACGAAGAAGAAACCAGTCAGTTGACGGGCGTGCCATTGTCACAGCCGGGCGCGGCGTTCCGGAAGCTCTGTGCGTGGACGTCGGCCATCGTGGTCGTGACGGCCGGCAATCGTGGTGCGGTCGCCTGCGATGACCGCCACCACTACGCGGTGATACCGAGTCGGGTCAAAGCGAAAAACCGGACTGGTGCCGGCGATGCCTTTGGGTCGGGATTCGTCGCTGGGTGGTTACGGCGTCCTGGTGACATTCGTTTTGCCTTACAGGTGGGCACAGCCAACGCTGAGTCGGTCATTCAGACGTTTGGCGCGAAACGCGGGCTCTTACGCCGCATTCCTCGCTCTTCCCGCTTGAGCCGTATTCGCACCGTGCCGAACCGCGAACGTTACGGATAGTTGACACGCGACCCCGGCCGTGGTACAACCGATCGTTGACGATGGCTGTTCCAAATTTCACGACCAAAGCACAAGAGGCCCTGGAGGCCGCGCAGCGCATTGCCCACGAGCGGTCGCACGCCGAGCTTGAACCTGCGCACCTCGCGCTCGCCCTCATCCAGCAGGAAGAGGGGATCGTGACGGCGGTGCTGCGTGCGCTCCACGTGGACGTGGCCGACGTTGGGCGAATCGTCACCGAGCGCCTCGCAGCGTTACCGACCGTCACCGGCGGGGGCATTGCCCAGCTGGGCCTTTCGCGTTCCCTCCAGGCACTCTTTCAGGCTGCACTCGCAGCAGCAAAACGCATGCAGGACACGTTCGTGTCGACCGAACACTTGTTCCTTGGGTTTTTGACCGCCGACGCAAATGTAACCCAGCGTCTGGCCTCGGTTGGAGTCACACCCGA
>JACPUP010000041.1 GCA_016192205.1 Candidatus Kerfeldbacteria bacterium
GCGGCGCGATGAATGTTCACCGCCCGGCGGTTATAGCCCAAGCCGGACCAAGCACGGATGACATCGGCCCGGGACGCGCGGGCGAGCGCTCGGACTGTCGGCCAGCGAGCCAGCCACGCGCGGTAGTACGGCTTCACCCGGTCCACCTGCGTCTGCTGAAGCATGACCTCGGAGACGAGGATGCGGTACGGGTCACGCGTCCGGCGCCAAGGCAGATCGCGACCGTGCTGCCCATACCACCGCAGGAGCGCAGAACGAATGTGTTGAGTCCGTGCGGTCGCCACCGGCATAGTGTACCCCCTCCGCACGAATAAAATAAGAAGAAGGGCTTGGCGACAAAGGATGCCACCAAGCCCGTTTGTTCCCTCCATCACGCGAACCGGCCTCATCGAGTCAGTTCGCGTTGCACCCACTGGTAGAACGCGATGATGCGTTCAACCACGGGTACGCCCGCGGGTGTTGCGTCGCCCGGAACCGCGTTCAAGGCCAGATTGTGGCCGTGGGACTTGTGCTTCTGCAACACGACGCACTCGTCCAGTAGCCAGTCCAGCGCAGCTTCGTACGCCCGTTGGTCGAAAGCTGGGCCCAGGCGGCCACGGACGTGACGGAGCATCGGCTCGGGACGCCGGTACTTACCCGTCTGGAGCCTGCTCATGAACGAGGCTTGACCACGCTTCGTCGGCTCAAGGAGCTCGAAGATGATCTCCTCAACATGCTCCGGACACAGGTGACTCGGCACGAACTCCCGCACGGCCAAGCGTTGCTTCAGGTCCTCTCTCGTGAGGATTGGCACATCGGCTGTCTCAACGGCCGTCCCGACCGATGCGGCGGCCGGAGCGACCATGCGACGCGCTGGTTCGGCAACCACCTCCTCGCCACGAGCAACCCGCAGCGCCCGATCGAGCCAGTACGTCCGTTTGGCCGGATTCGATTCGGCACGGCCTTTGCGGACGTAGTCGTGGTAGCGATTGAACACGTGCTGCGGTAGGGAGCGCACGTGCGGCGTTGCCTGCGCAACCTGTTCGTCCAGCGTGAGAACCACTGGTGGTTCTTCTGTTCGCTCGACCATCGGCGCATAGGTCGAACGCAACAGTGATCGCGCTCGTTCGAACGCAGACCGACGGGTCGCGAATGCCTCCTCGCCGTCCGAGGCAACGACGATGGCGGCCTCCACTGCAGCCGGCAACGCTGCCGTGGGCAGAGAATCGAGGAACTGCTGGAGCGCATCCTCGAACGCCTCCACCATCGCTTGTTCGCGTTGCTCATCGCGCGCCGCCCGCTTCCGAAGCCTCACTGCCCGTCGGACTTCCCGTTGGAGATTCCGACAGTGTTCCTCGTAGGCGAGGACGTACCGCGCCGGACTCCACGCCCAGAACAACCGCCAACGCGAAGGGGCTGGGACTGCGACCCCCCGTTCCGTATAGACGTGTCGCCGGGCAGAACAGAACTGATCCACGCGGACGGTCTGGTAGCCGAAAAGCGGGACCAACAACAGCAACGTAGCTATGGCCGCACCGATACGGATACGCGTCCGACGCTCACTGAATGAGCGTGTCTGGCGCTCGTGTCCGAACGACCACCAGCGGGTCGCGGCCGCCAAACTGTCAGCGGTCAACGACGCGTTAACTGACTGACGCGCTTGGGCGATCCGCTGAAGGAGAGGGTGGATGGCACGTTGGTTGCCGTCGACCGTCCCCGGAGGATCGTACCGCACGGTCCAGTGCGGCGCGTGCCCAGCTCGGAGTGCGCGGGTTTTGGCCCGATCCTCTCGCTTTCCGTCAGGCGTGAGGGTCGAGCGCAGGACGTAGCGGACGTCGACTGCGCCGAACGTTTCGTACGCGGTGCAGTCTAACCACGCTACGGTCGAGTCAATCGGCGGAACGACGTCCGTCGTATCCGTCGTCGTTAACCAGGCCGTCACCGTGACCCGAGCGGTCAGTTTCTCGTTCGCATCGAGATTTATGACGCTCCAGTACACGGGCAGCTCAATGGCCTTTTCCGTGGCCATAAACGCTCCACGCAAGACCTCGCGACCCTCGGCCGCATCGCGACGGCACACCAATCGGTGGAACGGCGGGATGAGCGAGGTCACGAAAACCCACAGGAGCAGGGCGAACGGCAGAACGACGACTATCCAGTTGAGCGACAGCCGCTCACGGAGGAGCTTGGGATCGAGTGTCAGTTTGTGTGACACAGGAGCCACCTTTCGTGGAAAGTTCCAAACGCCTATGCACCATGTCAATGAGCGATCCTCTTACGGAGACCGTCAGAATGGATCGGCCTGATGCGTGAACATCAGACCTCACAGACAATCACTGCGTTCACTTTTTGTCAAGCCTGTCTGCTCCCTGAACGTGAACGCTCTTGAATCTATGATATCACAATGAAAGAGGGGGGGGTTTGCCCCTTCCGAGATTTTCTTACAAAAGTTACGTTTTCCGTGCGGCGAACCGGCGAACGCCGAGCGCGCCTGCGCTCAACGCAGCGACACCGAGCGCGTACAGCGCGAAGTCAAGCGGCGACGGACCAGTCGCGGCCAGGACTTGGACCCCGGTCGCCTTGTCCTGGGCCGTTTCTTCCTCGACAGTCGCGCCAAGCACTTGCAGCTGGGCAACGTCAACGGGCGAGGTGACGGCCACCGGGTCGGCATTGTCCGCCTGGGCAGTCGCCGCGTTAGTGTACGTCCCTGGAACAACCGTGTCACCCACCACGCTCGTGTAGGTCAGCGATTTCGTTCCACCAATCTCCAGCGTACCGAGGGAGAAGGTCGTACTCGACAGACCACTAGCTTTGAACCTGAATCCGGCTGGCAACACGTCCGTCACCGAGACGTTCTGCGCGCTGGCAGTTGCCGACGCTAGGTTGCTGACGGTGACGATATACTCAACCTCGAAACCCGGCGAGACTGGACCGGCCGCATTCGTCGTCTTGCTCACGCTCAAGACCGGCACGCCCGACGTCACCACCTGCACAGGCAAAACTCTCACGGTCGTTTGATCCTGCGCGCTGCCCTGGTATGGACACTGGACCACATCGGTGCAGCCGAGTGCTGCGGTGTTCGTGACCGTCGTGGTTCCGACGGCCAGCGAACTTGCAATCTGACCCTGATAACTCAAAACCTTCGAACCGAAAGACGGAACAGTCAGGTTGTTCCAGGCGAGCGTGTTGCCAGTCAGCACGCCGCCATCAGTAATGTTCTTCACGTTGACGTACACGCCGGGCAAGGTGTCCGTTACCTTGACGCCGACGGCAACCACGCCGCCGGCATTGCTCACGGTAACGGTGTAGGTGGTCGCCTGGCCTGGATCCGCTGCAGCCAGACTGTCGGATTTGGCAATGCTTAATTGCACGGGGTCGAACGGGCCACCGGCCGCCGCTGCATTGAAGGTTGCGCAGTCAACTGGCTTTCCAAGAAAGAACTCGATAATCGCTTTATCAATGTCATTCACAACCCCGTTGCCACTGAAATCGACGGAGAGGTCACCCACGGCGAACCCGGCAGCGAATGCCAAGAGGTCCGACGCGTCAACCGAGCCGTTCACGACCATATCAGGACAGGCTGGCGCGCCCAGCGCTGCCGAAGCGGGGAGCGCTAAACTCACCAGGAGCAATCCTACGGCAACAAAAAGAATCGGCTTAAGCGCTTTCAACATACCGTGCATGCCTCCACGAAAAAAATGTGATTACGGTTCTTACCCTAATGAAAAACCAGGAAGTTGTCAACTAAGTTAATTGACGCCGACAAACGAAAACACCTGCGAGCCGCTTTGGTGACTGTCGAGATAGGGTTGGAACGTCTGGCGATAGATGATGCGCTCGTTGCCTGTTCGAATATCGCGAAGATACAGTGTGCGCGGACCATAACCTGCCCCCGCGCTCAACACCTCGTAAACGATGTGCGAGCCGTCTGCCGACCATCCAAGAAAATTTCCCTGCCATGTATGGCTGCGCTGTCGACCGGAGTCGAAATCGAAAAAAAAGAAACGCGTTTCAAAGTTTTCGAACAATTGCACCATGACCCCGCTGTCGTCAGGCGCGAATTGGAGCGGTTCGAGGTATCCGGGAATCGACGCGACCTCGCGAGACTCCAAGGTTGCCAGGTCAAGTTCTAAGAGCA
>JACPUP010000011.1 GCA_016192205.1 Candidatus Kerfeldbacteria bacterium
ATCCTGCGGGTTAGACATTGCACTGGTCGTGGACAGCTCCGGCAGCATCGAAGAGGACGAGCTCTTCCTCATGCAGAACGCGTTCGAAGGATTCGTGGACGCCTTCCTGCCGGGCACGCCGTCGCTCATGAGCGTGACGGACTTCGACACCGTTGCGACGCTCGAACAGCCGTTTACGGACAACGCGGCCGCGGTGAAGGCGGCGGTCAACGGTACCGCGAGCGGCGGGTTCACGAACTGGGACGACGCGCTGGCGAAGGCGTCCTCCTCCTTTGATCCACGGCCAACCAAGCCGAACCTCCTCCTCTTCGCTTCGGACGGGAACCCGAACAAGCGCGGCCACCCGGCCACACCGGCGGGGAACGCGACGGATGCCGACGCCGCCCTGGCCGCTGCGCTGACGCGGGCCGAGACCATCAAGGCCAGCGGCACCCGCATCCTGGCGCTCGGGATCGGCGACGGCCTGAACCTCGGGAACCTCATGGCCATTGCCGGGCCGGCGGTCAACACCGGCGTGACCTCGGACGTCATCACCTCGAGCTACTTCTCACTGGCCGAAGACTTGGCCGAGCTCGCTGCGAGCTTGTGCAGCGGTAAGCTCATCATCGAGAAACAGCTCGACCTCGACGGCGACGGCGTCCCCGAAGTGGATGGCAGTGTCGCCACCCCGCTCCTGGCAGGCTGGGAGTTCCAAGTCGAAGCAGCCGACGCTGACGACGAGACTGTCGTCACAGACCAGACGGGCGTCATTGAGCTCGATGCGGACGCCGGCGTGTTTAGCATTACAGAAACGGCCGGCGATTTCCGTGAGGATGTCCAGCTCCTCGACATCACCTGTCTCAAAGGCAGCCAATCAGTCGGCGCCGTGAACTTGGCCAGCCGCCAGGTGACCGGCTTGACCCTCGATGGAGACGACGTCATTACGTGCACGTTTTTGAACGGCCTGCCGACCTTTGACCTCCACGGCTACAAGTGGCACGACGCCAACGGCAACGCCAGCAACGACTGCGGTGAGGCCGTGGGCGACGCGCAGAGCTGTGAGCCGTTCCTTGCGGGCTGGACCATCTTCCTCGACGCCAACGGCAACCAGGTCTTGGATGCCGGCGAGCAGTCGACCATAACCTCCAGCGAGCCCGAGCACTTCGGTTGGTACTGGTTTATGAACCTACCGGCAGGCACGTACTCCATCTGCGAGGCGCCGCAGGTGGGCTGGGCGCAGACCTACCCACAGGGGGAGACCGATTGCCACACCGTCACCTTGCCGTTCGACGCCGGCCCATCGACCTGCGTGGAGAGCTCACAGGTCAACGCCGTGGCCAGCGAGCAGTCGTGCAACTTCGCCAACCGGACCGTCCCGACCGGCACCGTGACCTTCGAGAAGGTCATCCTCGGTCCGGGGAATCCAGTTGAGTGGTCGTTCGCATACCAGAACCAGACCTTCGGACACGGCCAGACCGTGGAACTCAATGCTGGCAGCGGGTCCCTGACCGAGTCCGGGCCGAGTGGCTACACCCTCGTTGACGCGACCGGCGCCTGCACGCTCAATGGTGGCGCAGCCACCCTTACCGTCGTCGAGGGCCCGTCCACGTGTACGCTCATCAACGAGCGTGACCTCGGCACGGTGAGCGGCGTGAAGTTCAACGATGCGAACGCGAACGGCGTCCGCGACGCTGGCGAGGCCGGCGTCGGTGGTGTCACCATCAACCTCTCGACTGGTCCCTCGACCGTGACCGCTGCCGACGGCAGCTACGCCTTCCCCGGGCTTCCGACCGGCGCCTACACGGTCAGCGAGGTCGTGCCCGCGGGCTGGTTGAGCACGACGCCAACGAGCGTCGCCGTAACCGTTTCCAAGGGCGGCACGGCCACGGCCAACTTTGGCAACCGTCAACCACCGACCCTCGGCCTCACGAAGACGCCGAGCGTTGCCACGGCCGCGCCGTCGCAGGACGTCCGCTACACCATCGGCTGGAGCGTTGTCGGCAACTCCGTCGCAACCAATGTGGCGATCGTCGATCCGGTTCCGACCGGGACGACCTTCGTCTCAATCGAAGACGGCGGGACGTACGACGCCGCGACCAACGCGCTGACCTGGAAGCTCGGTACGCAGAACCCGGGCGCGAGCGGCATCGTGCACGCGACCCTCAAGATGAACAGCGCGCTCGGGGACGGCTCGAAGGTCGTGAACAGCGCGACCATTGATTCGCTCGAGACCGACCCACCGTTCGCGGCCCACGCCACCGTGACCATCGTCACCCCGCAGGTGCTGGCCGCCACGGCTCAACCGACGCTGACGCTGGCCAAGGTCGCGGGCCAAACGTCGGTCAACGCCGGCGCCACGCTCCAGTACACCGTGACCATCAGCAACATTGGCGAGGCGGACGCCGTCGGTGTCACGCTTACCGACTCGCTGCCTGATGGTTTCACCTTCACCGACACGGGTGAGCAAAACCGCGTGCTGGCTCTCGGCGTCCTGGCCGTCGGCGCCACCAAGACCATCACGTACGAGGTGACCGTCGACCCCGAGACCAACGCTGGCAGGTACGTGAACACTGCGACCGTCACCGCGGACAACCACGACGGCCTGGTCGCTCGGGCCAGTGTCGACGTGCGTACGCCATCCGTCCTCGGCGCCGTGACCGAACTGGCAGATACTGGTGCCGGTTCGCAGGACTACGTGCTGTTCACCATTGGCTTAGCCCTCTTGCTCATCGGTCGTATCGGATACGGCCGGGCCCACCGCGGTACGCTGGACACCTAGCGCATTCAGCGAGCATGTTGACCACGGCGTCGGGTCTTCCCGACGCCGTGTGTGTTTTGACGAACCACCGGTGAACCGGTAGGTTGGAAGGGTTCGTATGAAGCACGGGCTCCTCGCCGCTGCAATCAGCGTGGTTGTGCTCACCGTTGGGTGGTTGGGCAACCGTGGCGATGTCGCCGAACGCGCGGATGACGTGCACTACCACGCGGCATTCCTGGTGGTGACCGACGACGGCGTCGCCGACTTTTCCGCGCCCGCGTTCATGCACCTGAAGCCCTGTACGGAAGATGCGCATGCGGAGCTGACGCCCGAGGAGGAACAGCGGGAGCGCATCCACCTCCACGACGGCAATGGCACCGTTGCCCATGTCCACCGGGAAGGCGTTCGTTGGTCCGAGCTCTTCACGACCCTGCAGTACGTCTTCCCCGGCCCGCCGTACCTCTACCGTGACGGCGCGGCCGTAGCGGAGTCGACGTTCACGCCGGTGCAGATTGACGACCGCGTGCTCATCGTCGCCACAACTAACGACCCGACACCCGAACTGGTGGCCGAGTGGACCGCGCAGGTCCCGACCATCGAGGACATCCGCGCAGCCGAATCCGTCAGCGAGGGCTGCGGGAGCTAGCGGCCCGTCAGCTCGTCGAGGAGTCGGTAGAGCAGTCGAATGCGGCGGCGCTGTTCGCGTTCTGACATGGACTGCGCCGAAGGAATATCGGCGAGCAAGCTGCCGAGCGTTCGTTCAGCGATTGCTCCCCGCATGAGCGAACGAAAGCCCCGGACACCGAGCCGCTGCGCCACCGGCACGAAATCGTCAATCCAAGTGAAGACACCCTTGCGCCACTGGCGATACGGCCAGCGCCAGTTCCCGCCGATGAGCCAGTCCGCCCAAATGGGCAAGGCGAAGTCGTAACCCTCGGGGTAGTACTTGGCATGGGCGAAATCCGTCAGGTAGAATCTCGTCCGTTGCGCGTTGGTGAAGAACTCCTTCGGCTTCACGTGGCCGTGGCTCCAGACCTGCCGACGGGCTCGAAACGTTCGATCCATGAGCCGGAGCGCGCGCCGAAAGCGCGGCAGAAATTCGCGCGGCGCCAACAACGGTCGTCGGCCTGTGAGCTGGCGTTGTTCCTCGGCCGAATTCGCGAGATCCATCCAACGGTCAATGCGCAGCCGGTGGTATTCGACGGATGAGAGTCGCTCGACGAGCATGAGCGGCCGGGTCGGGCGTTTGGGAAAGATGCGTCGATACTCCTCAAACGCGCGGAGGAAGTCAGCGCGGTCGCGTGCCTTCAACGGCGAGTCAAAATGGCGGAACGCGGCCGGGATGCGTTCCATCACGAGCCAGCCAGTGTGCGGACTCGTCTGCTGCGAGGCATAGAGCGCTGGTGCGGTGAGCAACCGACTGCGATTGTGCGCAAGAAAGGCGCGGTGCTCGAGCACTTCATAGATAATGCGGGGATCGTCGAAGACTTTGAGGACAGAATCGCGGCCGCGAAATGTTCCGGCATAGATGACGTTGCGCACTGTACGAAAGTGAGACCAGCCTTCGTAGATACAGCTGCCGAGGTGGAATCCCTGGCTCCGCGCAATGCGCTTGGCAGTTTGGTGGAGCGGGTCTTTGGGGAAACGAGGGCGCATGCTCAAAGTGTAGCGTGCTCGGCGGCGTTGACAAGCGATGATTTTGCGCGTAGTCTGCGCTGTGCCCAGACCATGGTGGTCATGGTGTAGTGGTAGCACAGGGGCTTGTGGAGCCCTTAGCATGGGTTCAATCCCCATTGGCCACCCCACGAGAACGCCCTCGCCCCGGCGAGGCGTTTTCGTAGGTCTTTCGTTTTCGTCCAGAGAATCAATGCGTATGGTATATTCCTGGTGTATGAACACCCGGCCATTCCTTCGTCCGGCTTTTGTACAACGTTGACGTTTTAATAGTAGTTAATGACCAAGAGGAGATACGCTATGCCAGGACGAGAGAGCGTGAGGACAATGATTCAACTAGCTACAACCGCCTTCGGGTTGGTCGCGGCCCTGGCCTGGAACGAGGCCATCAAATCCCTGTTCACGGAGATTATTGGCCAACGCGCTGGCGTTATCTCCCAGTTCGTCTACGCCATCGTGGTTACCATTATCGTCGTGCTTGTGACCTCGCGGCTCGGCAAGCTGGCCGAACGGGTCGGCGTGAAGACCGACGAGTAGCTCGTACGCTCTTGACACGACGCCGGACCCATGCTAGGGTGCAGCGTTAGCTTTTTCGTATGGAACAAGTCTACGAGCCGACAGAAGCTGCTATCGTGCAGCCAGACGAGCCGGAGCAGCCGCAGCCGTCGCGCGCGCGGCGTTGGATGATCGCGCTCACGATCCTCATCGCCGTCGCCGCTTCGTTGTACATCATCATTCCACGCAACCGCACCACCGAAACTGCGGAAGCTCCGACCGAGCCTGTCGTTGAAGCGCCCGCTGAAGTCCGTTCGCCAACGGTTGCTGGTGCCGTCGTGTCAGCCCGCGACGACGGAACGCTCGTCCTCCCCTATCGGAATGAAGACCTTCGTTTTTCCCTGGAGTTCCCGTTGTCGTGGGAAGGGTATCGTGTGACGCAGACGCCAGTTGAGGATCGGATGCTGGTGACATTCGAGTATCCACAACTTGACGACGCGTCGCCTGAGGACGGGCGGATCGCGTTTACCGTTTATGGGTATACGCCCGGAACCATTTTGCCGACTGATCTTCGCGTGCTCACGGAAGAGCGCGGCATCCTCTACGGCTTCAGTGTCACGAGAGCAGCTGACGGCCGGGCCGGCGAGCGTGCGTTCATCCCGTCGGTGATCGCTTCCTTCTCGGTTTTTGCGCCGCCTGAACCGCCAGTGACATCGACTGATGCAGCTGGCGCCTGACAGCGGCTCCCAGTGACCACAGCAACAACACACAAGCCCCTCATCGGGGCTTGTGTCGTTGGTTGCCGTTGTCGGCGCGTGCGTTACGAGCGCGGCGGGCCGCTGCGCCGGTTGTTCCGGTGGCAGTCTCGGCAGTAAACGGGCCGGTTTGTATCCGGCTCAAAAGGCAGCTCGGTGATCTGGTTCCCGCAGTTCGAGCAGGTCCAGTTCCCCTGCACCATCTTGCGAGGTGCGTACTGCTGTCCGTTGTCCATCTGTCACGACCTTTCGTAGTAGTGACTGGCCCGAATACACAAAGACACCTACTTCGTTGAGGATGCCCTTGATTGCTCTACTGCCAGACTCGCTACTGTTACTAATGACAAGGAGAGTCTAGCACACCCTTGGTTGGTGTCAATGGGGCCAGGAGGTGTTTCCAAGCTATTGAACCATTACGCATTTCTTGACAGAATGAATAAAATGGGTTCTAATTGTCGCGAAAAGAAAAAGTACCCAAACAAAAAGCCATCAAAAAACAGGGGGCGATCAACTGAAACACCAACGAACAATTCGTTCTGGTCTTCGGCGACCATATGTACACCCGAGTGGTGCAGCACTCACTGCCGATACAAACTTTTGGGCGGTAGCAGTCACACGGGCGGCCGACTCGATCTACCACTGGCGGAATTCCGTGAAGTCCCCGACCTTCGCCGGGCCAAGGCGGAAGATGGCCGGGCTCACGTCCTCGGGATCAACCCGATAGGACAAGGCGTATGTCTGGCCCGCCTTCCAGTCGACGGTCCAGCGGAGCACCGTCAGCGGCGCAAAGGAAATTTGCCCACGCAGCGATTGACGCCGGCGCCGATCTGGTCGTTGGCCACCATCCGCATGTCACGCAAACGACCGAAGAGTACCAAGGCGGGTTCATTGCCTACAGTCTTGGCAATTTCATTTTTGACCAGTTCTGGAGCGACGAGACAATGCGGGGGCAGGCGCTCGAAGCAGTCCTCCCCTCGTCGGACAAGCCGACGTATACGCTGCGCGATCTTCAAATCAATCGACAAGCCCAACCGACTTTGCGCCAGCCAGGCACTGGGGCGTGACGCGTCTGAATCGCTGGGGCCCACGGTTGGCGGAGCGGGACGAGGAATGCGGACGTGTGGTAAACTATGAGAAATGCAAACGATTCTTTGTTCACGAGGTAGGCACAATGCATCCATCGGCCAGGCCGTCAGTCGACCGCCGAGGTCGAGAAGGCGTTGCCTACTGGTGACTCTCGTGGTCGCATTTTCCGTCTTCGCCGGTCCGTCCGTTCGGGCCGAGCAGCCAGAGAGCAAAACGCTCAACGTGAAACCGGCGACCTGCGAGGGATGGGCGAATGCGGCTGAAGCGCGGACGGTGGACTTGTCGCGCTCCGCCCAGGTCCGGGAGTTCAACGCCAAGAATGCGGCGGTGATGGAGTTCAGTCCGGGTCAGCCCGGGGTTTTCGGTGAGTCCGCCGTCACCCCGACGCTGCGTTGCCAGAACTTCAACGTCGCGAAAATTCCGAGCGGCCCGGTGGTTTCGGCAGCGGTCATCGTTTCGCTGGCGGCCAGTGCGGACGCGGCGAGTACGGACGTCCTGGTCCCGAGCTTCTCGATTGACGAGGGAAAAAACTGGTCAGCCCAGCCCGCCATTCTTATGCAGGGAACGATTGATAATACCCGGCACGATGGCTACTGGCGCTTCCCGCTCCCGATTGGCCTGACGATCAGCGACCTGCGGCAGTTTGCCTTCCGGCTGGAGTACCGCGGGGGCGAGACCTTCGCTCCGACGACCATCTTCGTTGACGGACTCGCGCTGGAGGTCACCGTGCCCCGTGAGCAGGGCGTGCTGCGACGCTTGTTCAAGGTCAGCGACCAGCCGGTCATCATCGTCGATGAGACGTCGCTCGAGTCCGTCGAACTTCTCAATGCGGATGGCCAGCTGGTCGAGGCTCCGTTCGTGCGCGAGATTGTTGACGGGAAAACCCGCCTCACGGTTCGCCAGGGACGGGCGTTGAAGCCGGGTGCCTACATCCTGCGGACGAAGAGCCGGGGATTGTTTCGAACGACCACCGCCGAGCAGCCGTTTTCGTTCGGCGTGGCCAGTCTCAACACGCCGCAGGCGGTCTATGAGCCGGGCGACTTGGTGACGCTCGCGGCCTCAACGCTCGATGATCGGGGCCGGACGGTCTGCGACGCCACCCTCTCCCTGCGCGTTACCAAGCCGGACGGTTCGACCGTGCTGCTCTCGACCGGAGACCGGTCCCTCGTGGCGTCGGCCGAGTGCGGCCCGGATTCACTGACGAACCAGCCGGACTACAGCGGTTTTTTGCTCGCTGACCAGCAGGGTACCTACCAAGCGACGCTCGAGGTGCAGACCGACCGCGGCGTCGAGCGGATTGAGCAGACGTTCGAGGCGCAGCCGGTCGCGCCGTTTCGGATAGAGCGGCTGGCGCCGACGCGGATTAATCCCAAGGCCTCGTACCGCGTCCGACTGCGCATCACGCCGCAGCACGACTTCCAGGGCACGGTGGAAGAGCGCCTGCCAGCGTCATTCAAGATCAAGGACAGCGTACCGGCCGCACCCGCGCGAATCGAAGGCGACGAGCAGGTCCTCCGCTGGACCGTTGAGGCGCGGGCCGGGCAAACGCAGGAGGTCAGTTACGTCTTCGACGCGCCGGACGTATCGCCGGCCCTGTACACATTAGGACCGCTGTCCGTCGGCGATCAGCGCGAGCCGCGGCTGTGGACTATCAGTTCCGATGAAGTTGTCCGCCACGAGCGGCCAGAGGTTGCCTATGAATCGCTCGCGGTCGAAGATGCGGACTGGGTGGCGGATCGCGACGCGCTCGTGACGCCGACGAAAACCGTTTTTCGGGGCGAGGAAAATGTCCACCTCAAGGCGTTCAAGCGGGGCTACCGTTTCGACGCTGCCGACCGTCCGGCCGGGCTGGACAGCGACCGACCGCTCGAAGTCACCAAGGTCGACGTCACTGGTCCAGACGGCACCACGATTCGGGCGGTCCGCGTCTCGGAATCGTTCCGCCGGGGGAATCAAGCACTGGAAGTGCTGCACTTGGTTCCCGAGCGGACGTTCCGCCCGGGCGTGTACACGGTGACCGCCACGATTACTGACGGCACCGCCACGGTGACCGACGAGACCACCTTTGCCTGGGGCGTGCTCGTCATTGATACGCCGAAGTCCGTGTCGCTTCCCGGCGAGACCGTTTCTCTTGGCATGAGCGCCCTCGACGCGAGCGGCAAGACCGTCTGCGACGCCGACCTGACCCTGACCGTCTCGGCGCCGATCGGTCCGCCAACCGTCCTGACGACTGACGGCGGCGGCATCGAGCGGTCAGAGAGCTGCGGACCGATTACCGTCACGAACGTCCCAGACTATCACACGACGCTGCTGGCCGGAGCCGTCGGCGACTACGCTCTGACATTGACTGCCTCTGTTCGCGGCCAGACATACTCCATCACCGATACACTGTTCGTTAGGCCGTCAGTGTCGTTCGTCGTCGAGCGCCAGGCGCCGACGCGCGTTTTCCCGCCGGCCCAGTACGACCTGGGCTTTACCGTCACGCCGTCCGCGGATTACCAAGGCACATTCGAAGAGTTCATCCCGAGTACCTACGCCGTCGTCGCCACAGGGCAAGGCGGCGTCAGCGAGTCAAGCGGTCCGGATGCGAAAGTGCTCCGCTGGACCGTCGACTGGAAGTCCGGTGAAACATATTCGTTGACATACCGCGTCGATCCCGAGGATATCAGCCCAGCCATTTTCCGCCTGGGGCCGGCGAAGGTTGGGGAGTTCACGGAGTTCCGCCAGTGGCAGATCGCGTCGGATGCGCTCATCACCGTGTCCGG
>JACPUP010000042.1 GCA_016192205.1 Candidatus Kerfeldbacteria bacterium
AGGCCACCCCGCCCTACGGCGGGGTAGGCCGATACCCCCACCCTCTCCCTAGTCCGGCAGCCAGCCGCGACGCTCCGGGCGCTCGCTGACGCTCGGCCCTTCGCTGCTTGGGCGAGGCTTGTTGGTTTTTCTGTTTTTTTTCTGCCGGCGCGGCCGATACCTTGGTCAGTTTGTCTGTTTTTGTTTTTCCCTCCGCAGCACTGGCGAGGCTGGTTGGTTTTTCTGTTTGTTTTTCGCTCACCCTTCCGGCGGCCGTGATGTTTTCCAGTTTGTTTTTTCAAAATATATAAAAGTGCGGAGAACGCAGGACGTAGTGCAGAGAAATGTAAAACGATTGCATTTCCGTCTACGGACTACGTTCTCGCCAGCAGCTTCAGCCGCGCCGGACCTTTTCCCCCGACCGTTCACCCACGATCGTCTGCGTCACATTCGCTGGGACTGGGTCGAACTGGGCGAATTCCATGGTGTAGCTGCCGCGGCCTTGGGTCATGGAGCGCAACTGGGTCGCGTAGCCGAACATCTCGGCCAAGGGTACGTGGGCGTCGATGAGCTTGGACTGGGCCCGGTCGCGGAGCTCATCAATGCGGGCGCGCTTGGCGTTCAAATCACCGATGACGTCGCCCATGTACTGCTCCGACACAATGACTTCAACCTTCATGATGGGCTCCAGGAGGATTGGCTTGGCCCTCTTGGCCGCAGCCTGGAACGCCATGGAGCCGGCGATTTTGAACGCTGCCTCGGAGCTGTCGACTTCGTGGTAACTGCCGTCATAGACCGTGGCTTTGACGTCCACCACTGGGTAGCCAGCCACCACGCCGTTGTCGAGTGCCTCGCGGATCCCCTTTTCCACGGCTGGCACGTACTCGTGCGGTATCGCGCCGCCCTTCAACGCGTCCTCAAACTCGAATCCAGTCCCGCGTGCCAAGGGCTCGAGACGAATGTTGGCGTGGCCGTACTGGCCGCGACCGCCCGTCTGCTTAATGTACCTGCCCTCGCCCTCGGCCAAGAGGGTGATAGTCTCCTTGTAGGCTACCTGCGGCCTGCCGACGTTCGCCTCCACCGAGAACTCACGCTTCATGCGGTCGACAATGACATCCAGATGCAGTTCGCCCATGCCCGAGATGACCGTCTGGCCGGTTTCCTCGTCAGATTTGACGCGGAAGGTCGGGTCTTCCTCGGCCAACCGCACGAGCGCCACGCCCATCTTCTCCTGGTCAGCCTTCGTTTTCGGCTCAATGGCCACGGAGATGACCGGCTCGGGGAACTCAATCGATTCAAGGGTGACGGGATGCTCGGGGTCACAGAGCGTGTTGCCGGTCGTGGTCTTTTTGAGACCCACGGCCGCGGCAATGTCGCCAGCGTAGACCTCCGCGACTTCCTCGCGCGCATTGGCATGGAGTCGAACAATGCGGCCAACGCGCTCTTTGTCGCCGGTGGCAGTGTTCAACACGTACGAGCCGGCGTTCAGCGTGCCGGCGTAGACGCGGAAGAACGTCAGCTTGCCGACGTAGGGGTCCGCCGCCACTTTGAATGCCAGGGCAGTGAACGGTTCACTGTCGTCAGCCTTGCGTTCGACCTCCTCGCCAGTCTTCGGGTGCGTGCCCTTGACCGGCGGCACCTCGAGTGGATTCGGCAGATACTCGACCACACCGTCAAGCAAAAACTGCACACCTCTGTTTTTCAACGCCGAACCAACGAACACTGGCACGAGCGCGTTCGCCACAACTGCCTTACGGAGCAGGTGTTTTAAGGTCGGCAGGTCTGGCTCTGTCCCTTCGAGGTAGCCATCCATGGCTGCCTCGTCATTCTCAACAATCGCCTCAATGAGTTTGCCGCGGTACTCTTCCACCGGATCTTTCATGTCTTCGGGCACGGGAGCATCGTCCCACTCCTTGCCCAAGTCGTCTTTGTAAATCCGCGCTTTGCGCTCGAGCAAGTCCACGATGCCTTTGAAGGTTTCAGCAGCGCCAATGGGCAGTTGGACGGGGTGGGCCACTTTGGTCAATCGTTCGTGGATGGAGGCAAGGTCAGCGTAGAAATTTGCGCCGGTGCGGTCCATTTTGTTGATGAAGCAGATGCGCGGCACCTTGAACTTGTCGGCCTGGTGCCAGACCGTTTCAGACTGCGGTTCCACGCCGGCCACGCCGTCGAACACGACCACCGCGCCGTCGAGGACGCGAAGGCTGCGCTGCACCTCGACCGTAAAGTCAATGTGGCCGGGCGTGTCGATGATGTTGATGCGCGTATCTTTCCAGAAGCAGGTCGTGGCGGCCGCGGTGATGGTGATGCCGCGCTCTTTCTCCTGCTCCATCCAGTCCATCTCCGCCTCGCCCTCGTGCACCTCGCCGATCTTGTGCTTCTTTCCCGTGTAGAAAAGGACTCGTTCGGTGACCGTCGTCTTGCCCGCGTCGATGTGGGCGATGATGCCGATATTGCGCGTCTTTGCTAAACTGTACTCCCGGGGCATAGCGCTCAACCCTTTGTTCGGTACCTGCGAATGCGGCGCATGATGATCTCGTGCAGGGTGTCGAGCTCGGCGAGTTCTTTCTCCATGAGCGCCACGGTCTCATCGAGGGTATGTTGAGCGGCCGTAGCGTTATCCTGTGAGAGCTGCGATTCGAACAGCAGTTTTTTGTCATTGCACTCTCGGAAAATGTCCCTGGCGCGCTGCCGCGCCTTGTTCACCATGTCGACATCAGATTGCTCCACGTTTCCCGACCGCTCGAAGATGATCTCCTGAAACTGCTCGTGCAGGGTCAGCACGCCATCGACCTCGTCCGCGAACCTCGCCTCGATGGTCGTGTCCCGATCGGTAAGCTCAACGCTCGGGTGTCCCTGACGCTCTTGCACCGTCAGAATCTCTTTGAGCGGGGGAAACTCCTTCGGCGTGATACGCTTTCCCGGCGATGCTTCGGACGGCGTGGCGCCCGTCTGGGCAGCCTCCCGCGCGGCTGCTGCGCCATGGGAGCGCTTGGCAGCGAAGCTGGCAAGGGCGTCGGCGGTCGCAGATTGGTTGAGTGCTCGCTCGATGATGGCATCACCGGCCTGGCGACGCAGGGCCTCGTTCATGAGTGCCTTTGCTTCCCGGCGGCGGGCGGCTCGAGGACTCGCGCGCCCACGCAGCTCGGCGTCGGCTTTTTCACGGATTTGTTCGAGGGACTCATCGGCCGATTCGATCAAGTCCTTCTTCCGGGCCTCGGCCAAATGCTCCTTGTGTTTGGCATCTTCTTCGAGTGCACGCTTCGTCGAAACCGAAAGCTGCTCGGGGTCGAGCTCGCTGCCCTCTGGGTTCGGGCGACCGCCTTCACCCATACTTAGGCGAAGTGCCTGCCTACCGGCAGGCAGGGGCAAACCGCTCGGCTGAAGCTTCGACCAACCGTAATCATGCAAAGTGCGCAAAAGCCCTATTCGCTTCGGCCATCCGGTGGACGTCTTCGCGTTTCTTGACTGCGTCGCCTTGGCCTTCGCTCGCGAGCATGAGCTCTTCGGCCAGCTTCCGCGCCATGGGACGACCGCGCTTGGCCCGGGCTGCGCCGATAATCCAACGGAAGGCCAGTGCTCGCCGGCGCTCACCGCGGACCTCAATCGGAATCTGGTAGTTCGACCCGCCGACGCGCCGCGACTTGACTTCGACAACGGGTGCCACGTTCTTCAGCGCCTCTTCGAAGATGGTGAGCGGCGGCTTCTTCGTCTTCTGTTCGACTTCCGCTAACGCCCGGTAGACAATCTGTTGCGCCACGGACTTCTTGCCGCGTTCCATGATGATATTGATGAACTTCCCGATGATCGGTGAGTGGTATTTTGCGTCCGGCTGGTCCGGACGCTTGGGAGAACGTTTGGCGCGCATAGATTACTTGGCCACCTCCCGCTTGACGCCGTAGACAGACCGGCCGCGCTTGCGACCTTCCACGCCCTGGGTGTCGTAGACGCCGCGGACGATGTGGTAGCGGACGCCCGGCAGGTCCTTCACCCGTCCCCCGCGAATCATGACAATCGAGTGCTCCTGGAGATTGTGGCCAACGCCTGGGATGTAGGCCGTGACTTCTTGACCGTTGGACAGGCGGACACGGGCGATTTTCCGCAGGGCCGAGTTCGGCTTCTTCGGGGTCTGGGTAGTGACTTTCACGCAGACACCACGCTTGAACGGCGAACCCTTCGGGAGGAAGGTTCGCTTGCGTTTGGAAGCATTCAAAACCGATTCGAGCGCTGGCGTCTTGGACTTGCGCTTGGCACTCGCGCGGCCTTTGCGGATGAGTTGGCTGATTGTCGGCATAGAAAAAATCTCTGGCAGCCAGAACTGTACCAGGGTGCTGGTTCCGTGTCAAACCCTGCGGTTAGCCATTCAGCGCAAGGCACGATGCCCCTCGAGGTTTTTTGATTTGCCAACCTAGGTTGGCATCTTGAGGCCACCCCGCCCTACGGCGGGGTAGGCCGATACCCCCACCCTCTCCCTAGTCCGGCAGCCAGCCGCGACGCTCCGGGCGCTCGCTGACGCTCGGCCCTTCGCTGCTTGGGCGAG
>JACPUP010000045.1 GCA_016192205.1 Candidatus Kerfeldbacteria bacterium
ACCGGTTTCTTATCCGGCGCTTTTTTGTACTTGAGGAACTGGTACCGGCCGAGGATGACTCCCTCGGCCAGGGCCTGGCCGTGGGGGTTTGGTTGGCGGAGACTGACGGCCGGCAACGCGAACGCGAGGGTGGCAGCGCTGAACCGCTTGGCCTGTTGGGCGGCCTGGGCAGCCGCGCGGCGCAGGGATTCTGGGGTTGGCTTCTCGCCCAGACCGAGCACGAGCACGCGTTTGCTCTTGAAAACGCCGGTGGCCGGCACGACGATGGCCTGGTCATCCTTGCCCTCAAACCGCGTGTCGCGCAACGCATCAGCCATACTGTCCAACTGCTTCAAAGTCGCCCCAGGCCTTTCACCCTGTGCCAAGCAAAACACGAGCAGGTCGCACGCGTGCGCTTCAGGTTTGTCCGTGGAAAACGAAAACTCCATAAAAGCGGAGGCATCATAGCCGAACGGAACGCCTTTGTCGAATCTCGACTGGAGAAAAGGGCGTCGAGGGTGCAGGCCGGAGTTGCACACACTCGACGCCTCGACCCCTGCTGAGACCGACCCCACTGGTCACCGCAGGAGCACGACTTTTCGGGTCTGCCTGATCATCCGGTTCGTGAGCTGGACGTAGTACACGCCCGGTGACACTGGCCGACCGGCAGCGTCGCGCCCGTCCCAGACCGCGTGGGCTGGGAGCGCCAGCTGGCGGTCGATCTCCAGCGTCCGAACGAACCGCCCAGCCACATCGTAGACGACCAGCGAGACCTCGGCCGGCTGACCAACCGAGAACGGCAGGCGGACTTCGCCCCGGCTGGGATTCGGTTGGGGCGGACCCAGCCAGGTGCGGACGAACGGATCGCTCACATCCGTCGCGGTGGCCGGCCCGACCCAGAAGCCATTGGCGACGCTGTGGTGGTCGAGCGTCGTGTGGGCCTCGAGGAGGAGCAGCGCGCCGGTAGAGAGGTCAGCGAACGCCTCAAGCGGGAAGGACGCGTCAACCGAGAATCCACTCACCGGCAGGACGAGCGTGTCCACGGCCGTCGCAGTCGCCCGGATGAGCCAGACGCGGTCGAACGGTCCGAACTCGTCCGTGCTTGTGCCAACCATCTCCACCTCGGCGCCGCTTGGGTCTGCCAACCGGCTCCCGACCGGCAGCGCCGAGCTGTCTGGCAGGCGGAGCTGCGGTACGAGCAGCGGCCCGTCGGTCACGACCATCCGGCCGGCGCGCATGGCCGCGATGGCCTCGGCTTCGGTCAATCCGCCCGGCATGAGCAGCGCCGTGTGGATTTTCCCGAGCGCGTCGTCGTTCACGTTCACGTCATTCGGCGCTGCTGACACGACCCGTTTGAAGTTCCCGTCACCGTGGGCGTCTGACCCGCCGCAGAAGAACACGCGCCGAGCCGTCATCACGTCGCCGTTCGCGCGTTGCAGCACGAGCTGCGCGAGCCTGAGGTACTGGACCATGCCCGAGTCGTACTGGGCCGGCCAGTTCGGCACCTCCTCCCACGCGTCGAACGGGTCCACGTGGCTGGCCGAAGCATCGGCCGTACGCGTAATCCGCTGGTTGTAGAACTCGACGCCGAGGAAGTTCGGCGACTCGAGCGCAATCGCGAACATCGTGTCCGGAACGGACGCAAGGAGGTTGTACTCGAACAGCTGGATGCTCACGGCCGGGTGGGCGAAGAACCACACCACATCCTGCGGTTCGGGAGTCTCGGCATCTTGCGTCTCCAGCGAGTCAATGATGCGCGGCAGGGTCCAGAGCTCGAAGCCCTGGTTGGCGGAGATGTACTCGGCGGGCGTCTTGAGCGGCCGAGTCAAGCCGAAAGCGATGAGGTGAATGACCCCATCCGGGAAGTCGTTCTCGAAGTTGTCATCGGCCGTGAGCTCGCCCCCGCGCATGAGCAGACGGGTCGGTGAACTGTAGGCGACAACATCGTTTCCCTGGATGAGCCACCGCGCATCGGTCATGGACTCGCCGTGGTCAGTGCAGGCGAACCCGTGGAGCCCGCTGGACGTCGCCCACGCGGCCATGTGCTGAATGGTCATGCCGAACTCGAACTGCGTGTCGGTGGCGAAGGTGTGTACGTGCGTATCGATCCGGTACCAACCGGCCGTAGTCGGCAGCGGCTCGGCCACGAGCACCTGATTCGCGTAGATGGCCAGGTGCGGGAACGGGTCGAAGAACCGCAGCTCCCACTCGAACTCACGCGTTACGCCGCTCGCGCCGGCAGCGATATCCAAGCTCCAGAGCGTGAAGTCGCTCGAGATGATCCGGTCATTCTCATCGGCCGCGATGAGCGACCGACCGCCGCCAGTCGTCTCGTACAGCCGCAGGTAGTCGAAGGAAAGGGCCGCCTCGTTGGCGTCCTTCACGTAGAAGGTCGCACGAATGGTCCCATCCTGCGTCCGGTACGGCATGTCGCCGCCTTGCTCTTTCGCGAACGTGTTCTCGTACTCGATGATCGGGAGGTCGCGCCGGAACTGCTGGGGAGCAACTGCCAACGCGACGATGCTCGAGAGCATCAGGCAAATTATCAACGTGCGCCGCATGACTGCCCTCCACAGTCTGACCTCTCGACCCCATGCCGAAAGGCACTTTCTGTGCTACGCCTGCTGGGGCCGCCCGTCAAGCACGGTGACGCCGCAACGCTGCCAGGGCAATGCCGGCGGCCACCGACACGTTGAGCGATTCTTTCTGTCCATCCATGCGGATGGAAAGGTGCGGCGTGCAGGCCGCCAGCGCCGGCGGGGACACCCCGTCCACCTCATTGCCGACCACCAGCGCCACCGGCCAGGTCGGCTGCCAGGTTTCGATATCAACGCTCTGTCCGGTCTGCTCGAGCGCAGCCACGGTCACGCCCTGGCGTCGCAGCTCGCGGATGAGCGCCACCGTATCTCTCCGGTGCTCCCAAGCGACTGACGACTCGGCCCCCAGAGAAACTTTCTGTATGGCGGACCGAGGCGGCGCTGCCGTATAGCCGCAGAGGTACATGCTATCGACCCCCAGCGCGTCAGCCGTGCGAAACAACGCCCCAACATTGTGGAGCGAGCGGATATTCTCCGCGATGAGCGAGAAACGCGGCGCAGCCACTAGGGGATCGTGACGACCGTTTTCATCCGATTCCCTTTGTACGCCGCCGAATCCTCGAACGCCTTCACCACGTCCTGGAACGGGTAGCGGTGGGTGATGAGCGACGTCAAGTCCACCTTGCCCTCATGCACGAGGTCAATCGCCGCCGGGAAGGAAAAGGCGCAGGTCCAGGAGCCGTTGAGCATCAGCTCCTTCTTCACGAGCTTCATCATGTTGAGCGTGGCCGGCGCTTCGAACACGCCCAGGACGTGGATGATGCCGTCCTGGCGGGTAATCTCAAGGCCGAGGTCCACGGTCTCGGCGCGCCCAACGGCCTCGAACGAGACGTCCACGCCGAGCGGCGCGAGCCGGTCGAACTGCTGTTGGAACGTCCGCGACCGGCTGTTGAGCGCCGTATCGGCCCACCCTTTCTTCTTCGCAAAGGCGAGCCGGTGGTTGAGCACGTCAATCCCGATGACGCGCGCGCCCGCCGCCTTCAGGACCTGGTCGAGGAGGATGCCGATCGGTCCCTGCCCGATGACGGCGACCTTCTGCTCGAGCAAAAACCCGGAGTTGGCCGCTGCGTACAGTGCGATGGTCAGCGGCTCGACGAGCGCAGCCACATCGTACGGCATCGAACGCGGAATGCGATACACGAGGTCGGCCGGAATGGCCAAGTATTCGGCGAATGCGCCTGGGCGGTGGAGGCCAATGACCGACCGCTTCACGCACAAATTGTACTTCCCCCGCAGACAGAAGTAGCACTTGGCGCACGAGACGTTGTGCTCGGCTATGGCGTGCTCGCCGACGCGCCAGCCGCGGACGTGCTTGCCCACGGCCGCCACCTCGCCGGAGAATTCATGGCCGATGATGGTGCCGGGCTTCACGTCCGTACCGCCGTGGTAGATGTGCAGATCCGTGCCGCAAATCCCTACTGCGCGGATCTTCAGGAGGATTTCGTCCTCGCCGATGTGCGGCTTCGGCACGTTCTCAATGGCGATTTTTCCTTTGCCGCGAAAAACAGCTGCCTTCATACGGGGAACGAGTACCGAATCATGAATAGTGAATGACGGTGGGTACCCATCGTCGCCAGTGTATGTTCCTCTTGGTTCATTGTTCGTGATTCACGATTCACCGTCGCCAGTATACCGCTGGCGACGATTCTCAACAAGAATGCGCCGCCCGACGGGAAGCCGGGCGGCGAAACGCGAAAGCGCTTGGACTGGCGGCTAACGCCAGATGAGGTAGGCGGCGATGAGACCCGCATTGGCGACGAGCGGCACCCGCCAGAGCCGCCACGAGGTCAGGGTCAATCCGTAGAGGGGGCGCAGGGCAATCGGGACGACGGTCAGCGTCCCGATGGAGGCGGCCAACGCTCCCCCGAGGTGGACCGGCGACTCCGGCAGCCAGGCCAGCGCCATCCCGAAGAGCGTTATGAGGATGGCGAGGAACACCTCTCCGTTGGGGTACACTTCGCGATCCTGCAGCGCCGCCGCCAGAAGAATAAACGCGTACAACGTGACGGCCAGGCCTTGGGCATCGCCAAGAGCCCTGTGCATGATGAGCCCGAGCACGCCGAGCCCGAGCATCGATCGCCAAAATGACCGGAACGTCAGCGGGGGCCGGAGCGCTCGCTCGCTTTTGCGGTGCGCCATCGTGCGCCTCCCTTCTGTGGAAGAGCAAACCTGGCCGCACGCTAGCACTCCCCACCCGCACGGTCAAGTTGTTCGGGTCAGCACCGCGGGGCTACGCGATAAAATCGAGGTACAGCCCAACCACCAATGCCAAGCCGGAGGCGGCAAAGATGACGATGTAATTCCACTTCTCCTTGGTAGACTTGAGGGTGGACAGGATGTACTCGAGGGCTTGCCCATCCGCCTCCGTGAGTGGCTTGTGCCCCCGCACTTTCGCCGCCAGCCGGTGCTCGACGATGAGTTGCGCGCGCCGTTGCGACACGCGATACCGATGGGCGAAGTAGACGATGAATCCT
>JACPUP010000044.1 GCA_016192205.1 Candidatus Kerfeldbacteria bacterium
CGAGGCCAGGCGTATACTGCGGGACTCTCTTCGTATCGCGTGGTTAATTTGCGTCGGACGTGAAAAGCCGCCCAAGTGCAGCGGTGGGCGGCTTCGGTGTCGAGAGCGCGACGAGGGGCGATCTCGATCGAGGTGCGAGTGCGGCACGACCTAGTAATCGCTAGGCAGGAGCGCCGTTACGACCTGGTCGTGCTCGATGAACCAGAGCGGGGGACCGTCGGGATTCGTCGGATCGTCGAAAGCCTGGCCGTAATCGAGTCCTCCACGGAGGGCGGCCAGCGCTTGCAGCTGCAGGTAGCCGTTGGTGGTTCCTAGGACACCAGGCGCTGACGAACCGCCAGCGCAGTGACCCCGAAGACTAGCAGCACGAGCGTCAGGAGGATGATCTGCCTGCGAGCCAGCGCCGGTACCGGCGTGGGGCACAGGTCACCCGCAACTGTCGGCTTCAGCTGGCCAGCCCAGCACGGGGTGGTGAACAGGTCATCGCACCCCGGAGCCGCTGGCTCACAGTTGAAAAGGTCGGTTGGCGTATGGCCAGCCTCAGCCCCGGCTTCATCCTCTAAGAGGAACTCATGACCGTTTTCGTCGCTCCAGTCGGCGGTGGGCGTCACGCCTTGTGCCTGTCCGTTCCACCTCCCCGCACCACCACACTCCCTCACGACCCAGCTTCTACCCACCTCGGGATAGAGGAGGTTGCTGGCCGTAGAGAGGCACTGGAAGCAGACGCTGATCACGACAAAGTAGGTCTTGCCCGCGACGATCCCAGGGCAAGGGAGCGAACAGGTGAAGAGGTTGTCGTTGGTCGTTCCGTCATCGTTCTCCTTTATGGAGAACCTCAGGGCGCCAGCAGCCGCGTCGGCGGGGGTCGCGTCGCAGCGAAACGACACCAGCACTGACGTCGAATTCGTCGCGTGCATGATGATGTCAGTGTCCGGCGTAGCCAGTGGTGTCCCATGGCACGTCCAATGGACATCTCGGATGGCATTCGCTGCCTGCGCCGGACTTGCCAACGCGAGCACGAGCGCAACGACCAGGGAGTACCGCATCGCTATCCCCTTTCTTCGAATTCTGAAGGTGCGGACCGCTGGAACTGGAACGAGTGAACTATAGCACCACCGCGCCCGCCGTCAACACGCGAGAGCCGAACACATACGGATGTTGTGCACATGCGCATGTACCCGGTGCACACCCTCCTTTTTACGACCCATGTGTGCAGGGAGTTCGATGAGGTTTAGTTAGCCCTATGCCTAAGACGAACCGGAAATACTGCACGCCGCCGAAGGAACTCCGCGACTGGCTCGAGCACGAAGCGCGGCGGCTGAACGTGAACGAGTCCGCGATCCTCGTCCAGGCCCTCGACCGCTACCGGTGGGAACAGGAGGCGATGAGGAATGGTCGGTCGGGCACGTCTCATTGACTCGCTATATGCGGCCGCTACTCCCTCTTCTCTTCCACGGCCAGCCGTGAGCGCGCGAACGAGGGGGCGACTCACGAGGAGCTACAGTCGATCACCGAACGGCGACGTGCGCGGCCAGCGGAGCGTCGCTACCTCGGGGGCGCAGATGGCGACTTCCGGCGGCGTCCGGCTTCGTGTCGTGAGGTTCGGGGAGAGAGTGCGTTCTTTTACGAGGTCGCCTTCTGGATCCGAACGGGTTGCAGGACCACGCCCCAAGACCCCGGGCTCACTACGTCATACACTCGACATTCGCACCGAACGCGAAGCCCGTCCACTTGAAACTCCGGAGGGAGATCAATCATCTGAAACTTCCCATGCCGCAGGGGGTGCCGCCAGGTAAATGACCTGGTCAAACCCCAGAATTCTTCACCGCGGCTGTGAACGCGGGAAACCGTGCCAATTAGCATCATGGTGCCAGACTGTCGATCCCGAGCAGCATCGATGATCGCCAGCCCGAGGACTGCGGCGATCAACAATGCCGTGGAAATAACCCATTTTCTTCTCATGGTGTCCGGTGCACACCGTCCTTTTTACGACCGATCAGTGCAGCGCAATCGGGGACGCTCAAGATCGACGTCAATACGATCGCGCCGTTGTACCGCGAGGTCACAGGCGCCTTCTCTCGCCCTGACCAGCGTCAGGGGCTGGTTCTCGAATCTCGAGCGAGTCGTTAGGAACAGGGCCCGTTCTGAACAGCGCCTTCGATGGGTGGATCCGTGTACCGAAGGGTGTTTGGTTGATCGCCTTGCCCAATGGCCCACTGCGCACAGCTGACGGCGCCCCAGTTCTCAACACATTCCACATTGCAACCGTTCTGACATTCCGCCACCTCGGCCGGGGGGCGGAAGGCGACGCAATTGTCGAAGCACTGGTCGTGCCTGACGCAGGCTGGATGACTGCCGCACTCCGTTACGGCATAGGTGCACCTTCGGTGTTGGGTCCGGTCTGCATTTTCGACGCACAGGACATGACTGGCGGGGTTGGGGACCCGGCAAGCTGTGGCTCGGAGGCAAACGTTGTCTCCCGGAGCACAATCGAGAGGATTGCAATCCGGTCCGCAGGCACCGCGGCACCTGGCAAGGCTTGGGATGCCGGGATTTTTCAGCTGGAAGCCAGCCGGTGGTGATGGACATCGCGGAACTCCGGCCGTGGAACCCCCGCAGACCTTCTCGCCAAACTCCTCCGGGGCGTACTCAACCTTCTCAACCTTCCCTGCAGCGGGCGGGCTGCCGGGAACGACGAACAGCACGCCGACGAGGGCGATCATCCCGAGGATAAGGCCGGTGACGAAGGGTCTGATGGGACTCATAGCACCACTGTAGGTAAAGCGCTCTTTCGGTGTCAAGGACGGTTATCCACCGCCAATCGACGCGTCACGCCGCTTGTCAGCCTCTGCGTCGTGATCGAGCAATGCGCGGTCCTCGTGAGAAACGATTTACCGACATTGTTGAACATACAACGGCCAGCATTTGCCTTGATCTCGTCCTGGCTCCCACGCACCGAGCATGTAACGGAATTGGAAAAAAACGGGCCGTCCCTGGCGTAGCCATGTCGGCCCGAATCTGTCCTACGTGCTTTTCAAACGCCTCATGGCACCCTCCTTCCGAGAACTGGTGAACTCGGTGCCTCACGGCCTGAGGCGGATGTCGAGGCGGACGAGTTCGGCGTCGACCTTCACCTCATCGAAGATGAACGACTCTCCCTTAATAGCCATCCGCTCGAACAGCTGCTTAACCGGCTCAAGGCGTCCGACAATGGTTTCCGGCTCGTTCCCGTAACAGTTGATGAGCATTTGAACGTAGCCGGTAACGCGGAGAGTATTGAGCGCTTCGATGATGCGGAATGCCTGCTCGTCGTCCCCTCCGCAGTAGTAGGCCACGGGTTTCTGCATCATGGCCATCACCATGGCCATTTCCATTTTCATGCTTCATCTCCTTTCTCTGTGACCGTGGGTCTTCACTCAAGTCCTGGAGAGCAGGCGTACGAAATTCGCACTGTCGATCCAGGGGAAATGGGGGTTTTCCGCAGTGCGAAATTCAGCACCCACCCTCACGTCATCGATCCAGGCATTCACGTCCCAGACGACCGAGCCGTCCGGACGCTCCTTGAATGCCGCGATCCCGTGGCACTCGTACACTCCATTTCGCTCGTGCCAAAGGAAGAGCTTTGGCAGCGGACTATCGTTCGGATCGCAGAAGACCCCAACGATGAGGCGAACGCCGAGCCGCACGAAGGTCTGGTCCTGATACGATACAGAGCCGAGGCGCAGTCGTACGCGCTGGCCGTCGACCAGCCGCACGACCTTGATCTCCCGTGCGGGGATATCCATAGATTCACCATCCTTTCAAAGAACGTCCCTCCGATCAGCCGGCCAGCGTTTCTGATCGGCTCAATAAGAGGCGTGCATCTCCGTTTAAAAGGACTTCATTTTACGCCGAATCCAGTGTTGGGGATTGACCACGCACAATAGAGCATTGGGCACTTTTTGTCTACATTTCCCGATATAGAAATGAGATTCGCAGCCATGAATTGACTAATTTCTTAAATAATGCTAAGATTATTGTCGTCGAAAAATATCGACAATATGGATATTCAAAGCGTACTTGAAGAACTCGGTCTCAAGAGAAACAAAGGCGTCGTGTACCGTTCTGCCCTCGGAGTCGGCATCGGATCGATCGCGGACATCGCAGCCAAGGCCAAGCTCCCCCGCACCACAGTGCATGAAATCGCCCAGCAGCTCGTGGGGATGGGGCTCTTAACCTACACCAGCAAGGGGCGGCGCAGGACCTATTCGGTTGAACCACCAGAAAAACTTCGCGCAGTCCTAGAAGAACGCGAACGTAATCTCAAGTCCATACTGCCGGAACTAAAGCTACTCCTCAAAACCTCTGGTCGAAGGCCACGGGTGCGCTTTTATGAAGGCGTCGAGGGCGTCAAGACTATTTTCGAAGACACACTGACCACCAGAGACAAGCCCCTGCGCGGCATTCTTTCCATGGAAGATTTATACAAGGTGCCCGGCAAGCGATTCATGGACGACTATGTCAAACGGCGGATTGACGCGAGGATAAAGCTCCACGTGATCCGCTCACAAATCAAAGAGGTGGAGGAAACCTGGCCGACCAGTGAAGCCGAGTACCGTGAACTTCGCTACGCACCGCAAAACATCATCTTCCCGATGACCATGTATATCTACGACAACAAAGTCGGCATCATCGGCACAGAAAAGGAAACGTTCGGGATGATTATCGAGTCCGAAGACTTCTACCAAACACAAAAGAACCTTTTCGAGGTTCTCTGGGACGTTTCCCGGATCGGAAAGCGGGTTGATGAGTAAAAAAACGGGCCGTCC
>JACPUP010000047.1 GCA_016192205.1 Candidatus Kerfeldbacteria bacterium
ACGCAGTTCACCCAGGACAGTTCGACGATGCTTCTGGACCTGACCGAGGGGCAGGGGAGCGGGCCCTATCTCGTTGAGTACCGCGCCTGTATCGCGACGGGCATTTGCACGTCCGGTCGCTTCGGGTTTACCGTGCGATAAACGAGGGGCGGTCGAACCGGACGAGGTACAGCCCGTCCCACTGGAAGTCGGAAATGAGTTCACCGTCCCACCCGTGGTCCGAGAACCACTGGAGCGGGAGGTGCGTGTTGAAAAAATCCGGACGCGGGACTACGGCTGATACAAACCAGACGGTGTCGTAGCCCTCGGTCATGGTCGCGAGGTCGTTCACGGATTCGGGAGTGATGACCCGTTGGAAGTTGTACCTGAGGAGGTCGCGGAATCGGTCCGCGGTCCAGTACCGGCTCGGCAACATGGGCATAATGGTCGCCTCGGGCAGGTAGTAGCGGATGACAATGCTCTCGAGATTGGGGTGGGCGAGCACGAGCGTATCAGCCGTGAGGCGCGGGCGAAGGTACTGGAGCGCGGGGAGCCAATCGCCGCGGTGTTTGGTCGTCGTGTTCACGATGAGGAGGGTGGCCAGGAACACGCCCAGGAGCCCATGGGCGAGGGCCCGAGGGTGCAGACGTGCCCAGGCAAAGGCGACGAGGAGGTAGAGACCGGGAAAAACGACGATGAAGTATTTTGGAACGGTGACGTTGGCGACGAGGGCGGCGAGGATACCCGTGACGACGAGCCAGGCGGAAAAGACGATGAGGAGCGGCGGTTGGCGGAGGGATGATCGTTGGACGAACGTGGCCACGGCGAGCACCACGAGCGCAGCCAGACCGAGGCCGGTCAGGACATTGTTGAAGTCTCGGTTGAACCAGAGGGGAAAGAATGCGCCGATCCAGTTGGCGAATTGGGAAATCCGTGAGGGCGAAAGGCCCGACCACCAGGCCGGTCCGACGATCGTGGCGGCGCGGTCCGCGAGGACGAAGACAAGCCAGGGGATTACGCTGGCGACGGCAGCGCCCGTGGTGACGAGCCAGGAGCGCCACCGTGTGCGCAGCGTCCGCGTGGTGAGAACCGTCATGGTGGCTGCGACCAGGACCAGGCCGAATTGGAGGTGGCTGTAGAGTCCCACAACGGCGATGAGGGCGATCGTCCAGAGCCGACGCCACGTTGGGTGATTGACCCAGTGGAGGAAGGTGAGGACGTACGTGAGCATGAGGACAGCCGTCAGCGGGTAGGTACGGAACTCGAGGCTTTCCGTGAGGAATGGCGTACTCACGGCCACGAGGACGGCGACGAGCAGGGACGGAACGATGGCCAAGACTTTTCGCGCGACGACAAAACTCAGGGGAATCGCAATCGTGCCGATGAGGAGGGGGAGGAGATGCGTCCACGCCTCCGTCAATGGAACGAGCTGCATCCACCAGCGCGCCATGAGGAAGAAGAGCGGCGGCGTGTTTTCCAGCTGAAGGTAGCCCCAAAAGTCAGACCAAGAAGCTGCGGCTAACGTCTGGGTCACCACTTCGTCGGCCAGAAGCCGACTGTGGATCCAGGCCACGCGGAGTACCGCGCCAAGGGCCGTGACCACGAGAATCGCACAGGGAGAGCGCGGTAATCGCATAGGGGATTTCGGCAGCAACCACAACGGAGTATAGCATGGCGCTGCTGGCTGTTCCGCCCGAGAACGAACCAGCGCCTCCGACGGGGAGGCGCTGGGATCGTTCGTGGATGCGGTTGGTTAGATGTTGAGGATCGGGATGGACGACCGTTGGCGGAGGAAGAGGGCGGCGCCGGCGATCGTGATGAGGGCGCCGAGCGCGACCAACACGTCGTCGAGGAGACCGGCACCGGTCGTGGCGAGGACGCTGATGCCCCGCACTTCGACGAGTGCTTCATCCGAAACCTCGTCGGCGTTCTCTGCTTTGGCCGCAGCGAAGTTCTCGTAGAGACCCGACTTCACCGCACCGACTTTCACCTTGTAGGCGACGGTGAATGACTGGCCCGGGTCGAGATCGCCGAGTGACCACGTCTTCACGTCGTCCCCGCCGTCCACGAAGGTGAACCCGTCGGGGAGCGAGTCGGTGAGCGTGACATTCACGGCCGTGGCTGCACCGACGTTTTTGACGATCACCGTGTACTCGACGGTGTCACCGGGGTTCGTGAACTCCTTGTTCACAGTCTTCGTGATGGCCAGTTCGGGATTGGCCACTGCGGGCAAGACTTGCGGTACGAGCACGTTCGTGATGGCCAGGTCATTGACCGGGGTGTTCTCGGTCGTGTCGAAGACCGCGACGTTCGTGATGACGGTGGTGGCCGTCAGGACGGCAGGCGTGCCAACCGTCAGCGTCACCGTCCCCTTATCACCCGGCTTCACAGTGCCGACCAACCAGCTCACCACGCCGTTGGCGAATGTGCCATTGCCCGACGCCGAGATGAATGAGGTGAGCGGCGGCAGGGCGTCCGTCACGATTGCGTTCGTGGCCTGAGCGTTTCCACCGACCGACCAGGCGATGGTGTAGGTGATGGAGGTGCCGGCGTTCACCGTGGCCGGGCCATCCTTGACGATGGCGATGGTCGGCGCAGCCGTGACGTTCGTGTCGTCGTCATCCTTGTTGTTCGTCGTGTCGGTTTCCGGCACGGTCGTGCTGACAACCGCCTCGTTGCGGAGCCTGGTCAACCCGAACGGCATGAGGGCCGGAATCGCGACCGTTACCGTGAACGAGAAGCTCTCTCCCGGCCCGAGCGTTGTGCTCGGGAACTGCCAGGTGAGGGTCTTGCCCGCCTGGCCGACGGCGACGCCGGCGGTGTGGGTGACGAACATGACGTGATCCGGCAGGGTATCAACCACGGTCATACCCGTGACCGCATGGGCACCGACATTGCGCACGACGATGGTGTAGGTGAGCGTTTCGCCCGGGTTGGCAGTCACGCGGCCGTCATCTTTCGTGATAGTGAGGTCCGGCCGGTTGCGTTGGTTGACGAAGTCGAGATCCTCGTGCACGTCGCCCGAGGTCACGACAACGACGAAGACATTGTCGGTGGGTTCGAGTTGCACCCAGCCGAAGGCCTCCGGCACCGGGATCACCTCTTGCACGAGGTAGGTGCCGGCAGTCAAGCCCTCGAAGGCGTAGCTGCCGTCGGCGGCCGTAGTCGTTTGTGCAACGACCTCGAACTGCCCGAGGGCGTTCTCCTTCTGGAGCACGATTTCCCAGCTCGCCAGCGGGAGGTTGCCGGCGTCGACCCGTTCGAACTTGTGGCCGCGGATGGCGCCTCGCTCGAAGTTGCCGAAGTCCAAGCCCTCGATCACCGTGCCGGACGTTACGGTCAGCGGACCGTAGAGGGTCGGCTGCGACGTGTGGATCCAGTTGGCCAGGTCGGCCTCACTGACCCAGTAGTCGCCAGCCGGCAGGTCGGTGAACCGGTACGCGCCGTTTGCGTCGGTCTGCGTCTGGGCGATGATCTCCCCAGGCTCACCCTCCGCGTCATTCCAGAGGAAGATGGTCCAGTTTGGCTTGCTCGGTTCGCCCTCGTCCCATGCGCCGTTGCCGTTACGGTCAACGAACTTGGATCCGTGGAGCTCACCGAGCTTGAAGTTGCCGAACAGGTAGTGGCGCTCGCTGCCGCTGCGCTGCACCTCAACGGAGTGGCAGGCGTTCCCGCCTGGGTCGGTTTGGACCCAGCCTGCCTGCGGCACCTCGCAAATGTCGTAGGTGCCAACGAGGATGTCGCGGAACTCGTACCAGCCCTGCTCGCACTCGCAGTGGTAATCCACAGTGCCGAGCAGACCGGCAAGAATCGACTCGTCAGACGCGTCGACGTTCCCGTCGCCATTGAAGTCGCCGCTGGGATCGTTGGCTGCCATGGCTGCGGAGAACGCGGCCACGTCAGCTGCATCAATGGTGAGGTCGTGATTCAAGTCCGGGCAGGCCACGAGAGAGCACTGCGGCGACGGTGCGGTCTCGGTGGACATGATCACCTGGCCGTTCTGCTTGAGTTGGATGGTCCAGCCATTGACGCCGGGCTCGGCCGGGTCAGCCTGGCCGTTACCGTTCGAGTCCTCGTACTTCGCGCCATGCACGACGCCCGTGTCGCGCTGGTTGGTAAACGTGCAAACGAGCTTTTCGCCGTCGTGCACGGGACCATCAGCCTGCGTCTGTGGCCCGAAGGACACTTCGCCGCACGTGGCTTCAACCGCGTGGTAGCCAGGCAGCTGGTGTTCCATGACCCAGTAGAAGCCGGTTGGGACCACGAGCGTTTCGCCCATGGGGATGTCCGCGGCGATGTTCGAGCCGTCCCTGCCCATGAGGTCCCAGGTCCAGCCGGGCGGGTCGGTCGCGTCCACCTGACCGTCCGCATCCTCATCCACGTCCTTGTGGACGACGATTTCGCCCTGACGGCGGGTGTTTGTGAACGTGCACGTGACGTGTTCGTCCGTGCCCAGCTCGATTGTCGCCTGGCCGTTGCCGTCGCTGACGCGCGCGTCAGGTTCGCAGCTGACCGCGGTGGCGTAGCGGTGGTCGAGTGTCTCGGTCACCACGTACGTGCCAGCGTCGAGGTCGGTGAAGACTTCTTGTTCGCTGTCGCCGAGTGAGAAGTTCTCGGTGGCGTCACCGGTGAGCGAAAAATCAAACGCTTTGACCGGTTCGAAGTTGAACGGATTGACCACATCCTTGATGATGGTGAGCGAGCTGTTCGGGCAGTGGGCGGTGACGGTCGTCCAGACCGTGTTGCTCATGATCCAACCAGTCTCTTTGCTCCAGATCATCCCTTGATTGGGGATCCGAATATCGGTGCACGGTTCGAGCTCATCAATCGCCGCCTCGAAGCTGACCCAGCCCGACTCGCCCGGGGTGAGCGTGTCGGCGTTCCAGAGGAGCGTGCCGTTGACGTGACCCGGCGTGCCGCCGTAGCCGAACGAGACGTTGGCCGAGTGCTGCTCGGAGTCGGCGACGTAGGTCAGGAGGCCGTCGAGGACGTCTTTGACCTTGACGCCGCCGCCCGTGCAGTTGCCGGTGCCGACGTTCTCGAAGTCAAGGCGGTAGGAGATGGTGTCACCCGGATTCGCCGTCTCTTTGTCGTGCGACTTGACGATCTCGAGTTCGCAGACGGGCGTTGGCACCAAGCGGTTGTGGATCTCGCAGCTAGCCTGTTGGCCAGACGCAACGACCACATCGTCACAGGTCGTTGACGCCTGCTCGTAGTTGGCGATGAGCTGTTCGGCCACCGTGTACGTCCCCGGCGCGAGGTCGTCGAAGACAACGGAGTCCTCGCCCTGGTCCGGGAACACGTAGGGGTCGTTGTCGTCGAGGCGGAACCCGAACTCGTGCGGTGCAGCAGCGCCGCTGTCCATGACCTTCACCACCGTGAGCGAGCCTGGCGGCGTCGGTGGCGGACAGTGTGTGGTCAGGGTTTCGACGTCATCGTTCGGCCAGTCCAAGCCGGTGTCCACGAGCGTCTCGGTCGAGGTGTCGAAGACGAAGAGGCTGTTGTTGCCGTGGATGCCGACGATGAGGTTGCCGTTCTCGTCGAACTCCATGCCCTCAACCTCGCCGTTCACCGTGGCGATCTTGGAGACCTCCGCGACGCCGTTCGTCGTGTAGATGTCGTCGTCGTAGGCGACGTAGAGCAGCGTGCCCGCATTGTTCCAGGCGAGGGCTTGGGGCTCACCGCTTTTACTCGCGTCGAGCATGAGCGTGGGGACACCGGTGGTCAGGTTGATGGTGTAGAGGTTGTCGTTCGTGTCGGCACTGGCCCAAAGTTCGCCGGTGACGGGATTGAACGAAGCGCCGGGCAGCTCGAAGTCGCTCGAGACGTTCGCCACGAACGTTCGAGCACCGGTATCGCGATTCACTGTGACGAGAACCGCGGACGTGTCGTCAGAGCCGTTGTCAGGGAACCCGTAGATGGTTCCGGTCGATGGTTGGGTGTCAATCGCTTCAAGGTCTTCGTCCGTTGCAGTACTCCCGATGTAGGAGGAAATACCGGTCTGGAGGTTCATTTGGAAAAGCCGGCTGTCATCGAGGTCCTGGTCGTTATATCCGTAGAGTGTGCAGGTCGTGAGCGGTGGCGTGCTGCTGCCCGTCGCCTTGGCAATGGACGGCCCCAGGCCGTAGCCCGACTGGGCGAGCATGAGGACGGCGGTCAGGATGGCGAGTGCCTTGCGGCTCCGCTGCTGCCACGTCCGGCTGACGAAATGGGCCGTATCGTTAAACATAGATGGTCTTGAAGATAATGGTTTCCTTCGGTGATTTGGGATACACGGTTGAAGTTTTGGCCGGCAGGTACGTAAAAAAGCCGGCAAAATGCTACAAAAACTGCTCGGCTCCGGGCTTTTTGGGAGAAGCTCGTCGTTCGACGAGGTTGTCTTTACCCAGTGCAGTTTTCCTAACGTTTTGTCGGCTTTTGTCCGTCCGGTCGCGCGCTGCGCTCCACTGCAGCGTCGATGTTCCATCCTTTTGAAGGACGGCGTGGAACAATGGGATAATGTGCTTCAATGTCGCCTTGGGATTGGCGAACCTTTGGAAAGAGCCGTAATCGAAGCTGGAAAATAACATTAGTCAATCCTTAAAAATCCGTCAATAGCGAACGCGACACTATATCCGTAAATCAAAACTGTGTCAAGCGCCTGTGCTGATATGGGGATTTTTGATGTAGTTTGTGGCACTTGTAAGGGAGAATACGTGGGGCGATGGATAGCCAAGAGCCCCTGGACAACCGAGGAAAGACGTGTTATATTGTAAGAAATCAGGAAATACCAGACCTTAACGAAATTCAAAATTCACAAGAAACCTATGCCAACATTCAGACCTTTCGGCCTGCGCCGGATCGGCGTTTTGGCGTTTGCGGTCGGTCTGACGCTGACGGCCGCGATCCTCGTCGGCAGCCAGCCCGCCTGGGCCGCCGGCACGGTCACCGGCACGGTCACCGAACCGAACGGCACGACCGCGGTTGCGAACGCCAACGTCACGCTCCGTACCTCGAACTGGAGCTACTCGCAGTACAAAACGACCGGCACCGACGGCACCTTCTCCTTCGCGGACGTGCCGGCCGGCACCTACCTCCTCGACGTCTGGTCGGGCAGCTCAACGTATTTCAACCCCGACCCGCGGACCCTGACGGTCACGGACGGCCAAACCACGGCGCTCGGCACGGTGAAGCTTTTGAACGCAAACTTCTTCTGCAAGGTCGTCGAGTCGAACGGCACCACGGCCGTGCCGAACGCTTCGGTCACGATCCGGACCGGCGACTGGTCCATCAGCAAGTACGCTTCCACGGACGCGAGCGGCAACTGCCAGACCTCCCTGACGACCCAGACGGGCTACGTCATTGAAGTCTACACGTCCCACGCGACCGAATCGCGGCCGGACAACATTTCCTTCACCTACGGCGGGGGCAACGTCTACTACAACGGGACGAACGGCTCCCAGCCGATCGCGCTCCTGCCGCCGGCCATCCGCGGGCGGGTGAACACGCCGAGCAGCACGCCGGCGCAGTACGCGGACCTGCAGCTCGTCAACAGCAGCGGCCTCTCCGTCCAGTGGGCCTCAACCGACGTGAATGGCCTGTTCAAAATCGACGCGGTCGCGACCGGCACGTACACGCTCCGGGTCAATCCGCCGTACGGCTCCTCGGGGTTCGCCACGCCTGACCCCATCACGCTGACGCTCACCAAGGGCACGACGAACACGACCTACTTGTCATCGCCCATCACCTTTGGCACGGCCGTCAAAACAATCACCGGCCGGGTAACGCGCAAGAACGGCACGCCGGTCACGGACGCGAACGTGTCCTTCTGGCAGCGGATGGGCGGCAACGGGAGCTCGACGACCGTGAACGCGAACGGCGAGTTCTCCGTCACGGTTTCGAGCGGCGGTACCTGGGAGATGTCCGTCTGGCCGACGTGGTCGGGCAACACCTCTCCGGACTGGACATACGAGGGCTTCAGCAAATCTATCGAGTTCACCCTGCCGAACGCGCAGGCGGAAACGAAGTCCGTCAATTTCGAAGTCGTCACCTACTCGGCCACGCTCACCGGCACGGTCCTGCTCCCGAACGGTTCCCCGCTCACGGGCAGCAGTTCCTATTGGATCAGCGCCTGGCGGGACGGCGGCCCGGGCGGCAATGGCGGCCAGATTAACAGCAACGGCACCTTTACGATGAAACTCACGCCCGGCACCTTCAACGTCTCGGTCTACGGCGGTGACGCGACCTACGGCGCGCCCCAGCTGACCGTCACGCTCAAGGAGAACCAGACCCTGACGCAGAACATCATGCTCTTGGCGCGCGACGCGACCGTCATCGTGATCGTCCGCGACTCAAACGGCCTGCCGTTGAATAACCAGTGGTGCAGCGCCTGGCCGAAGAGCGGCAGCGGCTGGGGTTCGGGGATGAGCGGTGCGAACGGCAAGGCCACGCTCAACCTGACCCCCGGCACCTGGTTCGTCAGCTGCTACCCGGGCGGTGGCGGCGGAACCGGCGCGCCCGGCAGCGGTGATTCGAGCCTCGCCTACGTCTCAACCGAAGCGCCAGCCCAGGTTTCAGTCGCCGCGCAGCAAACGAAAACCGTGGACCGCGTGTTCGCCGTGGCCAACGCCACGCTCAACGGCAAGGTGAAAGCCGCGGACGGGACCGCCATCACGAACCTCTGGGGTTGGGTGGAGGCCCGCGCCTGCGGCACGACCGCGACCGGGACGTTTATGTACGGCGGCCTCGGCGGCTCCCTGAACAACGGCTCGTTCACCATCCGCGTTCCGGCCGGGTGCTGGAAGCTCGGCGCGTCCATGCCGTACGGCACGGACTACGCGGCCAGCTCGGCCACGACGAAAGAGGTGACCATCGCCGCGAACGAGACGCTTAACAACATCGAACTCACGCTCGTGCCGAACAACGCGACGGTGGCCGGCAGCTTCAAAAACGCCGCCGGCGACGTCTTGACGAGCGTCTCGGGTTCGGTCTTTGTGACCGACGGCTTCACCCACGCCTGGGCGCCGGTCACCAACGGCCGGTACTCCCTCAAAGTGGCAGCTGGCACCTTCGAGTTCGGCTGCTGGGTTGATCCGAGCACCTCGAGCCAGTATTACCTCAACGGCACCTGCGACCAGAGCGTTACGGCTGTGGCGAATGCGACCGTCACGAACGACATCACGCTCCTGGTGGCCGATTCGAGCCTGACGGTCAAGACGGTCGACCCGGACGGCACCGCCTTGTCGAACGCGCTCGTGCTCGTTTCAACCTCCTTCGGCCAGGTCAAAACGGTCACGTATGGCGCCTACGGCAGCTGGTTCAACCCCGACCGTACGACCGACCAGAACGGCAGCGCCAGCTTCTCCCTGCCGGCCGGCACGTACTTCGTGTCCGCCTCGCTGGCGACCGACCTGGGCTACATCAACCCGGAACGGCAGGTCGTGACCGTGTCGCCGGACACGCCGACCACCGCCACCCTGACGTTTGTGAAGCCTGACGCGACCGTCACCGGCACGGTCACGCGTGGCAACGCGGCCCACACCGGCGGCGCGGTGGTCACGGGCACGACCGACGATGGCGGCTTCACGACCACGACGGCCGGCAGCGACGGCACGTTCGCCCTGCCTGCGGTCAAAGGAAAAACGTGGACGATCGAAGCGCACGTCGACGCCACGGCCAGTCTGGGGCTCGAGAGCGCCGACCAGGAGGTGGCGATCCCGGCCACGGGCACGGCGACGGCCACGCTTGCGCTGTCGGACGAAACGACCCTCCCGCCCGCCGTCACTACGAACTTCAACACGAACACCACCCAGACCATCACCACGACGAACGAGGCCTCGATCTTGATGCCCGCCAACTCGCTCCAGGCCCAGGAAACGAGCGTCACGGTGAGCGTGACGCCGTCGGTCGAGACCGCGCCGGACGTGGCCACGGATGCGCGCGTCGGCCCGGCCTACGACATCGAAGCGCTCAAGTCGAGCGGGAACAGCGCCGGCACGCCCGTCACGCAGCTGGCCGGGACCGTCACCATCACCCTGCCGTACAAGGAAGCGGAACTTACCGCCTACGGCATTGACGAGAACGCGCTCACGATGAAGGCCTGGAGCGACACGGCCGGCGCGTACACGAGTCTCCAGTCAGTGGTCGTCGATACGGACGATAACGTCGTCCGGGGCCAGACGAACCACTTCACGACGTTCGCCATCACGACTGCGCCGGTGGAGAAGACCGCGACGCCCGACGGCGGTAAGAAGAAGGAAGCGCCGGTCGTCACGCCAGATTTGGTCGAACTGAAGAACCGGCAGCTGGCCTTCTTGACTGGCACCAGCCGACCGCTCCTGACGCTCTTTAACGCTGACGGCAGTCGGGCTCTGCGCCTCAAGCCGTTCGGCAACGCCGGCAGCGGCCAGTATCGGCTCATCGCCGCCAACGTCACCGGAGACGCGGCCGAAGAGCTCATCGTCTGGGAAGCCAAGGGCAAACGGGGCTTGCCGCTCCGCGTCTTCTCCCTGGCCGGCAAGCGGCTGGCCAACGTCAAACTCCCGGCCCTGCCGAATCTTGACATTCAAGCTGGCGACCTCGGTGACGACGGCCTGGCCGAGCTCGTGGTCAGCAGCGCTTCCTCGCCGCGGCTGTCCATCCTCGGTTTCCGCGAGGATCGGCTGAAAACGCAAGCGACCTTCCGGTCCCCGGTGCGCGCCGGTACAGACGCGCGGATCGGCAACGTGGTCGGCGACGACGCTGCCGAAATCGTCCTGGCGCCGCGCCCGGGCTCGAACCTCTACGTCTACCGCGCCACCGCCAGCGGCACGAAGCTGCGCGTGCACCGCGTGGCTGGCGGCAGCAAACTCGTTCTGCCGAAGACGGGGACGCGCTTCGCCTTGGCCGACGTCCGCGACGACGACCACCAGGAAATTCTCCTCTGGCCGACGAAGCGGACGACCTCCGTGCGCTCCTACGCGGTCCGCGGCAATACAATCAAGCTGACCGCCCAGGCGTCCGTCCGCGGCGCCCAGGCGCTGACCGTCGGCGACCTGACGCGCGACGGCAAGACTGACGTCGTCTCGCTCAAGAACATCGGCGGCCAGCCGACCTTGTCGCTGGCGACCTTCAAACAGACAGGCGTGACCGCCCAGTCAGCCGCCTCCGCGCTCGGTACCATCAAGTTGCGGAAACCGTCGTTGGCGATCGGCGACTTCGACGCGGACGGCGTAGCCGACGTCGTCGTGACCGAGGCCGGCAGTAACCGCGTGCTCGCCTACACGTACACGACCGCCAGCAGCGCCCTGAAGCGAATCGCCTCGCAGCATCTCGGCGCGCGCACCACGCGCCTCGGCTACCAGGTCTCAACCGCCGACCTCGATGCGGACGGCCGTCGCGAAATCATCTTCGTGCCGACCAAGCAAGCGCCGTCCGTGCAGATCGCCAAGCTCGAGAACGACTCGGTCACCGTCCAGCAACGCATCCAACCGGGTGGGCCATCGTACCGCGGTTCGTTCTCGCTCACGTCCGTCCGCCCGGACTAGGCAAGCGTCCGTACCCGCGAGAGAGACACCAGCCGGCCATTGGCCGGCTGGTGGGGTAAAAGGCCAATGGCCGTTTGACGACCGCTGCAAGGACGGGGCGATCTTTCGCGCGGCTCGATGCGCGTGGTACCATAGGACGGTATGCACGGACCGCGCCCGTTCGTTGCCAAGGTCACGTTGGCGCTCACGCTCGGCCTGGCCGGAAGCTTCCTGGCTTCTGTTGCGGCGCAGGTGGCGTTTGCCGCTCCTGCCCCGACCTTCGGACAAGGGCTCGAGGCCGTCCTCGAGTCGTACGCCTTCGGCCTGGATCCGGCCTGGATGCCTTGGGCCTATCTCGGCTTATTGGCTTTCGGGCTGTTGGGCGTTCTGGGCCGACAGCGCTGGGGCTATGTCCTGGCGTTGGCGCTGTTCGGGCTGGCGGCCCTGTTGGCCTTCAATCCGTTTGCCATCGTGAGCGCCTACGTCTTGGTGCGCCTGTGGCCGGTGTTCTTTTCCCATGAGCCAGACGCTCAACTGCTCGCGCCTGAGTGGCGCCAGCTCTTGACCGTGGGTTTTTTGACAGCGTCATTCTTCAGCGTGGCCCTGTTTCGCTGGTCACCCGTCCAGTTGCTTGAGGGATTACGTCCAACGCCCGTCCCCGCTGCGCCGACGCCGGTGTTGGCAGCTGACGACCGGCTGGTGGCGCGGGCTGCAACCACGCTGACCGTCATTCGTTCCATGAGCGCAGCACTCGTCAGTGAGCGCGCAGCACTCGCTATCGCCAGCTACCCAGTCGCGCCCGAAGTGGTTGACCTGCGGACGATTGAGCGCGGCTTTCCGTCGTACGTCCAAGAGCTCTTGGACGCGGTGCCCGTTACCGCAACAGTGGGGTATTGGTCGAATGGGACGAGCTTCGCGTTCTTCACGGACCTGCCGGTCGTGTTTCACCATCCGCAGTCGCTAGCCGTGACGCCGCTGCCGGGAATGGTGTTGGTGCGGACAGAGGGTGACGTCGTCGATGACCTTGATTTCGACGGTTTGACGGACGACGACGAGACCGCGCGCGGGACCAGCCCGGTGCTCGCGGACACGGACGGTGATGGGACGAGCGACGGCGCGGAAATCGGACTCGGGACGAATCCACGTATTCCTAATCCACGATGACGACACGCGCACGCCGCACCACGAGACGAACCGCACGCCGGCAGCGTGACGGTCACGCCGGGAGCCACACGATCTGGTATGGGCTGGGATTGGTCTTCCTCGGCGTTGGTCTGGGTGTGATCAGCGTGCTCGTCATTTTTTTTGAAGGTCGTCCGCTGGCGTCTCTTGGCCGTCAACCGGCCGACTCCTGTCCGTATTCGAGCCGGCCGCACGTTTGGGAAGATGATCGGTGCTATCCGGCGACGCAGGCGGACTGTGCGCTGGTCGGCGGCATTTGGGGTGCGCTCGGGAGCGGGCAGCACGGGTGCAACTTCGTCGCCGACGATGCGGGTGAGCGCTGCCAGGACAGCACCGAGTGTACGAGCGGACATTGTCTTGCCATTCTCAATGCCCGGACCCGCCTGGCCCTAACCGAGTCGACCGGACCGATCCCCGCCGACGGCATGTGCGCGGGATTCCAGCGCTTGCGCGGATGCAACGGTGAGCTGCAGCAGGGGATGTTACGCGAGGTTGTTTGCCACCAGTAGGCTTGTCAACGGTTCGTCCGTATCGTAGAATGGAGGGTGCCGCCACAAGGGGGCTTCCGGCATTCGGCTATGGCATTGGAACGGTTTCACAGTCCCAGTCTCGGACTCCTTGACTTCCAGCGGGTCGTCGGACGGCTGACGTCGTTCGTCCGGGCCCACGACGTCGGGCACTACCGGCTGATTATTGGCACGGATTCGTTACCGAGCATCGATGGCCACGTCCAGCTCGTGTCAGCCATCGTCTTCCACCGCATCGGCCGCGGGGGCATTTACTTCTGGCAGCGGACGCGCCACGAGCACGTCGTGACGTTACGCGACCGCATGTACCGCGAAGCCCTGCAGTCGTTAGCGCTCGCCAAGCGGTTGCGCGAGCACCCGCAGTTGCAACCGCTCGTCGGTTCGCTCATCGAGGTGCACGTGGACATCGGCGAGAATGGGCCAACCCGCCAGATGATTGCCGAGATCGTCGGCATGGTTACCGCCAGCGGGTTCACCGTGCGAACTAAGCCTGATGCGTACGCGGCCTCGAAGGTGGCTGACCGTCATACCGCGCCGGTGTACGCATTGGCTGATTAGGGCAGAGGGCCTAGCGATCGATGGCCTGCGCCCTCGAACCTGCACCCTTCGACATTATGCTATGCTTGTCGTATGGCGATTCAACCGGGCGAATGGGAGTTCCTCTACCAAACGTCAACCGCAACCCAGTTGCCGTGGGAGATTGGCGGGCCCGATGCCGCGCTTGAACACATGGTTCAGAAGCGTCAGTTGCCGGCGCGGGCTGACCTTCTCGATGCTGGCTGTGGGTTGGGGTCGGCAGCCGTCTATCTCGCCGCCCTCGGCTACCGGGTCACTGGCATTGATCTCTCGCCGACCGCGATTGAAAAAGCGAAGCGCAAAGCCGAGCAAGCCGGTGTCACGGTCACGTTCGTCGTTGGCGATGCGGTGAAGAGCCCGTTCAAACGCGGACAGTTCACCGTCGTGTACGACCGCGGCTGCCTGCAGCATTTGCCCAAGGAGCGGCAGGGTCACTACGCGCGCGAACTCCTGCGACTGTTGCGCAGCCAGGGAACGTACATCGTCGAGGTTGCCCAGGACGTGATGAGCGTTGACCAACTCACAGCGCTGCTCGGTCCGCGCTTCGTCCTCAAAGATGTCCAGAGTTTGACCCACGTGGAGCGGCCGACTGGCATTCCGCGGTTTCACACGGTTGCACGCTTCGTAAAAAAATAAGGCGAAAAAGCAGGGACTGGACAGGTGCGAGCTTTTGTGCTACGCCAGAAGCAGCTGTTCCTTGAGGACCAGCGTCTAAACAAGCCCTCAATCCCGCATGAAGACGCGCCCATCAGCGGCAAACGCTCTGGCGGGACATCTGCTCGTTTTTCCACGAAGCATGGAGAAGGTTTACATCCGCTGGTTCGTGTAAACCTTTTCTCTTTTTCTCCGCGCAGATTTGCCGTCGCGCAATTCTTGATGCACCATAGAGGTATGCGGTGGACGTTCTTCATTCTCCTGATACTCGCGCCCTGGTTCGCGTCGGCCCAATCGTCACTGGAGCCGCGGGCGACGTACGACGTGACTGCGCGCGTGCTGGAATCGTTCGACGATGTTGTTGAAGATGTCGCCTACGTTCGCGTTCGGCTGGCCGTCATTGAGGTCGTGGGACGGAGCGGCTCGTCGGATGCGCCGCCGCTGGGGACCGGCACGACGCTGACCGCGATTGTTCGCGATGCTCGCCACCAAGCGCTCGTCCGGTCTGCGAGTCCGAGCCAGGCACTGCCGATGAGCCTCGGGTGGTTCGATCAGGGAACGTACGAGGTGTTCAGCGTCTTGGGCCAAGCGATCGGCGTTGGTCCGGCGAACGACCAGGGAGCGGCCGAGCGCCGGTTTTCCGTTCTTCAGCTCATCACTCTCCTTGGCGGTATCGCCGTTGTCGCCGTCGTTGCATTGCGGCTGCTCCACCGACCTCCTGACCATGGCCACCGGTAACTTCGACCTCACCGATCAGGGTCGCGCAGCGCTCAGGTACCTTGACCGCGACGCGGCCGAAGCGTGCTTTCGCCAGGCGCTCGAGGAGACGCCGGACTTTGTTGATGCGATTGCTGGCCTCGGACAGGTGGCGTACGAACGCGGCGAGCTGGCCGTGGCAGCGCGCGAATTTGATAGGGCAGTCACGCTGGCGAAGCAGCAGCTGGGTGGCGACTGGCCGACAAAGCTGCGGTACAGCGATCCGACGGAGCGCTCCTACTTGCGCGCACTGCACGGTGTCGGGCTCGTTTTGTACCGGCGAGGGAACGCGGCTGCGGCGCAGGAGACCTTCACGTTCGAACGTCAGCTGGATCCAGCTGACCACCAGGGCAGTCGCTTTCTCCTGGCGAAGATCAAACGCGGGCAAGCCTGGGGGCGGTAACCGCAACGCTTGTCCAGGCAGCGCCTTTGCTGCTAGACTACCGGCGATGGCAGTCTTGTCGTTTTATGACGTATGCGTCCCCGTCGTCGTTCCAGAGGCATTCGGAAGTATTTGCGAGCGCGAAAAGCGGCCTTGCGTCGAGGGGCGCAGAGCCAGCGTGAACTCCGCGAGCAATTGCGCGAACTCCTGAACCGCCATCCCTTGCCCACGCCGACCCATCGCCAATGATCTTCTCGGTTTCCGAATTCGTCGACTACCTGCGCGAACACCTGCGTACGACCGTGGGCGAGGTGGAGGTGAAAGGCGAGGTCTCGGGATTCCGGGAGCGGGGCGACAGCCTCGTCTTCTTCGACTTGAAGGATGAGGGATCGGCCGTCACGTGCTTTCTCATGAAATGGGAGCTCAAGCAGGAGCTTGCAGACGGTGAGGAAATTCGTGTGCTCGCCACCCCGTCGCTCTTCAAGAAGTCAGGGAAGTTTCACCTGCGCGTGAAGGAGATTGCCCTGGTCGGTGAGGGGGCGCTTGCGCAGGCGTTTTTGAAACTCAAGTCCAAGCTCGAGCAGGAGGGGCTGTTCGACGAAGCGCGGAAGCGGCCGTTGCCCCGGTTCCCCGAGCGGATCGGACTCGTGACCTCGGCCGACGCCGCAGCCTACACGGACGTGCTGACCATTCTCAAGGACCGTTCGCGGCAGCACACGGTCGTCTTCGCGCCCGTGCGCGTCCAGGGCGCTGGCAGCGTGCGGGACATCGTGGCAGCGCTGCGGACGCTCAACGAGCAGCGTGCTGCCGAGGTCATCATTGTCACGCGCGGCGGTGGTTCGTTTGAAGACCTCCAATCGTTTAACAGCGAGGACGTGGCCCGGGCGATCGTGGCATCGCGTATTCCAGTCGTCGTGGGGGTCGGGCATGAGCGTGATACCTCGATCGCTGACCTCGTCGCTGACGTGCGGGCGACCACGCCGACCAATGCCGCCCAGCTGGTTGCGCCGGATCGGCGTGAACTGCTGCTGGCGGTCACCGAGCTGTCCCGACGGTTGGGAGTTGAGGCGGATGCAAGTCTGCGTTCGGCTTCGGACCGCGTCGGCAGCTCACTCGACCGGATGCAGCGCGCGTTGCAACAGCCGATTGACCGCATTGAGCAGCTTCTCGGTTCCTTCCGTGCTGCAGCCGTTGGCTTTGCCGCAACTCCACGTGCGCGTCACGTCGCCGTTGACCATGCGGCCGCGACGCTTACCGAACGGATGCGCCGGCGTTCCCAAGAACAGGTCCAGCGGCTGGCCCACATCGGCAAACTCCTGCACGCGTTGAGCCCGAATGCCGTGCTCGCGCGCGGCTTCTCGCTCACCTTTGACGGCCAGGGGAAAATCCTCCATGATGCCAAGGCGCTCGCCACGGGCGACCACGTTCGGACGCGGCTTTCGAAAGGCGAGTTTGACTCAGCAGTGCTATGACGCAAGTTCCGAAACGCGATTTCCATTTCACCAAAGCCTTTGAAGAACTCGAGGCCATCGTGAAAGAGTTTGAGAGCGAGCACATTGACCTCGACGAAGGTTTAAAGAAGTTCGAGCGCGGGCTGGCGCTCGCCAAGCAGCTTAAAGCCAAACTCCAAGACGTCGAACAGAAGATCGAGACGATTAAGCAGAAGTTTGATAGCGACGAGCCGAAAGGCGAAGAATAGGGTAGTAGGTTCTAGGGTTTCCGGGTCGTAGGGTCACTTTGTACCCAACCCCCGTTCGTATTGAAAAAATCGGCCAAATGCGCTAGTATAGGGCGTTCTTTGAAATGCGGACGGCCGCAGCGTCAAGGGTCTTCAATGAGGGCCTTGAACGCTGCGGCTACCATTCAAGGCCGCCACCGTACCCGACGGCATCGGGAGACTTCCAATGAGGAGATGCTGATCATGAAACAGGAAATGATCGGTAGCGTGCCGGGGAACGTCCTTGGCATGTTCGCGGACCTCATGCACAAGATGCAGCATGGGGTCAGGACGCCCGACCAGCTCGACCGATTCCTCAAGGGCGAACCCCTTCGCCGTGCTGTTCACGATGGTGGTGGACTACGCCAGCGACCGCTGGAAGTCCATCAACAAGGCGCTCTACGCCTACGTGAATGACAGCCTGACCGTCGCCGATTTCCCCATCCGGGGGACCGGCACGGGCGAGGTCACGTATGACTACGTGACATTCGACCACGAACCCACCACGCAGGAGGTGTTCGATGAGGTCGAGCGTCGCGGCGATCTCCGGATGCCGGATCGCGCCGAAGCGGAGACGTTCCTGGAGAAGAATCCGGAAGAGCGCAAGCAGGCGCCAGTCGTCGCGTTCTGCGGCTCCTTAACCGGGCGCGGGGGCCTCCGCTGCGTGGCGTTCGTCTACGCCTATGCTGACGGGGTGCGCCTGGGCTGGGACTGGTTCGACTTTCGCTGGGTTCAGTCCAGTCGTTTCCTCGCCGTCCGCAAGTAAGCACTTCGGCCCTTGCCCGCCCGCCTTGCTTCGCAACGCGAAGCGGGCGGGGGCGCTGGGGCCCCGCACCCCTCGTGGTGCAGGGCAGGACTTCAATAAGTCCCTTAATCCCTTGGGTCGCACACACG
>JACPUP010000009.1 GCA_016192205.1 Candidatus Kerfeldbacteria bacterium
CCACCATTGATGATATACTCATGCCAAGAGTTGAGAGAACGGACGTTGGTCAATACGTCTACCATATACTGAATAGAGAAAACGCTCGCGTACAGATATTTGAAGATATAAAGATAAACAATGGTGGCTGACCCCATTATCCCTTCTCCTCTCACCCGACCGGCGACTACCGGGACATCTGCCCCTTTCGAGCCATCTCGTTAGCTGTTGAACCGAATAATAAAGGGAGCTTGACGTTTCACGACCAGCCGAATAAGGTGGGGCATACTCGATCGTTCCTTCCTGCAATTACCCATCAGCCGAAAGGAGTGGGTTATGCGGCGACGGGATCTTTCCCTCGGGGTTTTCCTGGTCACATTCTGGTCGATCGGCTGCGGCTCACCACCCGCCAGAACGCCCAGACTGGCGCTCGACGTCCTCACCCCGGATCAAGCAGCGTTCTTGTCGGCGTACCAACAGGGATTGGAACGACTGGCAACACGGAGCGCAACGGCCGATTCGCTCCTGAAGTTCTTTCAGGCCCACGCCGTGCCTGGGCAGCCAGTATCCGATCACCAGTTCATCGGCCGGCGGCCGCTCCAGCATCCCCACGACTTCTACGTTGTGCCGGTGCTCTCGGAAACGGTTCAGGTGCACCGAGCGACGTTCATCGTCGGCCGGTACGACAAAAAGCCGAATGCGATCACCCTCTGGTACAACGACTTCACCCCGCTCGTCCGCGGCATGTACTTGGGGCACGAGATCGTCCACGCCTACCGGCACTTGGTCCGCGGCGCTCCGCCGGATCCGGCCCTTTCGCCGGGCTGGGTGCGGGAAGAGGTCATCGCCCATTTCACCGTCTCGCAGATCCTCAATCAGTACACCGACAGCGGCTGGTCGCGAGCGGTCAGCCAGGGCTTCGACCTCCGGAGCGACTGGGTGACGAAGCAGCTCCAGTCGATTGAGCCGCTCCTCGACGAGGCGCGGGTCGAGGACGTCCTGATGCTCGCGACCCTCTTCGGCGCCCAGCCAGGCATCAGCGGCGACCTGGTCTTGCTCCACTACCGCCACGACCTCCACCTCCAGTGGATCTTCAGTACGTCGGAGGACTCGGTCAGCGCCGTCGAGCGCATCCAGCGCCACTTCAGGGATTTCTACGCCGCGCGACTGCAACCACGATAGTCCATCGCCGGGAGCGATCGTTGATACGCTCCTGGCTTTTCTTTTGGCGGCGGGGCTGGTCGTCGGGGAGCGCCGCGGCTGCGCGGTGTTGTATCGATTTACACCGCCGCTCGCCGACACCCTTCGTAGTTTCGTACGAATTGGCGCGCGTCCGGGAGGCGGTGTGCGAGGGCTTTTCAGGCCGCAAAAGCCGGGCGAATCATTCGAGCGGTATTTCCTTGCTTCGCGATCGCTGCTCGCCCGCGAAAGTAGCGGTGTCAGGCAACGGCGGCATGGATTTGCCACCGGCGTAGGACTGCCTTACCCTACTCGCGTTTGTGCTTGACGAGCGGCGTCACGAACGCTCTGGCAGTTGACGTTCTGGCGAGGGTCAGGTAGCATCCTGGCCACGTGTCTTGTACCTGACGGTTCTGTCGTTTCGGCACGAACCTTGTCAATGCATCGTTTCTTTCGTCAGCAGCCGAAAGGGGTATCGCGATGGTTCGGCTTCGTTTCCGTTGCTTCAGCTTCGGCGCTCTCCTCGCCCTGGTCGCTGGGCTGGCTGTGCCGGCCCTCGCCCAGACGACGCAGCGCTGGGTAGCGCTCGACCCGAGCCCGCCGGGCACCCCGGCCGATGTGCGGCTCGACCTGTCCATGTCGGACAGCCGCAACTCGTTCTTCGACGTGTTCATCCACGGCTTTTGGGTGGAGGACAAGCAGGGGCCGGACGGTCGGTTCTACCAGAAAGTCCGCGTCCCGGGCCTCGGCAGCATGGACCAGGTGGGCGCGCCGGAGCTGCCGGCTTGGCGCGGCACCTTGGCGTGCGGCCTGGGGAGCATCAGGCTCGTCCAGTCCACGCCGTCTGACCTTCGGCAGCTGCCTGGTTACCTCATCTGGCCGCAGCCATTGAAGGAAGCCAAGGACCACGAGTCGGGGGAACCAGAGGTGTTCGCGCGCGACGAGGATATCTACCGCCTCACGACGCCCTGGCCGCCGACCGACGGCAGCGACACGAGTCCGGTGACCCCGAAGCTCGGGCCGATCATGGGCGGGGGAGTCGAGGCGTGGCTGGCGAAGTGGGTTCCGTCGAGCGGTTTGCTCCTCATGTCCACCCGGGTTCGCCTGGCCTTCAGCCACCCGGAACCGCAGCCGCTGGCGCGGCCCATCACCCGCGAGACTGGTCGGCTGGCGGTCCGGCTCTTCGACAACTGGCCCGCCGTCGCGGCCGCCTTCCCGATCAACTTCCTGTTCTACACTGCGAGCTTCCTCTTCCTCTACCCGACCGGGTACGACGATGAGCTCCAGCCGCTGATCGACCAGAAACAGGCGCGGGGATTTCTCACCGCGGAGATCGTCATCAACCCGACGGGGAACACCTGCGCCTCGATCGAGGCATTGATCGACGGGTGGTACAACGACCAGCCGGCCGAGTGGGACAAGTACGCTCTGATGGTGGGTGATACGGGTGCCATTCCGCTCTGCACTGCGCCGACGGGTGACCCGACGGATGACCTCTACGCTTCGGTCCCGGGCGCCGACCTCGACGAGGAGATCTACCTCGGCCGGCTGTCCGTTGACTCCGAAGCCGATTGCGCCAACCAGGTCGGCAAAATCCTCGCCTACGAGGACTCGCCAGCACTCTTCTGCTGCTACGACGAGGCGCTCCTCGTCGCCCACAAAGAAGGCGCCCCCGGCAAGTACGTCGGTGCCCACGAGTCGGTCCGCACGGCCAGCTACGCGGTCCCGCCGACCTTCGTGACCTACTACGGCACGGACCCGGCCGCCACCGACGCAGCGGTCCGCGCGGACATCGACAATGGCACCGGCCTGGTC
>JACPUP010000046.1 GCA_016192205.1 Candidatus Kerfeldbacteria bacterium
GACCGGGTCGAGGTCGATGCCACGCGGGGCATTGTTCGAAAGGTAAACCGATGATGGTCTACGGAACCAACTCGAAGCACCACCAGACCCTGCACCGGAGCGAAGCGACTGGTGCCGGGGTCGACGCGACCCAAGGAATTGTGCGAAGGATTAAATAGTATGGGATTGGAACCGCTTATGCGTCGCGTTGAAGAGCTCGTTTCGATCAAGCGGGTAAAGCTCGGGTTCGGTCTTCAGGGACCCGACACCGAAATTTTGCAGAGTCTCAAGGTCTCGTCGCGCTACGCCGACATCACCCTGGTTGGTCCGCCAGCCATTTCTGGCGTGCGGGGGTTTCCGGTGCTCGTTGACGAGCGGCCCGAGGAACGGCTGGCTGCCACGCTCGTCAATGGAGACGTTGAGGGGATTGTTCGCGGAACCATCGATGATTTCAAAACGCGAGAGGCATATACGAAATTGACTGGCGAGCCCGTGACGACGGAAATCAGTTTGCTGGAAGATCCAACGGGTCGCCAGTTTTTCGTTGCGCCGTTGAGCAACCCCGAGGGCTGGACGAAAGAAGAGCGATTGCACATAACCGTTGCCCACGCGACCTCTATTGCTGATTGGGGGGTCGTGCCCGACATCGCAGTTTTTTCCGGCATGCGACATGAAACATATCAACGGAAAAAGGATGTACAGCAAGGCATTACCAACACGCTGGTCAAAACGTATCAAGACGCCGAGTGGATTGTTGCCGAACTTTCACGACAAGGATTCTCGGCGAAGCACTGGGCGATTGACTTAAACCTCGCCGTTGAGGCCGGTGCCAACATTCTCATTCCCGTCAACGGCATGGTGGGCAATCAGATATTCCGCGTGCTGCTGTTTTGCGGTGGTAAAGTTTTAACCGCGACCCCGCTCGGCCTCTCACACTTCTACGAAGATTGCAGCCGGACAGAAAAAAACTTCGCGTTTCACGTGAAATGGATTACGGCGCAAATCAATAAAGGAAAATGAATTGAGGCCGAGCATTCCCCAGAGGAACGCTCGGCCTCGCGACACCGTCTGGTGTCAGTAGGGCGCGCGCAGGATCTCGCTTTTCGTGATCCGGGCGTCACCGTCCTCGTTGACCTCGACTTCGTAGACCATGATGTCCGCTTCGCGGAGCATCGGGGTGGTGGCCGGGTCGAGGCAAGCCAGCTCGCCGGTCGGAGAGTGGGAAGCGACCAAGATGTTGAACCGTTCCCGGGTCTTGACGGCGGCCACCAGCCTCTTGGCGAGGAACAGGAGCGTCATCTGGACGCGGCCGCGCAGGATGGCCGCACCGGTCCACTCCCGAAGCCAGTCAAGGACCGTGATGGTCTCGCCGAGTTTCGCTCGGGCGTCGATCATCTCCTTGTGGTTGGCAATCGGGAACATCTCCTCGGTCTCGAGGTAGCCGAACCCCTCTTCGACCTGGGTGCCGCCGAGCGGCATTTCGTGGTGGAGGGCGTCGAGCGCGGTCACCACGGTCTGTCGCGCCCAGAGCATTCCCGAATAGAAAGCCCAGGTGAACTCGATCCCTTTCCCCACGAGGTTGGTCCGGGCGGAATCGTGAACCTGCCCGACGCCCTTCGGGGTCAGGTCGTCGCCGTCCTTTTCCCCCTGGCGCATGACGTAGAACCTCACGATGGCCATCGTGAGCTCCCTTCAGTTGTGTAGGTGCACCTACGCTTGCCCGCGGCAGAAGAGCGAGCTTCTCTGTCGGACCACGCAGACTAGCGCGAGCCAGCTTTAGTGTCAAGGATGACGTGGAACGCGAATCACGAATAGCGAATCAGGAATCAGGGAGCGATCGAGTCATGGCTCCTTGATTCGTGCCTCGCGATTCTTCAGTTTGGCAGCAGAATCACGCCAACAATAACCGCGACGATGGCAAGTAGCTTCCGAGCGTTGAGGCGCAGGCCACGCTCGTCTTTGAAAATGTCCGGGAACCGCCGCGCGAGGATAAGCGCGAGTATGAAGACGAACAGGTACTGCACGGATGAGGCCGCGGATGCGAGCGAGGCGTACCATACGCTCACGGCGAAGAAGTAGGTGACAAAGGCCGTGATGTTGAGCGCTTCGTCGAGCACGAGCAGGCCGTAGAGTCGGCGTCCGACCGTTCGGGCCGCCGAAGCAATTTCGCGATGAAAGCGCAGCAGGAGCAGCACACCGACAATGCCCGAGACGAGCAGCGCGCGCGCAAATGACGGCAGCGTGCCGTGCGCATCGAGCAGCGGCTTGAAGAGGACGATCTCGGTCGTCCACCCCAGACTCCCGACGAGCATAAGCCCTAGGCTGCGGCTACGCAGCGGCGACCAGACTGACCCGCGTACTTGGATGGTCCAGGCACCGAGAACGATGAGCGTGATACCGAGGTACGCGACCACCGGCAGTTGCTCATGGAGAAAAATTCGGCCGAACAAGGCGAGCAGCAGGGGATTCACGGCAAAGAGCGGCACCACGCGCGAAACGTGGTCTCGTTGCAGCGCGAAGAAATAGAAGAACGCACCGGTGATGCCGGCGAGCATCCCAAGCGAGAGCCGCACGAGCTCGCCCGTCGAAAACGACGCGGGTGTCAGCAGCGTGGCGACCAGCCCAACCGGCAGGTCAAGAGCGAGGATGGCGGCGTTCAAAGCGAATGGGTTGCGCAGGAAGCGCTCCAGGATGGTTTTGTCCAGCAGGTTGAGCAGGGACCAGCACAGGGCCGCGCCAAAGGCCAGGAAAAGTCCGAGGTGCATAGCGCTATTCTAGCAGGGGTTTGCAGACGCTGTCAGTGTGGTAGACTGGCCAGGCTATGCGTTTTTTCGAGCGAAAAAAACTGTGGATAGCCCCTCTCATCGCAGCGGCACTCCTGATGCCTGTTGATTCACAAGCGCGCACAACCGCCGAAATCGTGGCCGGCCGCGTGGTGTCCTCACCTGAACAAACTGGCACGCTGTGGTTTGTGCATCCGAAGCTGCTAACGCGGCAGCAAATCACCACCTGGCAGAGCGTGCTCGACATCGCGGCAAAATCCGGCACGACCATCTCGGTTGCTGGTTTTGACCGCATCGATAGCGGCACGGACACATCCGTCTTCGACACGAAACTTGCCAAGCGCATGCGCGGCCGGATGCTGTTAGACGTGTCCACGGGCGAACGATGGTATGTCTCCACCAGCGACTTCAGGCGCTACAGCGTTGCCAGCGCCGAGGATGCCTACGAGATTTTCGATTTGGTCAAATTAGGCATCAGCGCGAAAAACCTCAACCGCATCCCGACGGCCCTTGAAGATTCCACCAGTTCAATGAAACTCCGCCAGCGGCTGCGCGGTCGGATCCTCTGGCACGTGGAGAGCAACACGCGCTGGTATGTCTCGCCCAAGGACTTCAAGCGCTACCCTGTCGAGTCACTGACCGACGTGGAGGCACTGCTTGATTCACAGTTGCAGGGCATTACCTCTGCCAAGCTCGCGCAGATCCCGCGCGGAGAAGACTCGCTGCAGCCGAACAGCCGAACCACGCGCGCCTACAGCGGCCGGTTTGTCCGACCAGCCTTTGATCCCGACCAACTCTGGTACGTGTCACCGCGCACCAGCACGCGCGTGCACGTTACTCCGGAAAACTTCGCCCAGGTTTTCGCGGCCGAACAGACGCTCATCACTCTCAACGGTCTCGGAGAGATTCGCCTCACCGGCGAAGCGGACTACGTTGAGACAACGGTCTCCACGTCCCAGGGCTCGTTCGTCACCAAGGTGTTGACGGCCGACTTGTCGCTGCCGGGCATGGTGATTGTGACGCTCGGCGGGAACGATGACACCTGCCTGGACGACTGCCTGACCCAAAGCGTTGGCGCGTTTGCCGCCAGGTACAAAAACGGCATCGCCGCGCTCAACGGCACGTACTTCTGCCCGGCCACTGCATCGTCCTGCGCGAACCAGTCGGACAGTTACTTCTCGCCGCTGTATCACTCGGGCGTCCGGACCATGGTCAACCAAGAAGAGGTGGCCACCTCCGCCTATGCCATGCTCGTCTGGGACACGGCCGGTCGGCCGTACTACTTCCATCCGGCCTCGCAGTTCGGCAGCCCAGAGCAGTTCGAAGCCGCGCACGGGGTGACCATCCAGGCGGCCATCGCCAACTGGCCGGCGCTCATTGAAGGCGGCGTGGACGTTTCCCGCGACCAACTCCTCGACTCGGGTCAGAAGTCCACCAAAACGACGCGCGTGGCCGTGGGGGTCAAGGGGACGACGGTGTACTTCTTCGTCGTCTCGTCAGCCACCGTGTCTGATTTGGCGGCGGTCGTGGCAACGTACGGGGTCGACTACGCCATTAACCTGGACGGCGGGTCGTCCTCGGCACTCTGGCAGTACGGCAGCTATCGTGTTGGGCCAGGCCGGCCCGTGCCGAACGCAATCGTGGTGCGTCAGGATCCGTCGGGGTAGGGATCGAATCGCGAATCACGAAGCGCGAATCATGGGATGTCTCGTGAAGGCGCCCCTTGATTCACGATTCTCGATTCATCATTCTTCGTAAGAAAAACACCCGCGGCACTGAAGGCCCGGGTGGCGAGAGGCGGAGATTCGATTCTACCCAGTTGTCGCCCCGGGAATAACCGCATGTGCTGCCCTCCAGCAATGCAGGATCGATCCGGCCTCTCGTCGCGCGAGTGTAGCACCACCGCTTGACCAAGGTCAAGGCGAAGCGGGGATATTGTAGACGACAATCGAATGGCCGACGGTCGTGGCCGGTTCGTAGGCGTCCAACCACGCATACCGGTTCGGCGCCTTGTCGTAGCCGGGCGCGGCCTGGCCGCGTTCAGCCGTCAAATAGGTTTGTGAAACCGCGAGCCAGCCCGTGACCGCTGTCCCATCAATGTGCACGGCACGGCCAACGTCGGGCAACGCGTGTTCAACGTTTCCTCCGCCGAAGTAATCCACGCTGATCGCATCAATGCCGCGCTCGCGAACGAATGCGGCCAGGCGTTTCAAATCCTGCCCCCAGTCGAGGTTTGAGTCCGCGACAATGCGATGGCCGTTGGCAGAACCGCTTGCGGCTTCATTGAAGTACGCGAGGAACGAGGGAGCGCTCCGCAGTACAGACACGGCCTGCCAGCCGAGCAACAGCAGCAGCGCGACGACTGCGGCGCCACGAAACCTGCCACGCAGGCGCTGGATGCCGCTAACCACCGCAATACTCACCAAGACGAACGCGAACGGGAGCGTCGGCAACAGGTGCCGGACGCCGATGTTCAGCGCGGATTGGATGCTGACGATCCAGTAGGTGCCGACGACGATGAGGAAGGAGAGTTCTGTGAAATGCGCACGTGCCCACGGAAGCGCGCCGCGGAGGCGTTGGCGGAACATCACCATGACCGCACCGATGATGGTGAAGAACGATAGAAGGTGAAACGCCAGCGGTTCTTTGACCAGGTACACGAGTGGGAAGTACCTCGTGCGTCCGCCGTTTTTCACTGTTCCCTGAAAGTACGTCACACTCCCGTACGCCGCGCGGTTGGCGACCAACAACACGCCGGTGAGATATTGGCCGGCCGCCCGGATGACTGGCTTGTCCGCTGACCACAGGACGAACCGCTCGAGGGGATCAGGCCCCGAGGGCTGGAAGTACGCCCGGGCATCAACCGCTTGTTTCTCAGCCGGGTAGTTCCACGTTTGCGCAACGTAGACCGGAAGCACGACGAGCCCGAAGGCAATGGTGAGGATGAGTGCATATGCGCCAAGCTGCCCTAAGATTCTCGCGAGCAGGCGTTGGGCCGACGCGCCGCGTTCTGTCACCCCCGCCCACAGCACGATGAGCACGGCCCATATCGGAATGAGGATGAGGACGGAGAACTTCACCAGTAGCGCGCCGCCGAACACCGCGCCGGCGAGGACCAGTCGTCTTGCGTTTGGATGTTTGAGCCAACGAAGGAAGACGAGGGTCGCGATGAAGAAGGCAGCGGCCGCCCCGAGGTCCGTGGTAATGTAGCGGGCATGAGCGAGAACGGTGGGAGAGAGAGCATACAGGCTCACGGCGAGCAGCCCGGTCCATCCGCCGTACCGACGTCTCACCCACACAAAGAACCACCAACCAAACCCGACGAACACCAACAGCGTTGGCAACCGCCCCCAGAAGAGCATGGCGTCAACGGCCTGACCGTTGGCCTCGTAGAGGAAGAACGGCCCGAAGGACCACTGGTCATTGGTGGCGTGCGCCCAACTGGGGTGGGTGGCAGGGAAACGGATGGGCGTATTGCTCATCCATGACCAGGCCACGACCGCGAATCCGGCCAGGTCTTTGATGAGGGGCGGGTGCTCGGGGTTCAAACGCAGGTCCCCGCGGGTGACGTAACTCACCCCGGCGGGCAGGTGGCTTTTTTCGTCGACAATGGCCGAATCCCCGCGCATACTGGCGATGGCGAAGGTGGTCGCGGTCAGCAGAAGGAGAGCAGCGATGAGTGCCGGCCAGCGCTTGGTCATATTCTTCTGTAGCGTAGCACGCGCGGCCGCGACCGGTGAAGGCGGTCCCGTTGTCTTTTCGTGTTCGCGGATGGTATGCTCACAGTGTCGTCAACCAAATCCTCATTCGTGGAATCCACCCCTGGCCAGTCCCAACCGTTCGTCTGGAAAAACGATGCCGGCGTTACGCCGACGGCGGCGTTGCCGTCCTTTCACCAGCCAGCGCCCGAGGTCGATCCAACTCTCCACCGGTGGGCCCCGCGACGTTTTCCCTGGTGGTGGCTAGTGGTTGGCATTCTGGTCCTGGTGGCCGGGCTCGGTGCGACCATGGTCTTCGGCGTGTTGCCCCGACCGAGCTGGCTGGGTGGCCTGTCGCTCACAACGATTGTTCGCGCCATCACCGACGCGCCGGCTGTCCAGAGTGCCGAATCGAAGGTCATCATCCAAATGGACGTGCGCGACGCCGCGCCGGGGACCGTGACATTTCCCACGTCGGCGGACGCGCGGACCGGCGTTCAACCCTGGCTTGGCGCTCTGCCAGCGTTCGCCCAAACCGCTTTTACCATCGAGCCCGTGGGGCCACTCGACCAGGGATCGTCGTTACCGTTCAGCGATGATTCAAACCTGCCCAGCGCGTCGATCCTTGACGGAACGCTTCCCGCCAGCGGTCCTCTTCTCGACGGCACCGCACTGCACCTGAATGCGACCGACGCGTATCAGTCCGTGGCGGGGTCATCGTTTCCGCAGTTCCGCAGCTCCGTCATCGGCACTGCGACCTGGGCGAACGTCACGTACGCTTTCGACCTCGAATTCCGCGCAGTGGGAGAGACGTTCTACGTCCGCGCGAACGGGCTGCCGTCGCTGCCGTTCTTTGACCTGCAGCCTTTCACGAACACGTGGGTGAGCATGACCGCCCGGGCGCTCGAACAGGACAGTGGGATTCTGCCAAATCTTGAAGTCCCGACGCCGGACACAGAGAAAATTCGCGCCTTCACCGATCGGGTTGCACAGGCCGCCGAGGAAACGAAAGCCATCTTCATTGAGAAAGATTTCGGCAACGAGACCGTCGGTGACGCCAAGGTCCGGCACGTGCGCGTGAATATCGATCCCGACCAATTCATCGCTTTCGAGCGGCGCGTGTGGGATGCCTGGCGGGAGATTGATCCGTTTGAGGTCGGCGCGGGCACCATTGACTCGTCGCCCCCTCTGACCGCGGACGACCTGCCGATGCTGACCGCGTACGCGAAGAATGCCAAACATGACCTCTGGATTGATTTACAGACTGGCCAGCTCCACCAGGTTCGCTATGAGCTTGCAGTCCGTCCAGAAGGGGACGAACTCATTCCGGCCGGGAAGCAGCTGACGGCGATTGTGGAATATACGCAGCTGTCGGTCAACCAACCCGTGACGGTTGAGGCGCCGACCGAGAGCATTCCCTTTGGCCAATTCTTCGCCGAGGCGCTTTCGGATGGTGAGGACTTTTCTGCCCTCGAGCCGAACGCGTCCGGAACAGACCCGTTCGCCGATACCGACGGCGATGGGTTATCCGATCTGGAAGAGCGTAGCTTCGGTACTGACCCGGCCGTGGCCGACACCGATGGAGATGGGTACAGTGACAAGACGGAAATCGATAACGGGTTCGATCCGCTGGCTGCCCCGAGCACGTAGTCCGTAGCGCGTAGTTCGTAGGAGGAATGGAAAGCGCGTTATCCATTCTGCGCTCTACGTACTGCGCTCCACGATCACTGCTCGTGCACGCCAAATCGGGGTGCCGGGGCTCGAACCCGGGACCTCATCGTCCCGAACGATGCGCGCTACCAACTGCGCCACACCCCGCTGATTTGGCAGCCGTAGCCTAGCACGGCGCACGCGTTTCGTGAAGGCGTTGCTTTTTTGTGCTATACTTTGCGTGCGTTCATGGGGCGCACCGAACATTTTTGTTACGAGGAGACGCGCGTATGGAAGAAAACCCGTACAAGAAAGAACTTCGCCAACCCTTTGACCCAGCGCAGGGCAAGGATGACCTCACGGCCTGGAAGGATAAAGCCTTTCAAGCGCGTGGTTTAGGCGAAGTTGCCGACGTGTGGGAAGAAACGATCACCAGGCCGAAGATGGTGAACTTCCTTGGGTACGCAGCGAGTTTGAGCAGCGCTGGCCTGTGGCCAGGCATCCGGTGGCTTGTGGAAAACCGCATGGTGGACGTGCTCGTCGCAACCGGCGCCAACCTCACGGAAGACGTGTACGAAGCCATGGGATTTCAGTACTGGAAAGTCGATCCGTGGTTCCCGGACGACAACGATTTGCTTGCGCACCGGATGGACCGGTTCTACGACCACGCAGCTGATGAGTGGGACTACCGGAAGATGGAACTCCTCGTCATCAAGTTCATCGAGGAGCTCAACAACTCGCTGAAAGAGCAAACGGTCTTCCCCACCTGGAAACTGTTGCATGAATTCGGGAAGTGGCAGTTGCAGCAGGGGATTCGCAGCATCACGGCGGTGGCGGCCGAGAAGAAGATACCGGTCTTCTGCCCAGCCCTCGTCGACTCCGGCTTTGGCGAGGCGTACGTGTGGGCGCTCTCGGACATTCCGCGGAAGCAGCGCAAGCTCATCGTCGAACAGTTTTGGGACGCCGAAGATATCTTCCAGATTGCCGAGTGGGCGCTGAAAGAGGGCCGCGAGAAAACCGCCGGCTACATCGGTGGCGGCGTGCCGAAGGACTTCACTCAGCTCGTCGCGGTCTCGCAGTCCGTGGTCCGGCCCTCGAAGACCGAGGAGGACAAGTACGCAGTCGCCGGAGACGAGAACGACGTCATCTACCCGTACAAGTACTCGTTCCAGATCACGACGGACTCGCCGCAGTGGGGGTCGCTCTCTGGCTGCGGCGTGATGACCGAACCCATCAGCTGGGGTAAGCAGGCGAATGGCGGCCGGAACGCGCAGGTCTACTGCGATGCGACCATTGCGTTGCCGCTCATTTGGCGACATTTCGCCAAGAGGAAGATTCAACGGAACGACCCCCCGGATTTGCGTTGGTTTTTTTCGGAGTAGTTCGTTAGCTTCTTAGCTTGTTAGGACGGCGTGGGAACGTCCTTACCTTAAAGCGCTAACGAGCTGATCACCTCATAAGCTAACAAGCTCAATGAGCTAATGAGCTCATGATTTACCGTTCGGTTGGTCGTTCGCAATGCGTCGGTGGCAGTTGGTCTGTGGCTTGCAAATCCAAAAATTTTGAGTACGATGGAGCGGTATGGCGGTTTCTTCGCACATCCCGCGCCACGTGGGCATTATCATGGACGGCAATCGCCGGTGGGCCAGAGCGCGAGGACTGCCGGCGTTGGAAGGGCATCGGCGGGGTTACGAAAAGATGAAAGCAGTCGGGGATTGGGCGCTCGAGGTCGGTATTGAGTATTTGACGGTGTTTGCGTTCTCCACCGAGAACTGGAACCGCACGAAGCGCGAGGTTTCCTACCTCATGCGGCTGCTCAAGCGGGCGTTCGAGCGTGACCTCAACTACTTTCATGAGCGGGGCATCAAGCTCCGCTTCCTCGGCCGCTGGCGTGGTCTTCCGGCCGATGTCCAGCGGGCAACCCGGGCGGCCGTGCGAAAAACCGCTGGCAATACTCGGGCGACGTTCAGCGTTTGCATCAACTACGGCGGTCGGCACGAAATCGTCGATGCGGTTCGGGCGATCGTCCGCGCTCGGGTGCCGGCCGGGCGCATCACCCCGGCCACCATCAGCCACGCCTTGTATGCGAGCGACCTGCCCAATCCTGATCTCATCATCCGCACGTCCGGAGAGCAGCGGTTGTCGGGGTTTCTGACGTGGCAGAGTGCGTACAGTGAACTCCTGTTCGTGAAGCAGCATTGGCCGGCGTTTTCGAAACAGGATTTTCACGCAGCGCTCCAAGCCTACGCCCGGCGCCAGCGCCGCTACGGTCGCTAGGCTGTCGACATCCATCCAGAAAAATGGTATACTTCAAGTATGCCGCGCCGACGGTCCTCCGGGACTGACGTAGAAATTCAAAGTGGAACCACGATCCGGACCTTCGTACGGATACTGCCGGCCGTCGCCACCTTCATTGCGATTGGGGTGGGGATTTCTTTTTTCCTTACGAACTACTTGCCGGGCGTGGTTCCGCCGAGCGAGTTCGTCGTGAGCGGCTCTCCGCAGACGGCCATCTGGGAATTGAACGACGCCACCGAGTTCTCCTTCGACGGCACGAACGTGGAAATCGCGGCCGGCCGGGCGCAACTGAAGTTGATCGGCGGGTGGTGGAATGCGAATTATCGGTACCGCGTGCCGCTGACGATTACCGCCGGGCCCGCCGGCGCGACTGCAGGTCAGACCGTCGTGCTGACGTCGCCAACCTCGCTCTACGTCAACCTGGGCCTTATGCAAACGGATCGCGACGACTTGCGGATCATCTACTGGGACGGGAATACGAACACTGAGCTCGACCGCGACTACGTTTCCGTCACGGACCTGCGGTTCAAGCTCCAGAGCCCGATTACGCCGGGCGCATCGACGGGCGCGTACTTCATGTACCTGGGGAATGCGAGTGCGACGAACCCGCCGGCGAACCGGGCGAACGTGTACGAGTACTTTCAGGATTTTTCGACCGACGTTTTTGGTGCGGGCACGTGGACGAGTTCGTCGAACCCGGCTGTCTGCACAACGGCGTTCAGCGTGTCCGGCGGTCGTCTCCAGAAGGGGACGTACAGTCCGGGCGATTGCTTCGCCTGGGATAACACCTCGACGTTCAGCGCCGCTGACGACTGGGTGATTGAGTCCGACCTCGAACTGTCGAGCGGCGTGCGGCCGGTGGTGGGTTCGCTCGCGCTGCATGACGACGCCGGGACGGGCGGCTACTGGGCCGGTTTGACGGAGAATGCAACTGACACCGTTTTCATCCGCAACAGCGCTGGAACCTTCGTGCCGTCCGCGACGACGACGGCGGCACTGGGAACAACGTACCGCGTGACCTGGCGGTACGATTACACAACAGCGACCAATCGAACGCACACCGTCTTCGTCAATGGAACGCAGGCGTTGCAGGCGAATGATACGGCGGAGAACTTCTCGCTCGGCACGGGGAAGTTCGGCGTGCACAACTACAATCCCTTTGACGGTTCGTCAACGCCCGGGGTCATCGCCTGGGATAACTACAAGGCCTGGCGTGAAACCTCCACTGTTGCCGTCGGCAGCCTCCAGGGAGGCTACCCGCAGACCGCGGTGATTGCATCCGCGACCGGATTACCCTACGGTTCTCTCACCGCCTTTTCCATCCGCACCGACGACCAGCGTCTCGTGGCCTTTCAGCTTTCAAGCGATGACGGTGCTACCTGGCTGTACACGAGCGACGGCGTGAACTGGATTCCGTCGAACGGTACCTTTGCGCAGAGCTCCGGCGCCGCCCTAGTGAATTTCGCCGCACCGTCGTTTCCGAACAACGGAACCCTCCGCTGGCGAGCAGTTTTTTCCTCCTACGACGTCGGAGCGAGTCAGCACTGGCTTGATCAGGTGGCCTTCGGATTCACGTACGACGCTGCTGACCTCGACGCCGACGGGTACACGTCGGTCGCGTCCGGGGGAAACGACTGCGTCGATTCGGTGCAGGCTCTGTACAAAGATGGTGTAGCCGGTTGCGATGAATCGCAGACGACCCTCAACTACCCGGGCATCCCGATCGTTGACCACACCATCGTGAAGGACGACGTCGGCACCTACCACATCTTCTTCTCGGCCGGTGCGCCGACTGAAATTCGCCACTACTCGACAACCGACCTCACGCAACCCTGGGCGGATGAAGGAATCGCGCTCCGCGTTGCTCCGGGAGCGTGGGATCCGTACGGACTCTGGGCGCCGCACGTCATTCGGAAGGACGGCACCTGGTACATGTTCTACACCGGCTCGACCGGAGCGGGTAATGCCGATCATACCGAGCGGCTCGGGCTCGCCACCTCGACCGACCTGACCAACTGGACGCGGTATCCGATCAACAACTGCTCCGGCTCGACCGGCGACGGCTGCGTGTACACCTGCAATGAGACGTGGACGACGGTGAGCCTGGGCGGACCGCAGGATGAACAGTGCCGCGACCCCATGGTGCTGTTCGATCCCAAGACGGGACAGTGGGACGTGTTCTTGACCGCAGTGGGTCTCGCGTCAGGAACGCACGTCACGACCGTCGCAACGTCATCCGACTTGCTCAGCTGGACCGGCTTGGGCTACATCTCTTCCACCGGTCTCGTCCCTGGCGGCGTGGGGAAACAGACCGGGGGCGGTATCGCCGAGAACCCGTTCGTCACCCAGTACGACAGCGACTACTACCTGTTTTTCACCGATTGGAATGATCCTCAGCCGGCCATTCAGTACGTGAAATCTCCGACGTTGACCTTTGATTCGAGCGGGAGTGCCAACTGGGCGTACCAGGGAGACGTCGGCGTCACCGGGTTGAGTGCTCCCGAGGTTACGGTCTTAGAGAATGACACCTGGCTGTTCACCGCGTCCGACGGCCCTCTCGGAACCGGGAACTGGGATCTGCGCCTGCTGCGTATGGTCTGGGACAACGCCGGTGGTTTCTCGCTCGTCAATTTCACCGGCCTGGACTGCCGCGTTCCGAGCGACTCGATCCACCCGGACGCGACGGAAGTGTGCGGCGACAGCATCGACAACAACTGCTCGGCTGGCGACGGCGAGGTGCTCTTCTGCGGTCCCTGCACCGACCTCGATGGTGACGGGTACGGCAGCCCAGCCTCGTACGCGTGTTCGTTCCCGCAGCTCGACTGCAATGACGCGGTGAGTACTATCAACCCCGGCGGCGCAGAAATCTGTGACAGCCAAGACAATAACTGCTCGGGGGAAACAGACGAAGGCGGGATCTGCGTTTCCACCAGCACCTGCACGCCAAGCTGGCAGTGCGGCGCGTGGTCGGCCTGCAGTGAGAAGGTCCAGACCCGCACCTGCGCAGACCTCAACAGCTGCGGGGTCGACACGGGGAAGCCGCCGGTATCGCGCGCCTGCGCAAGCCCCGCGGCCTGCGTTGAGGATTGGGGTTGCACGCCGTGGTCCGCATGCTCGGCTGAGGGAGTACGGACACGAACGTGCACCGACCGCAACGCCTGTGGCACCATTGCCGACCGGCCCGCAGAATCGGAACGCTGTGGTGTTGGCGGCCCATCGTCGTCCGACGAGAATCCATTCCTGGCTGTCGGACCGAACGCTGGCCGGCCGCCCCTGGTTCGGCTCTTTACGCCCGAGGGCGCGTTGTTCAGTCAGTTCCAAGCGTACGGCGATGAGCTGCGGAAACACGGCGGTGTCCAGCTCGCCATCGGCGACGTGGATGGGGATGGGCGGTCAGACATTCTCACCGGCACCCCCTCCGGCCGTCGTCCGCTGCTCCGCCTCTTCGACCAAGACGGGGTGAAGCTCCACGAGTTCCACCCCTATAGCCCTCGTTCCAAACTCGGGGTGACCGTGGCTGCTGGCGATGTGGACGGAGACGGAATTGACGAAGTGTTCGTTACCCCGGCCAGCGGAGCTGCGGCGACCGTGCGCATGTACCGGTATGAGCCAGACCGGCCGTGGTTCCGGTACGACAAATCGTTCTCCATCTTCCGTAACTACCGGCAGGGCTTGAGCCTGGCGTTCGCGGATGTTGACGGTGATGATCGCGACGAAATGATTCTCTCGACGGTTGGCCGTTCAACCCCGCGCATCCACATCTACGACTACGATCTGACAAAGCAAACGTTCGAACAGAAGCGGTCATTCTTGAGCTTCACGCGCTCGCACCGGCTGGGTGTGGTGGTTGCGGCCGGCGACGTGGACGGTGATGGCGAGGTGGAAATCGTGGCCAGTTCCGGGCCAGGCGGTGCCCCGCACATTCGGATTTTCTCGGCCGCAGGGAAACTCGAGGGCCAGTTCTTCGCGGCCAGCACCGGGTTCCGCGAGGGCGCGTATCCGGCCACGCTCGACGTGGACGGCGACGGTGACGAAGAAATTCTCACCGTGGTCAATCGCCGCGGCGCGCCAGGAGTACTCATCTTCCAGCGTCAGGCCGACAACACGTACAGCCGGTACGGCTCGTTCCAGGCGTTTCCCAGGAATTACAATACCGGCCTGCGGATGAGCACGCCGTAGAGCGCGAATCACGAATAGCGAGTCATGCATAAGGGGTGTGGGATTCATCCCTCTCATTCGATATTCGTTATTCCCGATTCGATTCGACTAGGGGGGAGGGGAGGGGTTCGATGTTCCATGGGACCAATGCGAACCCCTCACCGTTCGACAGCAATCCGTGGGGATCATGACGTACGCTCCGCTTCCCGGTCTTCCTTCGGGTCCTCGCTCGTGAACCTGCGTTCATTCTGCCTGATCGGCACGCCGCCAAAAAGCCGCGTGTTGCAGAAGGCACAACAGTACGTCTGCATCGGTGACCAGTTGATGGCAAAGCTTTGCGGCCGCCCGTCTTTCGTCTGCTTGCAGACAATGCGGCTCCGTTGGCCCACGGTGATGTGGCGGTTGGGGAAGGCTCGCATTGCTTCGAGGACTTCCTCTGCATCAGGGAGCGTTCGGATCTTTCGTTTCGGCTTCATAAGCACGGTGTTCACCTCCCTCTCTGGGATGGGTGTAGCCAAAAACGCCCTTCATCACCAGATTGCTGGTTGAAAAGGGCTATCCGCGACACAGTCAGGAGTAGCAGAGGTTCTGGGCGACTGTCAAATCCGCTTGGGGGCGTTGGGTGGATGTGATAGCATACGTGCGCTATGGCTGATCTGTTTGATGTGAAGCTCGCGCACGATCTCGACCGGACCGCGCCATTGGCCGATCGGCTTCGCCCAGTGTCATTCGACGAGTTTTTCGGACAGGAGCGGGCCGTAGGGCCGGGTACCATTCTGCGGCACGCGATTGAGAATGACGAGCTGTTCTCCATCATCTTTTGGGGACCGCCGGGATCGGGGAAGACGACCGTGGCTCGGATCATCGCTCGCCTGACGGAGTCGGCTTTCGTCCAGTTGTCTGCGGTGTCGAGCGGGAAGGCGGACCTCACGCGGATCGTCCGCGAGGCGGAAGAGCGACGCAAGTTCCACGGCCAGCGCACGGTTCTCTTTATCGACGA
>JACPUP010000049.1 GCA_016192205.1 Candidatus Kerfeldbacteria bacterium
AAAAGAAACGCGTTTCAAAGTTTTCGAACAATTGCACCATGACCCCGCTGTCGTCAGGCGCGAATTGGAGCGGTTCGAGGTATCCGGGAATCGACGCGACCTCGCGAGACTCCAAGGTTGCCAGGTCAAGTTCTAAGAGCATGGTGTCGGGTACCCCACCGAGATTGTTCCGTCCGATAAATAATCTTTTTCCATTGGCCGAAGTGCGATACGCGCGGTAGGTGATAAAATCGGAGGGATTTTCCGCATACGTTGAACCCGCGAAAAGCGTCGTAACGGTTTCGGTGTTGAGGTCTACGGCCAAGAGAAACGTTTCGGCCAATTCGTGCTGGGCGTGTGTGGCGACGATGAGTTGCGAGTTTGAATCATCGAAAGCTGCTGGTTCGATGACGAGGTGCTCGGAAACGCCGAAAGTATCAGGGGTCAATGTTTTCGTTTCACCCGTCGCTTCATCGTGCAAAGCAATGGAAAAGGCCAATGGACATGGTACGTCCACAACACTTTGCCGACAATCTGCCCCGGCAGTGGCGCGGTATCGGCCATCGGAAGAGGCCACCTCAATTGGGTTGGACGGCACTCCCGAATCGAGCTTTCGCTCACGCACGAGTCGACCGTCCCGATCAATCCGTCGTTCAATCACCGTTTGGTAAAACCACGGGGATTCAGTGTCGAGGGTTTCTGTGGTGTAGAACTGGAGTTCCTGAGCGTCGAACGCCCCGGCCAGCGGCAGGAAGTGTTCCCCTGGCATCTCGTAGATGGCTTGCGGCCGACCGGACATTCCATCAACGCGGTAGAGGGTAACCCTACCAATGGGGTTATCGGCTCGATCGAAACGGATGACCTCACCAACCGAATAAAACACGGAAACGGTTGGGGTGGATCGTAACGAAAATGTATTTGGGAACACCTGGGCCGCAACAATTCCTACCACAAGGGTGGCGGCGGTGAGCGTAACGGCGAGGATGGTGTGGCGGTACATATCGTTCAATGGAGGCTGTACCAGTGTAGCACACCAACAGCCGCGAGACGGACACCGACTCGCTCGTTGACAACAAGGGCGCGTAGTTCCCGTCCGCTTTCGTCTACGGCAGAGGGTCGGGTGCGGAAGGCGGTCGATCCGGCAGGAGAAGCCGTCGTGGAGCCAGTCAGAAGGACCGAAAATACAAGAGTCCGGAGGCGTGGGTTCGACAGTCGGTCAAAGTGCGTCCGGACTCGCCAACGCCACCAAGCGGCTGGTCAGTCCGTGAACGGGTTCGTCCCGCTCGCGTTTCGTGCAGCCACCGTTTCCTTTTTCCCTGCCCCTTTACGGCCGGAGCGATTGTTCGTCGGTGATTCCCTTTTCGACCAGGATGTTCGAAATCCGGTCAACGCGGCCCTTTAAGGATAATCTCTTCCTAGCGCCAGGCTTCGGTACGCTTCAAATATCCGTCCGTCTCGATGATGAGACTATCAATTTTTTTTCCGACCGCATCCACAATCTTCACTCCGAGAGCCTCGGTCTCGGTCCGAATAAGCGTTTGAAGCTTTTTCCAGTCGGTCGCAATCAGTGCCATAGGGTCAAACCGAGTATAGCCGAGAAGAATGAATCGTGTAAATCATATTAGCTGCTTCGACCTCCCCGCCTTCCTCCCCCGTACGAAATAGACAAGTTTTGGTGGCTGCACAATACTTATCTGATAAAGATCACGTGCGGGGAAAGGAGAGGTGGAGAGATCGAAGCAGCCGAGGGTTACTCCTCGGCATCAGGTGATTGGGGCGAGAGCAAGATGAGATTTTCCGCGATGATGTTGACCGCGCTTTGCTTGGCCCCAGTTTTGTTCGTAAACGTCTGGTGGGCAATCCGGCCTTCAAGGTAGACTTTATTCCCTTTCTTCACGTACTGGGCCACGACCTCGCCGAGCTTCCCCCAGGCTGCCACCGGATGAAATTCCACCGTCTCGTTCTTTTCCTTGGATTGCGGGTCGCGCCAGACACGGTTGGTGGCAAGGGTAAACGTGGTTAACCCACCTCCCTTGCCTGTTTTCTTCGCCTCGGGATCACGCACGAGATTCCCGACGAGCGTCACGCGGTTGAAATCCATACGATGTGACTCCACGCAGCCACCGCTTGTCTCTGATGCTCTCGTCAAACGATGCCTGACGACAGTATCCGAGGGCTGCCCTGTACGATTTCGGTTATCCCGAGTTTGACCGGGTTCGAACCGCAGGAACGATTCGATGAATGCCCTGAACACGGTACCGCTCCCTTGTCAATGAACGTTCCCTTCCCCCGGCCTCCCCACCGTCACTGTGAACCGCTCGGGATAGACAAGTTTTGGTGGCTGCACAATACTTATCTGATAAAGATCACGTGCGGCCCTTCAGGATGGGTGGAGAGACCGGGGACGGTCAGGCTAGGCCTGATCGTCAACGGCTGATTTGGGAGTGAGCAGGATGAGGTTTTCGGCCACGACCTCGACGGTTTTCTGTTTGCCTCCCGTTTTGCTTTCGAACGTCTTGTGGGCAAGCCGGCCCTCCACGTAGACCTTGCTGCCCTTCTTGAGGTACTGCCCGGCCACTTCGCCGAGCCGGCCCCAGGCGGCGACGGGATGGAAGTCCACGGCTTCCTTCTTCGTTTTCGTTTCCCGATCGGTCCAGACGCGATTCGTCGCGACCGTGAACGCGGTCAGCGATCCGGATTTTCCGGCGGTTTTGGTTTCCGGGTCGCGGACGACGTTCCCGATGATAGTGATGCGGTTCAAATCCATAGCCTTTCTGTTCTGCAGCCACCGTGACTTATCGGCTCCCGTCACCGGTGCAACCGGCGGTGGCGGGAAGCGGTGAGTATCCGCCGTTTCTGCTATTCGTTCAGGATCAATTGTCCAAAGAAGAGTATCGCGCCGGCCACGAGAGCACCCAAGGCCAGGGCCTGACGTTTCAAGGAGAGCAGCACGAACGGGAAGGCAATCGGCACCACCGGACCAATCATTCCAAGGAACCAAGAAGTGGAACCAATCTGGCCGCTTTGGAAAAGACGCACGGCCGCATACACCGCCAGATTGAGGAGTGCCCCCCAAACGTATTGGAGATTCGGATGGTGAACGATGGGTCGCATACGGTGAGAGTGGGATCGGCGGCGGAGTCGCCGATCCCGAGGGATTACCCCTTGTGCCAGCACTTGGGGTGGCGAATGAGCGGACTGCAGTTGCGGAAAACACCACAGTACGCATCGCCCGGGTAGGAACAGAGGCCAAACAGCGGCCAGGCGACGCTGCAGTCGGAACCCGGAAAACCCATCCAGCGCGCCGTCCGGCAACCGGCGAAGCTCCAGAGACCGTTGTTGTCGTTGCACGCAGCGCAGTTGGTGCAGGACCCCTCGATCGCCGGCGCGCCCTTCGGACGATGGTGGACGCAGCCCGCTTCCTCGAAACGGAACGGCCACTCGAAGCGGAGCGAACCGTCTGGGAAGGACTCGATCGCGAGGGGCGGCGGTTTCACCGGCACCTGGCCATCGATGAGGAGGCGCGGGACTGCGCATGCAGCGGAAGCTTTGGACGGGGGCAGTTCAAACCCCGCGTCCGCTGCGGGAGAGACGACCATCGTGCTGTCGAAGACGAGGGCGACACGACGGTCAGGCATCGGGAAAAGCCAGGTGACGGTTCCATCGGCCTCCTCGGTGAAGGTCGAGCCGTAGTAGGCCAGCCGCCTCCGATCGGCCTCCGGGACGGCCTGGAACTCCGCCTGGGGAATGCCAGTCATCCGGCCGTACAGAAACCCGTGCCGAAGGCGATCGGTCTCGGTCGGCGTTGCCGCGTTCTTGGCGCAACCGGCCGCCAGTAGAACCAGAATGCTTAACGTCGTCAACATGCGACGCATCGCTGTCTCCTCTCGTGGAGGGTGGAGATGGAAGGAACACGGGAGATGAACTCTGCTCATCTCCCGCCAGGCCACCAAAGCGCTGACGGGAAACGAACCTGTCCCCAAACTTGTCCCCACTCGCGGCGACGGCGCACGGATGCGACGGCGGTAGGGGAAAACCGCGTCTCTCGCTATCAAGGAACCGTTTGTTTTCCTCCTCGCGACGGCGCTATTTTTTGCGACGGCTCATTTTCTATATCCATAGTACGCCAAGGAATCCTGGTCGTCAAGAGAAAAACGCGGTCAGCCGCGTCTCGCCCCAAACCTTTTAGCCCGCTCCCCCGTTTTCCTCCCCACTCACCCGTCTACTCCTTTCCTCCATCGAACTTCCGCCACTGGTCGTCGTCGCGCATGAGTCGCTCGATCTGCTGCCGCAGCCAATCGGCTTTGGTCAGTTTCGTGTTCTGCGTGCGAAACGCGAGGTAGCGTTCGATGGACCGCGTGATGCGCAGGGTGAACTTGATGCGGGGGACTTCTTTCACGGCAACGCCGGCCGCGCCAGCCAGAAACGCTTCAACCTGCCGCTCGAGGTTCTGATCGGTATACGCCACCACCCGCACCCACTTCGGCACGGCCTTGGCGGTCAGGTGCCGGAACAAATCCGGCACGGTGCCTCGTTGGTAGAGGAAGAGGGTCGGCTTTTTCGTGGTGATCGCAAAGGCGACGAGATACCCGGCCTGCTGGTCCGAATGGGTGCCGTTGACCACGATCGCGTCCATCGTTTCCAATAGCGGCTGCTCCAACGCTTCGGCCCGTTCCCGCTCCTCGGCCGGGAGATCAACCTCCTGACGCTCCGTGTTCGATGACAGCCAGACATCCGCGCGCTTCAAAACCTTCCGGATGCTGTCGTAATCGTCCTCCAGGTCGCGGCGGTTGGTCACGGGACCGTAGAAGTACACTTTCATACGGCCCGGGGTGACGTGGGTGGGACGTGCTCGCCGGCGCTGTCCTGGTCCAACAGCTTCTGCAGCCGTTTCGGATCGGACGTCTGCCCGCGCGCCCACATGAACTTTACGAGGGCGGCCACCGGGCTCATCAGTTCCACGAACAGGAACGGCAGCTGCTTCGGCCGCTCGGCGAAGTGGTGCGCGTAGAGCGCGACCGGCACCCCGCGCCGGTGCCACGACGCCAGGGCATCGAGCGTCCGCTGCGGGATGGCGGTGATGTGCATCGCGGTCACGAAGACGCCGTGGGCCTTCGAACGGACCGCGCTCTCGAGCGGCTGCAAGGACGGCAGGCCCGGCTGCACGTCGAGCTGGAGGACGTTCGGATCGAATTTCGGGGAGACTTTGAGTGCGCGGTCGCCGCGGCGGACGTAGTGCGAAAAGAACTTCGTGCCGAAGTCGATCTTCCCGAGCACGATGCGGTCGTACGAATCGAAGGCGTTGAGCGCGCCCGGCCGGTTCATCGTCACCTGCGAGCCGCGGAAAATGCGGCTGCCGAAGACGACGCAGACCTCGGCCACCTCCGAGACGGCCACCTGAAGCGCGTTCACGAGATTGGCCTTGACGCCCAGACTCGAGTACTGACCAAACCCCTCTTTGCTGACGGTCTGCCGGCGCCCCTCTTTCGGCACGATCGGCGACCCGGTCATGACGACCGGCACGGGCAGCTTCTGAAGCATAAAAGACAGCGCGGCCGCCGAATAGGCGAGGGTATCGATCGCATGGAGCACGAAAAATCCATCGAACCGCTTGGCTTCGCGGCCGATGGTCCCGGCGACTTGGACCCACTGTTTCGCTCCAATGGCGGCGCCTTCCCCGCCGTAGACGAAAAACGGCTCGATCGACGCGATGATTTCCATCTCGCCCATCTGCGCCAGCCAGCGGTCCATATCCTTCGGCGCGCGCACGGTGTCGCCCGGGCGGTCGCGCTCGTCAAGCGTCGTACCCCCGCAGAAGAGGATGGCAATGCGTTTGCGTCGGAAAGCCATAGTTGTGCAGCGCCGTCGCGTTCAGTATCGACGGCGCTTGCATAGTACGAATTGCAGCCGGCGCCGTCAATAAAAACGGTCCGGGGCCAGACGTCAGACTCTTCCGTGTCTGCGCCCAGCCTCCGGACCTTCGCCGATCGCGTGATCGGCAGTGCGAGCTCACGCCTCGCCCATGAGCCTAGCCCAGTTGCCCCCCTCCTTGGGCTGGAGGCGTTCCGACCCCTGCGCGCAGAGCGGACACTCCTCTCTCGCCCAGTCGGCGATGTCGTAGTGCGCGAGCTGCAAGAACCGCGAGCCGTCCATATTCGCCGAGTTCGAACGGTGAACTGCCACCGGAATGACCGGCGCGTAGCGAATCGGCCACTCGTGCGCCCGCGCGATGCCCTCCCGGACCTTTCGAGCGGTTTCGGTCGTCGTCACCAGCTCCTCGACGTGGAGCACCAGCTCATCGGTCCCGATGCGCTGGTCCGAATCCCAGACCTGGATGGTCTGGCCGTCCGGCGTGATCTCCTTGCGGGTGAAGTCAAACTTGCAGCCCAACCAGATGGAGACCGAGTGCGCGAGGCCGATTGCCGCCCGGTACGACCCGACGACGATGTCGACCCGGCCGACGTTGGCGTTGCGGATAAGCAGGTCGAGCTGCCGGCCGAAGAGGTGGCAGAGGTTGCTGTTCCGCAGCACCGGCCGGAGGTTGATGTAGCCGTTGCTACAGCGCTTGGACGCCAGCTCGACGTGCGGCCGCTGCGGATTGCCCGGGTGCAGCCAGAACGCGTCGTAGGCCTGGACGATGTGCCGCACCTCCGGCTCGGTCAGCAGACGGTCGTGCACGTCTTCGGCGGTCAGCTCGGTCCGAACTTCTTCTGGCGTAAGTTCCAGAAGATCTTCCGGCGTGAGGTCCTGCATCACGTCTCCTTCGGTTGCGCCAAGGCCTCGTTGACCTCGGCGTTGATGGCCTGGAGTGCCGCACCCGGGTCCGCGGCCTGGAGAATCGGGCGGCCGATGACCAGGTAGTCCGCCCCGTCGCGGATGGCCTGGGTGACCGTGCCGACGCGCTTCTGGTCGTCGGCGGCGCTGCCTGCCGGACGCACGCCCGGATTGACGATGAGAAAGTCCGGGCCGAGCTCGCGGAGTAGCGCGGTCTCCTTGGGCGATGCGACGACGCCGTCAAGCCCGCACCCCTTGGCCAGTCGCGCGCGCTGCAGCACCAGGTCGCGGAGATAGGCCTCCTTGGCCTCGTCGTTGCCCGCGAGCGCGGTTACGACTTCCAGCGGAATCTCGCCGGTCTTGACCAGGTTGTCGAAGCCGAGCGACGTCAGAACCGTGACGCCGAGGAGCAGCGGTCGGGGTTCGGCGGCTTGTCGAGCGCTGTCCGCTGCCAGCGCCATCATCTCCGGACCACCGGAGCAGTGGAGAGTAAGCGCCCACGGATGCCAGCTCGCCGCGTTGCGCACCGCCTTGGCCGCGGTGTTCGGGATGTCATGGAACTTGCCGTCGAGCATGAACCTACTCGCCCGGATGTACAGGGCGGTGCTTAGCGGGATCAGACCATTGCCCATGAGCAGTTCCAGGCCGACCTTGAAGCCGGCTGCCTCGGACGCGAGCTGCGCAATGAGCTGGACAGCCTCGGTCGGCGTCGGCACGTCGAGTGCCACGATGACGCGCTTTTCCAACGGTCTCACCTCACGTTCGAAGTGGTAAGGAACGGGTACGATTGAGACCTTCTCAACCCTACGTCGCACCTACCCTACTGGAACGCAACTTGAAATGCAAGCCTCGCACGAAAAGCCAGGCCTTCGAAATCAATGATGAGCTACTGCCTCTCCCAGTACGCACTCTGGCGTACCAAAAACTCTTCGGCCCGGTCAGGCTCAAGCAGGGCCGCGGCCACGGCTTTTTCCATTCGAGCGGCCTGCGACCCTTTGACCAGCACGACGTCGGTTTGCTGCAGGTGCTCTCGCAGCCACTCACCCGCCTCGTCTGGCGAGCCAAACGTGAGGATCGCCTCGCCCTTCATTTTTGCTTCGAGCGCGCCGTCCACGTAGGGCTTGGCCGCCTCTCCAACCGCGATGAGCACATCAGCAGCCTGGGCGGCCAATCGTCCCATTTCCTGATGCGCTGCCTGGGCAGACGCGCCCAATTCAGCCATCTCGCCGAGCACGGCAATGCGACGCTTCGCCTTCGGAAATGCCCGGAGCACCTCCAGGGCGGCGGTGACGGCTTTCGGCGATGCATTGTAGCTGTCGTCCAAGATGGCAGCGTGGTTGATGCCCGGCAGCAACCGCATTCGGCCTTTGAGCGGTCGCAACGTTGTGAGCCGCTCGAGCATGGCCGGCAGTTCAATGCCGAACGCGCGGCCCACGCCAATGGCAGCCAACGCGCTCATGGCCTGATACGGCGCCGCGAACCCGGGCAGGACCAGCTGGTGGCGCTGTCTCTCAACGACCACGACGCCCGTGACCGAGGCGGGCTCGGCCGCCTGCACGGCATCCAGCGTCCGCGGGGTCAATGCCAGCCGGACTTTGTCCGCCCGAATTTCGGCGTGCTTGGACATTCCGAACGTGGCAACCGTGGCCGAGGTTTCCTCGCGCATCTTCAAGACCAGTGCATCGTCAGCGCTCAACAACGCGAACCCGTCGTCGGGCAGCCCGCGGATGAGCGCGGCCTTTTCCCGCGCCACCTGTTCGACCGTGCCGAGCCGCTCCAAATGCGTGGCACCAACCGCGGTCACCACGCCGACCCGCGGCCGCGCCAACCCTGCCAGGTGCGCGATGTCGCCTGGCCGGTCAGCGGCGAACTCGAGCACGAGCAAGGCCGGGTAGTGCGGCCGGCCAAACCGTACGCCGAACCCGCGGCGGATCGCGGACAGCCACTCCCGCACCGTGTGCGGAGCGTCGCGCGCGCCGAGAATGGCCAGCGGCACCCCAAACTCCGAATTCAAATTGGCCCCACTCTTCCAAACGGAAAAGGAACCCACGAGCACGCGGGCAATCGCTTCTTTCGTCAACGTCTTCCCAACTGAACCGGTCACCGCGACGACCGTGGGAGCATATTTCCGAAGCACACCTCGCGCCAGCCAGGTCAGGATTCGGACGGTCAGTTGTCGAAACATCCGGCGCATGGGGCTGCATCTCCCCCCACCACCGTTAGTCGCTCGTCGTGCGGGTCGGGGGAACCTCCAGGTAGTGTAGGAGAAACTCGGCGATCTGTCCAAACAGCGGCGCAGCCGAGTTCTCGGCGAACTGGACGTCTTTCGGCCGGTCCACGCGCACCACCATCACGAACTTCGGATTGCTCGCTGGCGCAAAGCCGGCGAACGAGCCGATTGCGGCGTCCGGCTCATAGCCGCGCTTGTCTTTCGCCGGAATCTGCGCCGTGCCAGTTTTGCCGCCAACGAAATAGCCGGGAACGCCGGCGCGCCAACCGTGACCATTCTCCACCACGTTCACGAGCATGGCCGAGAGCGTGGAGGCCGTGCGCGGCGAGATGACCTGCCGCACGACCGTCGGCTGCGTATCCAAGCGCTCACCGCCAGCTGGAATAAGAGACTCGACAAGGTACGGCTTCATGAGCTTGCCGCCGTTCGCGATAGCACCGTACGCCGCTGCCAACTGGATGGGCGTCACGGTGATGCCCTGGCCGTACGACGCCGTGGCCGTGTAGATTTCCCGCTGCAGTTCGATGGTGGAGAGATTCCCGGCGTGCTCGCCTGGCAGCTCAACATCCGTCTGTAAACCGAACCCGAACGCCTTCACGTACTCGAGAAACGCCTGGTCGCCCACCTCGCGGCCGGCAAAAATGGCTCCGGTGTTGAGCGATTTCTCCAACACCGCGGCCATGGTCTGTACCCCGTAGGATTTAAGGTCGGAGTTCTTGATGGTGAACTTTCCAATTTCCACCGCGCCCGTATCCTCGTACGTGGTCTGGGGCGTGACGCGGCCCAGATCAAGGGCAGCCGCCATGGTGATGGGTTTGAACACCGACCCTGGCTCGTAGGCGGCAAACACGACGGGGTTGGCGAAGGTATTGATGTCCGCGACGTCGCCGTAGTGGTTCGGGTCGAAGTCCGGCGCGCCACACGAGGCCAGGACCGCGCCCGTTTTCGGGTCGAGGATGATGAGCGAGCCGGATGCGGCGCCGTGGGTTTTCACCCAGGCGTCGAGTTTTCCGCAGGCTTCGTACTGGATGGTCCGGTCAATGGTCAACACGATGTCCGCGCCATGCTCGGGCCGCTCGAGCACGCGATCCGCAATCGGGATTTCGCGGCCAGCGGCATCGCGTTCGGTGATAACCGAGCCGGGCTTGCCGGCTAATGCGGCGTCGAACTCCTCCTCAATCCCGTACCGTCCTTTGCGCTCATCGCCGACGTACCCAACGAAGCCGAGCACGTGGCTGCCGATGGTGCCTTCGGGGTAGTAACGCAACTCTTCGTCCTGGAAGGCGATGCCCTTGAGTCCGAGGGCCTCAACGGCGCTCTGCTGTTCGTCGGTCATCCCGTGTTGGAGCGGCTCATAGATGTCACCAGGCTTGTTCAGGCGGTCGAAGATCGTTGCTTCATCCGCGTCGAGCAGCGGAGCGAGCGAGCGGGCCGTCACCTGGGGATTCTCCACGTCCTTCGGCACGGCGTAGAGCAAGTGGTACGTGCGGTTCGTGGCCAGCGGGAAGAGTGTGCCGCCGGAAAACCGGTCGCGCACGTAAATCTCGCCGCGGGTCGGCAACAGCTCGCCGGCGATTTGGTGTTGGTCGATGGCCAGCGCCTCGTAGTGGCCATGTTGGAACACCTGCAGCTGCACGAGCCGAAGCACAACCACGACCGCAAACACGGCGAAGAACCCGATCAGGACGCTGATGCGGTCTGGCGGGAACGGTGGACGGCGTCCGCGGCGCCGCATACCCTACCGCACGGCGAACGTATCGCCCGGTGCAACCAGGAACTCCGGTGTCACGACCTCGGTCAAATCGAGAGCTTGCCCGGTTCGCTCGATCGTGGCAAACGACTGGAGATTCGCCAAATCAATCTCCAGTTGTCGGGTTTCTTCCTCAAGCGACGCAATCTCGGATTCAAGCGTTTCCATGGCTAAGCCGCTCGTGGCAGTGTGGTTCACGAGCAATAAGTACACGACGGCCATCGCCAGACCAATGGCCAGCAGCACGAGTGCCCAGCGCGGCTGCTGGAGCGCGGCGACGCCAGAACGACGGGCGGTCGCGCGAAAACTGGTGGTGGCGAATCGGTTGGTGATGGCAGATGACATCATAAGGCTGGTGTCCGTTTTGTTATTCCCCGGAGTTTCGCGCTGCGCGATCGGGGGTTTTGGCGTTGTTCCTCTCGTGATGGGGTCAGAGCGTGCGTGGTGAGCAGAGCGATTGAGGCGCGGTGGCCGCAGGTGCAGACCGGGAACTCCGGCGGACAGAGACAGCCCTTGGACTCGCGTTTGAAGAACTGCTTGACGATGCGGTCTTCGAGCGAGTGGAAGCTTACTACCGCCAGTCGGCCGCCCGGTGCCAGCAGCGCCACGGCTTGCGGCAGCGCCGCCTCGAGCTGCTCGAGCTCGCGGTTGACTGCAATCCGCAGCGCTTGAAAGGTGCGCGTGGCCGGGTGGTGGTGCCGTGGCCCGCGGGCTCGACTCCCAGCAAGTACGGTGAGAAGGAGGTGACGTGTCGTGGAAAGCTTTTGTTTTTTTCGTTGTTGAACGATCGCGTTCGCGATGCGTTCGGCGTGGGGCTCCTCACCGTACGTGCGGAGCATCGAACGGAGCTGGGCTGCGGACAACGTATTGACGAGGTCAGCGGCGGTCGGCGTGTCTTCGGTCGGATCGAACCGCATGTCGAGTGGGCCGTCAGATTGGAACGAGAACCCTCGGGTAGGGTCGGCGACGAGCATGGAGGACAGGCCGAGGTCGAACAGGATGCCGTCGACTGAGGCAAATCCGTGCTTGGTGGCAATCGACTCAAGCTGATCGAAGGAGCCGTGAACGAACGTCGCGCGCGCGCTGAAGCGAGCAAGCTCATGGGTGGTTTGTGAAAGAGCGTGTGGGTCGCGGTCGAGACCGAGAAGGGTGCCGTCGGGCGCGGTGCGGTCGAGGATGGCTTGCGCGTGACCGCCGGCGCCGAGCGTCGCATCAATGAAGTGTTCCCCCCTCGTGGGTCGCAGCAGGTTGAGCGTCTCCGTCAGCAGGACCGGTGTGTGCCGCATCCTTCCCTGCTCACTCAAACGCCCAGTTCACCCAGGGCTTCGGCAATGTCCGCCGAATTCTTCTCGGTCCCAACCTTGTACGTGGTCCAGGCAGCTTTGTCCCAGATTTCAACCCGGTTGAAAAGGCCGGCCACCACGGCTTTCCCTTTGAGGCCGGCGAACTCGCGGAGATACTCGGGCACGTTGATGCGACCCTGGCCGTCGACGCTCACGTCCATGGCACCGGCCAGCATGAGCCGTGCGAACGCCCGCGTGTTGGCCTGGGAGATGGGGAGCTTGGCCAACCGTTCCGCCAGCTTGAACCACTCGGACTTCGTATACAGGAACAAACAGCGGTCAATGCCGCGGGTGACGACCGCTCCTTTGGCGAGTTCCCGGCGGAACTTGACTGGGACGGCCAGGCGGCCTTTTTCATCGAGCTGGTGGTGGTACTCACCGATAAACATGGGGGTTGAGGCGCACGAAACATCGCGTGGGTGCGCGATGGACGTCTGTCGGTTATCCCCAGTTCTGTTGGGTTATCCCCACATTTATCCACTTGTCACCCTGCAAACCCATTTTATCCCACTTGACCCCGCTTGTCAATAGTGAGACGTCAGGAACTTGGGTGCGAGGATCGGGAGTTCGGCGCGAGAAAACATGGAAAAAAATAAAGAGAATCATGCACCGCGATCCTCGTTCCTCGCTCTTACTTTTTTATCGTGATCCCCGGCTTTTTCCCGTAGGAGGGTGTAATGCTTTTCGTCGATGGGGCGTTCGCAATGGTCGCGAGTGGAATCGGCTGCTCCGGATCGGCTGCACGGACGCTCGCGAGCGGCAGCCGCAACGTCTTGCCAAGGGCGTTCCCGATGACCACCCCGGCGCGGAGCCAAGAAAACTGGCCCGGGCCGGACACGACAACGACGCGGCGAAGACGCGAGAGCCCGGCCTGCGCGTTGACGAACTGTTCGAGTGCGGGCAAGATTGCCTCGGGTCGAGCGACCGTCCGACGCTGACCGGCGATGACCTTCGTTCCCGAAAGCGCGGCGAAACGGATTGCCCGCGTCCGCGTGTCGAGGAAGAGTACCATCAGCTCAAGAGTTTGCCGCGGTCATAGACGACGAGCTTCTGCCCGTCAATGACCGAGTAGAGGAACCGATCGGCAATGTCGAACCGCAGCTTGAATTCCCGGCGCGGCATGCTCGTGTAGCGGACGGGGTGATCGAGTGCACGCTGCACCGCGTTCATGAATCGCTGGAGCTTGCGGCGGTTGACTGAACCAACGATGAGCACGTCGGTCAACGCACTCTCGTCCGAAACGAAAAGCCCGGCCAACACGATGGTGAAGACGTTGCCGATTTTTTGCAGTCGCTTGAGCAAATCGAGCTCCACCATCACGTGCGCTTTGAACAAAAGCTGCTTCAGCTCGACGAACAGGAGCGAGTTTTGGTTGACCTGATAAAACTTCTTGCGTCCGCTCTGCCGCTCGAGCAGGACGCCGATTTTCGTCAGATTCTCAAGCTCACGCCGAACCGCGGTCAAATGCCCGCCAATCTTCCGCGTCACTTCCCGCGTGAAGAAAGCCGTTGCTGGGTGAGAAAAGAAAAACGCCAGCAGCCGCGCGCGCGTCTTTGAACCAAAGATGTGTTCAAGCATACGTTCCTCTGCAGTATACGGGCGCAGCCGAACAGCAGCAAGCTGCGTGATGACGCGGTTGCTCGACACCACCATTTGCAGTAGAGTAGACGTGCGTATGGCCGCCTTGCGCGTGACGCTGGACAAATTACTCATCTGCGACCCCGAGCGGTCGAGGAGTACCTGCAACGTCTTCGTTTCTCACGTGGATGACGCTGACCGGGAGCGGCTCGGCCGCGTGTTCATCGTTGCCGAACTCACCCCGGCCCATCCAGAAAACCAAGAACTCATTCACCTCATCCAGGAGACCATCAACCGCGCGTACTACTCCGTAACCGACCGCGGCGTAGAAACGGCCTTCGAGCATGCGCTGGCCGAAGCGAACGCACGGCTGCAAGAACTCGTGCGGGAGGACCAGCGAAACTGGTTGTCAGGACTCGCCCTCTTCGCCGGTGTCGTGAAGGACTCGTCGTTCGTTTTCACGCAGGTGGGGTCAATCCAGGGGTTCTTACTCCGCGGTACGCGGATCGTTGACCTCCTCCACGGCAGCGCCAGCCCGATCGTCAACCCACTGAAAATCTTTTCCTCGGTTGTTTCGGGCCAGCTCGAAGAGCATGATCACGTGGTGGTCGCGACCAGTAGCGTCTTAGACTACTTCTCGCAGGAGAAGATCCGCCGGACCGTCCAGGCCGCTCCCCCATCGGAGTCAGCCGCGTATTTTGACCAGTTGCTCCGCGACAACCCTAGCAATACGGCCTTTGCCGCGCTCATCCTGACGTTGGAATCGAGTGCCCAACCGACGACATCGGAATCGATTGCGGCCCGTGTCCAGCCCGGACCACTTCCCCTCGGACAGCCCCGGGCGTCCATGGACCAGCTCATTGAAAAGGAAGCTGCCACGCGTGAACTGCTCGAACCTTCGTTCTGGCGGTCGATAACGCAACTGGCGAGGCACTCGTACCAGCGAACAGAAGACGCGATCCGCACGCGCGTTCTCCGCAAACCAACGCGACGCCGGTTGGCCTCGCCGTGGCGGGAATCCGCAGGAAAGCCGCGATCGATGTTTGTCAGCATCCTCCTCTGGCTCTGGTCTGTGGTGAAACGGTTGTTCGTACTGCTCTTCATGGTACTGGTCACGGGTGTGAGTGCAGTGCGCCGCCTGTTCACGAGGTCGCCGCACCGAGAACCGGGCCGTACCACGGTGGGTGAACAACTCTCAGGCTTGGTCGGCTGGATCCAGCGGATGACTGGCCGCCAACGATTGGTGTTCATTGGAATGATCGCACTGGTGCTCGCGTTAACCCAGGGGCTCTTGTGGTACGCCGGCCGCGACACGAATGCGCTCTCGGCTGACGAGCGCGCGCAGATCGTCGCAACCGTACGGGCGAAGACGGAAGAAATCAATACGGTGCTGTCCTATGGTGACGAGCAAGCCGCTCGACAACTCCTGAATGAAACCGATGGCCTCATCGCTCAACTCCCGAGCAAGCGCCGCGCCGATCGCGAAATCGTCGACGAACTCACGGCCGGACTCGCAGACGCAAAAGCAAAGACACGGCGGCTCGAAAAGCCAGTGCTCGTCGAGCATACGACCTTGGCTGGCCTCGGGACGCCAGAGCCGCGACGCGTGGTGCGCGCAGGAACGTCGTTGTACGTCGTCACGAGTATCGGGGAAGTCATTGACGTCACGAACGAAGGTGCCCCGCGGATCGTTGGCGCTCCGCTGGATGAATGGGATGTCATCGACGTGGCGCCCGACGGCGACAATGTCCTTCTGCTCCAGTCCGATGCGTTAACCCGCTTCACCGTGGAGAGCCAACAGTATTCCGCGCTCACGATCGCACTGCCCGATTCCCCCGGCGGACTGGTAACCTTTCAGAATCGCCTGTACCTCCTTGACCGCACGGGCGGACAAATCCTTCGCTACCCGCGCACGAGCAGTGGGTACGGCGCAAGTCAACCGTGGCTGACGGACCCTTCGGTCACGCTCACCGATGCCCGCAGCCTGGCCATCGACGGCGCGATTTACGTCCTTCAAGCTAACGGCACGGTCTTGGAACTCGTCCGCGGCGAGCAGCAAGATCTCGCGTTCGACCCGATTGATCCACCATTGTCCAGCGCAGCGCTCCTCTGGACGGAGGAGCTGTCGGACTTCCTGTACGTGTTCAGCCCCGAGACGAATCGGTTAGCCGTCTTCAAGAAGAACGGTGCGCTCAAGGTACAATACGAAGACGCGAGTTTTGGCTCCGCCACCGGCTTCGCCGTTGATGAAACGAATGCCGTGGCCTACGTGCTGTCGGGCAACTCGGTCGTCCGCTTCCCCTTGAATCTCCAGTAGGAAGGAGAAAAACAAAGAGCCCACGGAGGAAACACCGCAGGCTCTGGTGTCGACGATTACTTGAGGGTTACGGTGGCGCCCGCCTCTTCCAGCTTCTTCTTGAGCGCTTCGGCTTCATCCTTGGCGGCGCCTTCCTTGATGACTTTCGGCGCGCCGTCAACGAGATCCTTGGCGTCCTTCAGGCCTTTGCCGGTCGCCTCGCGGACCACTTTGATGACGGAAATCTTGTTGCCGCCGGTCGAGGTGAGTTCGACGTTGAACGCTGTCTTCTCTTCGGCCTCCTCGCCACCAGCGCCGGACGGTGCAGCAGCCACCGCAACCGGCGCTGCGGCTGACACGCCGAATTTGTCCTCAAGGACGTGGACCAGTTCGGCCAGGTCGACGACCGAGAGCTTCTCGATCTCATCCACGACGCCTTTGAACTTTGCCGGGACCTCGACGGCCTTGTGGTCGTTGGCGGTCGCGGCTTCTTGCTTGTTCTCTTCTGACATAGACTCCTCGTTGGTTAGTGCGTAGTAAGTGGTAAGGGGGACGGAGGCGATTATGCTGATTGTTCGGAACGTTTCTGCAAAACGGTCACCAAACCGCGCAGCGGCCCGGCCAACACGGTGACGAGGCCGCGGAGCGGTCCCGCAATGACCGACACGAGCTGGCCACGCAGCTGATCTTTCCCTGGGAGTTGTGCCAGCGACACGACTTGCTCTTTCGTCAGAAGGTCAGTGCCCAAAAAACCAGCGCGCAGGTCCAGTGCCTCGTGCTTTTTCGCGAACGCGAATAACAGACGGGCTGGCGCGACCTCGTCGTTTGTGGCAAAGGCCAGTTGGATGCCTCCCTCAAAGGTACCGTCAGGAAGATCGGCGATCCCAGCCGCCTTCGCAGCCTTGAGAAAGAGCGTCCGCTTGACCACTTTCATGGTGACGCCCTCAATACGGAGCATCCGACGCAGTTCGTTGATTTCGTTGACGGTCAATCCTTTGTAGCCGGAAATGACCACACTCTTCATGGACTGAAGCGCGTCCGTGAGCTGCTTGACGTCGTCGGCTTTCTGCTGCTTGGTCTTCGGCATAGGATGAGGGCGTGGGGCGTAGCCTTGGTCTTCGGGTCCAAAAAGACTGTGGGCGTGTGAGACCACAGACTTTGGACACGACAGTTTGGTCGGCGCTGTCCTGCGTAAGGGCTTTCGCATTACCCCGAAATTCGGGCCTTACGGTCTGTGGAGTGGCGTGTTGGAGAGCTTAGCGCACTCCCGTGCGAACGTCAAATACGGAGAACGGTGGGGTTGCGATTGCCATCGTGGGCGTCGAAACGGAATGAGGAATGTGGAATCTCTAGGGTGTGTACCGTTCACCCCATATTCGATATTCCAGCTTCCAGATTCCTTGCCGACTTACCCGCGGATCACTGTTCCGCGGAATGGCCTGCCGTCCAGTGCGCGCTTGACATTCTTGAGGTTGCGACCGTTGAGCACAACAACCTGCACGCCCGCCGCTGCAGCGAGGCGGCTCGCAACTGGATCAAAGGGCGTTTGTAAACCTGGGGTGACCCGTCGAGGAATGAGCTTCCAATACGCTGGCCACCGGAGGAATCGAAGCGGCTTCGCGTCGCTGAACCGCTTCGGGTCCTTCGTGTACACGTAGTTGATGTTCGTAAGGTTGAAAAGTGTTGCTGCATGGAAGTGCATGGCCAGTCGCACCGCCCCCGTATCGGTCGAACGCCCGGGACGCGACGGTACGAACATTGTGATGGGAGCGCGCAGCCGGGCGGGCGGGCGCGCCGCCGGGTAAAGCCGCGGGTCAGCCAGGCGGCCGAGCGCTTTTTGGACGACGAGCGAATTGACGTTCACTGCGCCAATGCCGATCCAATGAAGGTCGGTCTCGCTTCGCACCCCAGCCGCCCGGGCAGCAGTCTGGAGTTCGCGAGCGAGCGCGCCACCGCCGATGGCGATGAGGAACCGATAGCCGCGTCGCACCTCAGCTGCCATCAGTGCGCGCAAACGCTTGAGATATAACACGTCAATGCCGTCCGGCGCCACGATGGAACCCCCAATCGAGAGGGTCATGAGACGATCGCGGCGCACTTTCCCCAATGCGACATTCATGGTTCTTGCCCGTTACCGTAGGTAGCGGTTCTTATTCGCGACGTGCTCGTCAAAGGTCTTGGCGAAATGTGTCACGCCATCGCGGCCCGAGAGAAAGTACCAGTACCCATGGGGCTCTGGGTTGGCGACAGCGTGCAAGCTGTCGAGTCCAGGATTACCAATCGGCCCCGGCGGCAAACCCGTATGCTGATACGTGTTATACGGCGACGCGATGGCGAGGTCCTGATTCGTCACAGCCGGCAGTCCTTTGCCAGTGAGAAAGTTCACGGTCGAATCTGCCTCGAGCTGCATCCCGGCCTCAAGGCGACGGAGGAAAATGTCTGCCACTTTCCGACGATCCGCCGTCCCCGGCACTTCCAACTCAACGATGGAGGCCAACGTCACGGCTTCGTGCACAGTCAAACCCTGGGCCGCGAAACCCTGCCGGAGTTCATCCGTCACCCGCTGATCGAAATTGTCCAGCAGCTTTTCGACAACCGCTGCCGGCGTCGAGTTCGGGACCAACCGGTAGGTATCGGGGAACAAGTACCCCTCGAGCCCTTGATCGAGTGGTTTCCCCGCCAAGAACCCGTAGGATTTTCCCGGCAGCAACAGGCGCGAATCGGTCAAAGCCACCGCGGCCAGGAATGCGCCCAGGTCAACAATGTCCCGTTGCGCTAACCGCGTGGCCATTTGCGTACTCGTCCACCCTTCGACCAGGAGGATGGGAACGTCATCAGCGCCGCCGGCTTCGAGCCTGCGGATGGCGTCGAGGACGCTCAAGTTGGGCGCGAGTTCATAGGCGCCGGCCTTGAGCGCGGACGAAGAACCGCGGAGCCAGACGAGCGTGCGGAAGAGCATTGCCGATCGGATGAGGCCAGCGGTTTTCAACGATGCGGCAATCTGCTTCACGCCTTCCCCATCGTTGACCACGTGGGTGGCAAGCTCGGACACGTTCGTATTGGGCGGAAGAGAAAAGTTCCACACAAAACCGCCGGCCAAGAGAACGAGGATGAGGAGGAGGATGAGTACGGTCCAGCGAACGGGCATACCCTAGAGCAACCTCCGGGAGCCGCGGCGGGCGAGCTCGTCAACCATCTCTTTGACGCGCGGACTGGCCGCGTGCGTCGTCACGAGGAGCGCGTCTGGCGTGTCGACCACGATCAGGTCTCTGACGCCAAGGAGTGCGATCAAGCGGCTGGAGCCAAATGCCAAGGACCGATCACTGTCAATGGCAACGACGCGGCCGCGGAGCGCGTTGCCGACCCCGCCCGTGCGCAACTTGTGAATGAGGAACCACTTGCCCGTATCGGACCACTGAAAATCTCCGCACGCCGCGAGCACGCGCGGCGCAACGGCAGTCACGAGCTGCTCGATAGACAACGACGGCAGCCGCGGGTACTCACGGGCCAGGACCGTTGCACGCTGGCGCGTCGGCCAGGCTTGGCGAATGCGGGCGAAGCGTGGCCACAGGTGCGGGTGGTAGGCCTCGAGGATGTCGATGACCGTCGAGAGCCGCCACAGGTACTGACCCGTATGCGCCACGTAGTGAGCGGCGTTCGCAACCCGCGTCAACAGCGCACCAGTTGGTTTCTCGACCCAGCGCAGCACCGGCCGGAGCGAATACGATCCAACGCGATGAACAGGACGACCAACCTGCATATACGACAGTCCGGGATCAGGATCACTCACCCGGTCACCGACTGCAACGACGGCACCGGCGCCGCGACGTAGCGCGGCCGCTGCGCGGTTGAGGACGGACCGGTAGGCCGCCGCCCGCGGGAACACGTCGTCGCAGGTCACGCTCGCAACAACGGGGTCCTCCCGGCCGAATCGCGTTTGCAACACGACCGACTCAAGACCGACTGCCGGTCCGGTGTTCCGGCTGACCGGCTCACCGATGATATTTTCACGGGGGAGGCGCGGAAAGAGCGAACGCACGCGCGACACGAACGGTGCGGCGACGGTGAGGAAGAGCCGGCGCGGACTGGCGACCAGCGGCCGGTACCGTTCATAGGCGTCAACAATCAATGGGTGCTCGGACACCAAGGGCCAGAACTGCTTCGGCTTCCGGCGCCGCGACATGGGCCACAGCCGCGTGCCCAGGCCGCCCGCGCGAATAACGACAACGAGTTTAGTCATCAAGCCAGATGAGGTAGTGGCCGTACTTCTTGATGTCCGCAACGGGGTTCCACTTGGCCAAGTTGAATTTGAGCACCAAGCCAACCTTCCGTTCGATCGTCCGCCCCGTGTACTGCCGCTGCTTCGGATCCCACTCTTCGAGCACGAGCACGTCCCCCTGGCGCAACTTGAAATCTGCCAACCGAAGCTCGATGTTCTTCCGCTTCGATTTGAGCAGGTGGAATTCCTCTGGCCAGGTTTTCTTGTGAATGCGGCGTCGTTTCATGCGGGTGAAGATTCGTGATCCGAGACCAAGGGGACAAATTGGAAGTCGGGATAGCGTCGCTCGGTGAATTGTTCAGGATCCTTGCGCGTCACGAGCACGAGCGTCTGGGTCCACTCCCCGACCGGGATGATGAGTCGCCCCCCGACCGCGAGCTGCTCTTTGAGCGGTTCGGGGACCGCCCGCGGTGCTGCGGCGGCCACGTGAATGCGCTGGAAGGGTGCGGCCGCCGGCCAGCCGCGGCTCCCGTCGCCGGTGGCAAACGTCACGTTCCGTAAACCGGCGCGCAGCACGTTTCGCTCACCGAACGCGCGCAACGCCGGAATGCGTTCGATAGCGTACACGTGTCCGCGCGGCCCGACGAGATCTGCCAGCAGCGCCGTTGCCCAACCCGAGCCTGAACCGACATCGAGCACAGCGTCACCGGGCTGCGGCTGCAGCGCCTCGAGCATGAACGCGACCGTCCAAGGTTGTGAAATGGTCTGCGCGTGGCCAATCGGTAACGGGATATTGAGGGCGGCTGCGTCGCGAACTGATGCCGGGATGAAGGCCGCGCGGTCGATTCGCTCGAAGGCAGCGATGAGCGGTGACGTCCGCAAAACGCCTGATTGCAGGAGTTCACGAAGGTATCCGCCTTCAGCCACACGCACCGACCTCCTTCCACGCATTCACTACCATACCAGAGCGGCAACGCGCTGCCAAGAATTGCGCAACCGTCGCCGGAACGGTACGCTTTCCCCATGCGGTGGCTTCTCATTGTTCTCGGCCTCCTCGCAACGGTCCCGGCTGGCGCGGCTACAACCTCGACGGATATCGTGGACACCATCAACCTCGCCCGAAGCGGCGAGGGTCAGCCGGCGTTGACCGAGGACACAGGTCTGGCAGAGGTGGCGGCGATGCGATTGGCCGATGTGACGGATCGGGGCAGTGCGCTGCATGAACCAGGCGATGAGGAAGCGCTGTCAGCCGCCGCGAGTGCCGCCGGTGTTGACGCGGCGTTCCTGGGAGAAAATATCAGCAGCGGCTTAGTCGACGCCAATGCCATCGTCAATGCGTGGCTGGGGTCGACCAGCCACCGCCGCAACGTCCTCGACGCGGCCTTTTCCCGCATGGGCGTTGCCACTGCCTTTGCCAGACTCGACGGACGACCAACCTTTGTGGTCGTCGCGGTCTTCGCCGGTGCTGCTCCTGGGTCAACTCCCGCACCCGAACGTTCACCATCGACAACCGTCCGCGCCCTGCTCGCAGGGGCTAGCACGGTCATGGTCCTCATCATTGTCGTCGTTATCGTTCGACGATGAACAACACGAGCGCGATAACGAGGGCAATGGCCAGGCGGTAGTACGCGAACGGCCGTAACGTGCCCGTCGCCAGGAACCGCAGCAGCAGCCGGATCGCCAAGAAGCCCGCAACCGCAGCGCCGATGACGCCGGCGATGATGACCCCCCAACCTTCGGGCGTGATGGTGACTGCGCCGAGCCGGGTCAGCTGGCGCACACCGGCACCGAGGATGATGGGGATGGAGAGAAGGAACGCGAACCGGGCAGCGGCTTCGCGTGTGAGGTCTAAGAGCATGCCGGCAGCGATGGTGATCCCCGAACGAGAAACGCCGGGAATGAGCGCGATCGCTTGGGCCAGACCCATGAGGAACCCACGCGACCAGGAAACCTCGGTCACCTCGCGGGCACGGCCTGCCTGCCGGTAGGCTTGTTCACGCCGCTCTTCCACGAGCAGGAAGATGAGCGCGACGACTGCCAACGCAATGACCACGACCCACTCGGAGCGGAGCGACCGCTCGATGATGTCCTCGAGGACGTAGCCCGCCACGGCCGCCGGGACCGTGCCTAGGAGAATGACGCCGGCCAGCCGGCTGTCCGGGTTCTGGTGTCGAAACACCCAGTCCACCAAGCCACGCAGGACCCGAATGACCTCGGGTCGAAGGGCAGTGAGGACAGCGATGAGCGTCCCAACGTGTACCATCGCGTCGAAGAGGAGCGGCTCGACCGCCTCGAGCGGAATGAGCAACCGCGCCAGGATGAGGTGCCCGGTCGACGAAATCGGGAGGAATTCGGTAATCCCCTGAATGACACCGAGGGCAAATGCCGCTACAATAGACATACGACTATGGGCTTGGATCTCAAACTGATACTTATCCCCGTCATGGTTGCGCTCATAACGCAGCTCATCAAGTTCCTCACGTCATCGACCCAGCGCCGAACGCTCGATTGGGGCACGCTCATTCAGTACGGCGGCATGCCGTCCGGCCACACGGCGTTCGTCATCGCGCTCATGACCGTTGTCGGATACGCTGCCGGAATCGCGTCGGCAGCGTTCGCCGTTGCAACCGCCCTGGCAATCGTCGTCATCCGCGATGCCGTGAGCTTCCGGCAGTACCTGTCCCGGTACGGGCACGCCCTGAACCTGCTGCTGAAGGAGCACCCGGAGCGCGCCGAGGCCTCGATCCCGAAGGGGCTTGAGGAACGACTCGGTCACACCCCGGCGCAGGCGTTGGTCGGCGCAGTGATCGGATTTGTGCTCTCGACCCTCTTCTACATCATCATACCATAGGGATTCGGGAGAATCACGAATCAGGAATCGCGGAAGTGTGAAGCAATAGTCCCCCCTGATTCGATATTCGTGATTCGACATTCGATCCTTTCACCGCTGGCAGTTCGGACAAGCGTGCGTCCCGCGCTGGGCCAGACGGGTTTTTTGAATGGGGGTCCCGCACCGGCGACACGGCTGGCCCTCACGACCATAGACGCGGAGGAGGCGGAGCATCGCCCCGGGCTGCCCATCGGGCCGCCGGAAGTGCCGGAAGGTGGTACCGCGATGACGGAGCGAGCGACGGAGCACGGCCGGAATCGCTTGCCAGAGCGCCCGCCGTTCAGAGACGGTGAGCGTTCGCACGAGGCGCGTCGGCCTCACCCGCGCCTCAAACAGCGCTTCATCAGCGTAGATATTCCCGAGGCCGGCGACAAAGCGCTGGTCCAAAAGCGTCGGCTTGACCCGCGACCGCGGCCGGCGTTTCAAACGCTCGTTGAACGTGGCGAACGGAAACCGCTCGAGTGGCTCGGGTCCGATCTTCTGCTCCGCAAACCAACGCTCGAGCGCGTCGGAGCGGACAAGCTTGAGGAAACCGAACTGCCGGAGGTCGTTGAAGATGAGCTGGCCGCCGGTAACGGTGAACACGATATGCGAGTACCGATTCGGAAGGCCGTCGAGCGCGCCGTGGAACGGGTGTCCGCCGCCGCGGAGCGTCCCGCGCTCCGGCACCCACACGAGCTGGCCGGTCATTTTGAGGTGCACGGCCACAGTCCAGCCACTCGAGAGATCAAGCAGGAGCAGCTTCGCCCGTCGACGGACTGCGGTGATGCGCGATCCGACCACGGCTCGACGGAACCGCCCCAGCGGCGTGAGAACCATTTTTTTCAGTCGCGCGTCGACGGCAGTAAACCGCCGGCCCGCGAGCAGCGGCGCCAGTTCCTGCCGGATGACCTCAACCTCTGGAAGTTCAGGCATATGTCTTCTGCGAGATAGCAAGCGAAGAATGGGATGAGCTGCGAAGGTCTGCAGCGAGCACTGAGCGAGGCGTATCTGATATACGTCGAGCGAGGAGCGCAGCGAAGACCGAGCCGAAGGTCGGCGATGCCCATGTCCGGCTTCGCCGGATTTGAGGCAACGCCGACAGATCGCACATTCTTCGCTTGCTACACCGACAGCTCGCCCGTTCTGCGTCGGCTAGATCTTCAGCTCGCGCTTGAACGCGAAGTGATACACATCCCGCCGCGACACAATCCCCTTGAGCTTCCCTCCCTCCATCACCGGCAGGCGATGGATGTTCCGCGCGAGCATGATGGCGCCCACGCGCGTCACGCTCGTGTCGGGCGTGACGGCGATGACGTCCTTCATCATGACCTCTTCCACCAATCGGTCCGCGGCCTCGTGGAAGTGGTCGGCGATAGCCTGGTCGTCCGCCCAGATCTCCGGCGACTCCATGAATTCCTCCTCGGACGGGTAGAGCGCGCGGAACAGGTCCTTCTCGGAGACGATCCCGATCACCCGTTTGCGCTCATCCACGACCGGCGCACCGGTGACCCCTTTCTCGACCAGCAACCTCGCTGCGTCTCGGATGGTGGTGCCAAGGGGTATGGTCGCGACCCGTTTCCGCATGATCTTCGCCACTTTCATACGCTAGGGTATAGTGTCCGGAGCTATTTCTGTCCAGGTCCCGTCCGGAGCGGCGCGGTACGCTTTGAAGATGGTGACCTGCTCGGTGTCCGAGTACACTTTTTCAATCCGTACGTCCGAACCGATGCGGCGCGAGGTGCGGCCACGCTCCTCCAGCATGCGCGGCTTGGTCGTCAGCTCAAGCTTCATGCGACCGGTCGGCGCTGAGAACTCCAGCGTTTCGACCTCACCCGGACCCGGTTCCAACGGCGCCGTACTCTGGTCAACATCCTTGAACTGATCAAGGATGTTCCCTTTCAGTTCCTCCCAGCGCGCGAGGTTCATGGTGACCTCCGACGCACCGGGAGAAATCCACGGGTCCGCTCCCGGTAGGCATGGAAACGCTTCCCGTGACGCTCAACGAGCTGGCGGTCTTCGCGATGGGCTTTCCAAGAAAGCGCCAATGCCACGAGCGTAGCCACGGCAACGGTGAACGTCACGGAATTGAGCAACAGACCATACCCGTATGCCAGGGCGATGAACCCGAGGTACATGGGATGACGGACCAAACCGTAGACCCCTTCCTGCACGAGGGTGTCGGAATGACCGAACCACGAGCTCGCCTGGCTCCCACCCAAACGGAGCAACCAATGCGCGCTGAGCGCAACGAGCACGAGGCCCAGAACCGACAGCACCAAGCCAATGACCTGGAGCCAGAGCGGGGCGAACGCGGCGACGCCAAGCTGGAGATCGGCGAACAGCGCCAGGAGTCCACCCGCCCAGAACAACGCTGACCACAGGAGGAGCGAGAGCCAAAGGGAAACGACGACCTCAACGGCACGTGGATGGTGATGGTGGAGATGCAGTGCTCGTGCCATGTGGTGGTATCCTACGACGGGACGGGCTCGGGGGCAAGTGCGAAGCCCGGCGTGAACCCCATCCGCCAGTCGCAGAGGAATCGCGAATCATGAATCGCGAATAACGGAACGTCGTTCACGCATCCATGATTCACGATTCTCCATTCATGATTCTCACCTTTCCGCTCCGCTACCGATCGAACCGTTTGATGACAACATTCCACGGGATACGCATGAGCGCGTAGGTAAAAACGATAAGAAAGGCTAAAACCCCAAGCTGGATGAAGACGGTTCCGCTCGACAGCGTTCGCTGGGCCAGCACATCCGCGCTGACGGCGCCGCCGTACGCGATCGCCCACCCGGCCATGGTCTTGCCCAGCAGCGACGGAATCATCACCTTCCACCACCCGTACCGAGCAATGCCCAAGGGGATGAACAACACGTCATCAGGCAGCGGAAACAGCGAGAAGAGGAACAGCAGGACCCACACCGCCCACGCGCGCTTGGCAATGATGCGCCGCAACATTGCGTACGAGTCCGGGTACCGATTCGCCACCAGGCCAGAACCGAGATACCCGAGGACGTACCCCGAGAATTCACCCAGGTCGGCACCGACGCCCGACGCAACACCCACCCAGAACGCGTCGGCGCCGGCTGCGGCCACGAGAAACGGGACGACCGTCGCGGGAAACACAATCATAATCGTCAGATTGCCGACGAACATCGCGAGGAACACGCCGAGGTAGCCGTAGGTCACTGCCAGTTCCTGCCACGACAGCAATTGCCCGTTGACGCGCGCGATGAAACCCGGCTGAAACGCCAACAGGAGTGCGGTGCCAACCACCACGACCAGCCCGATGGCGAGAAACCACTCGGCTCCGCCAAACCGCCGGCGCGAACGCGGCGCTACCGGAGCCACGTCCGCCGCTCGTTCCATAGCCGAATGATGGAGTAGGCGATGGCTCCGTAGGGAAACTTCCCCGCCATCGCCATCTGAAAAGCTGTGCGCAGCGGCAAGACCACCGGCCGGGTGGCTTCTCCAACGTCTCGCGGCCGCTCCACGACCGTCAGCCCGCGGGCGACGTACACGAACAAGTGCCAGACGACAGTCCCGGACGTATGGTGTTCTTCGCCAACGCGCCGCCAGTATCGCGCGGCCAGCCGGGCTTCCTCGGCCAACTCGCGTCTCGCCGCAGCCAGCGCTGACGCACCTTCGACCTTCCCGGACGGCAGATTCCAGATCCACTGGCGGGAGCCCCAGCGTCGTTCGCGGATCGCCACGAGACGCTCGCGCGCATCAACGGGCAGGACGATGACCGAGTCCGGTCGGATTGCTTGCTCAAACACAACGTTTTTTCCGTCGGGCAACGGCTGCCGCCACTGCTTCACCGTAACAAACCTCCCCCGAAACACCGTGCGCTTCTTCATAGGTGCAGGATACGCGAGCGCCTACTTGAACTCAAGGAACCTTCGGCGTATGGTCACCTCAAGGAGGGACGGCTCAAGGATCTCGCCTTGCGCCGCTCGCACCTCTCCAGACTCGCCCCCCTTGCTGGAGATTTGCGAGAACCCACGCCGTGTCCTCCCTTTGCGGGACCGGCGTTTTTTTGGCTAAAAAAAGAGGAAAAATCAGGTGGTTCGCCGGTGAATTGTCGTTTTTCCTCGGGTTTGCTATCATGATCGACAGGAAAGCGTATTCTTCATTAACGTTATCCACACATGGCAGCAGGAATGTCCAAGTCCCAACTCATGGCCCACTTCGCCGAAAAGGCGAACCTCCCGAAGAAGCAAATGATCGAAATTTGGGAGATGATCGTCAACACCGCCTACGAAGAGGCGAAGAAGGGGGAGATCACCCTGCCCGGCCTCGGCAAGCTCGTGAAGAAGAACCGCGCTGCTCGCCAGGGCCGCAACCCGGCCACCGGCGCGACCATCCAGATTCCGGCCAAGACGGTCGTGAAGTTCCGAGTCGCCAAGGCGGCCAAGGACTCGATCCTCGGCTAACGACCCCCATACCATACGAAAGGCCCGCTTGAAGGAGCGGGTCTTTTGGATGGCAAGGGATTAGGGATGAGGGACTAGGGATTAGGGTATAAGGTTTGGGGAATGTTGAACCATCTCTCCCAGACACCGTAACCAGGGGCTGAACGAGTCGGGGGTCATCGGTTCGCCGGTGGCCCCTCTCTCATACTAAATACTTCCTCGTTGCGAGCGCGGACGGCAGGTTTTCATTCCCCTGTCCGTGCGTTTTCTTTTTCCCATACCCAAGTTCTTTCATGAGCTTCGTCGGTGCGTTGCGCAAGTGCATCGGCACGGGTTCGTTCAGGGT
>JACPUP010000050.1 GCA_016192205.1 Candidatus Kerfeldbacteria bacterium
GATGGCCCGGTCACGGCGATGAACTCGCCCGGCTTGATGCTCACACTCACGTCTTCGAGTGCCTGCACCGTTATGCCACCAAGGTGAAAATGACGGCTGGCGTGTGAGAGTGCAATGAGCGGTTGCGCGACCATGCGCTTAAAACAGGTGCCTGCCCCACTGGATGAGCGTCTGCGCGTCTTGCGAGCGCGTGGTGTTCGACGGGCTGAACAAGACAATGACGATGAACGTCTTGCCGCCGTCACCAACCGCCTCGAGTGCTACGCACCGGCCAGCCTCGTTGAGAAAACCGGTCTTGGCGCCGTAGATCGGCTCGTCGTCGAGTACCCGGTTGTAGAGGTACAAGGGGTTCTTGATGGTTCGCACCTCGCGAGTGTCGAGCTTCGTGTAGGACACGGCCCGTCGCGTCGTCGCATTGCGGATGATACGCTCGTCCATGGCGACATCGACCAGCTTGGCCAGGTCGCGAGCGGTCGAGACGTTGCCGACATCCAGACCGGTCGGGTCAACGAACCGCGTATTCACCAGGCCCAGTCCGGCGGCTTTCTCGTTCATCGTGGCAACGAATTGGTCACGGGTGAGCCCAGTTGACCGCGCCAGGGCCAGGGCGGCGTTGTTTGCCGAGCCGGTCAGCGTCGCATACAAGAGATCCCGGACGGTGACCCGCTCGCCTGGGCTCACAGCGAGGCGGACGCCGGGATCAGGCTGCGGGGTATCCTCGGTTTGCATCGTCACGACCGTCTGGAAGCTCGGCCGGTGCTCCAAGAAGACCAAGGCGGTCATGAGTTTAGTCAGGCTGGCGATGGAGCGCTCCACCCCGCCCTTTTTCTCCCAGACCACGGCGTCGGTTTCCGGATTGTAGACGAGCGCAGTTCTGGCACTAACGGCCGGCGGTATTGCGTCAACGGTTCCGAGTTCCGCATCCTTCGCTAACGGCTCCACCCGCACCCGGGCCAGCCCAGCGCTCGGCGACGCAACTTTCGTGAACGCGGTCAGAGACAGATCAATGACTCGGCTATTCACGTAGGGGCCGCGCGAAACCACCTCAACGTTGACCGTCGCGCCGGTCTCGAGGTTCGTGACGCGCAGATGGCTGCCGAGAGGAAATTCGTTGTTGGCAGCACCGTAGGGGTACGCGCTCGACCGGTACCAACTCGCCAACCCTTCTTGCGAACGGTCATCCTCGGCTACGACGACCTGACCGGAGGGCGAGAAGAGCTTGGCGCGGATGCGTTGGCTGTCCGGGCTGTCCCACGACGGAAGCTTTTTCCATCCCGCGCCAGTCCCGATGTACACGGCCCGCTTTTTGTTCGTCTGCGAATTGTACGCGATGCGCAGGTAGATCGGCTTGGTAATGGCTTCACGCTCCGCCTGCTGGATATCAAACACCCAAAAGTCAGACACGGCCATGAGCCCGTCGGGTAAGGGAACGCTATCAATGCGGCCAGGCTGGATGACGAGCGTGAGCGGCCGGGTGAAGACGCCAGGGAAAATGCCGAACGCAAAGTCCCGGCTCTCGGCGTTCAAAGTAAATCCCTGGGCGACGGCCTCCGGGCCCAAGTACACCTCCTGGCGCGCATCCGCTTGACCATGCGCCGGTTCGGTCAGTACACTGAACGCCGCAACGACTGCGACGGCCACGACGAACAGGCGCAACCCGGGCGGTCGCCGCGCGGGATTCGTACAGTGGTAGTACACTGGCTTCCCAAGCCAGAGAGGCGGGTTCGATTCCCGTATCCCGCTCCATCGGCGCAATCCATACAACCGAACCCGCTCGTCCGGTAGGCGGAGCGAGTCATTCGTGTTGATCATCGCTGGCCCTGGTCGAGGGACGCTTTTCGTTGTGCTCATGCCTGTTTCGCGATTGCCTGAACAAAGCCAATAATACGGTCTATGATTCGGTCTGCCTCTTTGGAGAGAAGCACATGGTGGATTCGCTCGTCAACCCAGAGGAGCGCTTTGTGGGTGCTGCCGGCGTGCTCGGAGAGGAAGTAGGCGGAGCTGGGGTGCACTTCATAATCCTTCTTCGCTTGGACGACGAAAAGCGGCACGCGCACGCCCTCCAGCTCGCGCTTGGTGTGCCGGTCGATGAAGCGGATGACTTCAGCATACGCCCGCAACGGGATGCGAAGGTACGAACCAGCGGCGCGCTGGGCTGCCGGATCCTTGACCCATGATTTGCGATGGTACGGTTGAATCCGCGTGAGGATGGGCAACAGCGCGCGGTTCATCAAATCGTGGCGGGCACTCACGGGCGTGCCGAGCGTGACCACCCCGGCAATGGGCGGGCCCATGAGCGCCGCGTACAAGGCGAGGTTTCCGCCAAAGGAATCGCCGATAACAATGATGCGCTGCGTCTGTCGCCGCAGCCGATCAATACCCGCCCGGAGCGAGAGCACCCAGTCAGATGAGGTTTTCGTTGCCAGATCCTCTTCGCTCGTCCCGTGACCCGCCAACCAGATGGTGTGGACGGTCCAGCCTTGGGCTATCAATCGTGGAATGAGTGGCGCAAAACTGGCGGGTGAACCGGAAAAACCATGCACCAAGAGAATGCCGGTATCGTCGCCGTGGTGCTGGAGTGGGGCTGGGGACTCGAGAGTTGACGCCATCGGGAATCTCCCCTACGCTCCCTCCTGCCAGTGGTACACGAGCCTACGCTCCCTGCCGAAGTAGCTCAGCTGGTAGAGCAGTGCTTTCGTAAAGCAAAGGTCGTGGGTTCGAATCCCACCTTCGGCTCCAGGCTTTCGTCTCCTCCGGTCGGTTTCACCCTTCGGGTGACCGCCCGCAGGGCGGCGGATCCGACCGGTGGCTTTGGCCCGCCTCACCCACGTCATCCTACGATCCTTGCCCGCGCACAACCACGCGGCTACTTTCCGGATCCCAGGCCAAGGCCGGGTGGTAGATGCTGACGCGTGCCGTTGCCAACTGTTCCGCAATCCAGGTGTCGATGGATTTCGCGCGAATCAGAATGTGGCGCGGGTGCAGGACGACAGAACCGTCCGCGTCAGGCGGAACGCTCTCCATGAGTTCAACGATGTGGTAGCCTTGGCTCGTGCGGACAAGACCGGACCGCTCGCCCGGTCCAAGCACTTTGGCCGCATCGAATAATGCCTGATCGACGTCGCCCTCGCGGACGTAGCCGAGGTCGCCGCCCTGGAGTCGCGTCGAGGCATCATCGCTCAACTCGGCCGCCAAGGTATCGAACGCTTCCGTACTCTCCTCCACGCGCCGCACGACATCGTTCGCTTTAGCCGTCAGATCAGGATTGATGTCATCATCGAACGCAATGTCGCGCTCCAGTCGGTCGCGGAGGACCGAGTAACGCACCACGAGCTGCTGGTACTGGTCAATCGTCAGGCCGAACTGTTCCTCGAGCTGCTGGGTTACCTGATTGAGATCCACTCCCTCGACGACACGGTCGAACGCGTCGCTGATGGCCTGGCGCTCGGCGGTGATTGTTCGCCGCGCGGCCAGCTCCTCCAGGATGGCGTTGTGGACCAACCGATCGAGTACGACCTGTCGGACTTGCGCGTCGGAGAGTTCCTCGGAGAAGAGCTCGGGTGCTTGGCTGCGCTGGTAGGCGATGAAGACGCGCAACGTTGCTTCGTCGCGCCGCAAGGCCTGCCCGCTAATGAACCGACTGTCGACTTTCGCCACGGGCAGCCGCAACGCATCGCCAACGCTGGCGACCAACGCCGGCGCACCTTTCCACCAGTAGAAACTCGCGATTTCGGCAATCAAGAACGCGAGGACGACGCTGCCAGCGAGCCACCACAGTCCGGCGCGAGGACTAGGCGACCGCTGTCGAGCCGGCGTGGGCGTTGGCGTTTCAGCGGGCGAAGCAGATGCGTGGAGTGTCGTGGTCTGGTGTGTCGTCATAGCGTTTTACGTCCCAAAGAAGTATTGCCACCACCGTTGGGGAAGTGGGTTCGAACCGTTGGCGGTGGAGGTGACCGCCGCGGCATCGTCTTCGCTCGCCGTGATTGCGTTGACGGTTGGCTGTTGGATGAGCAGCGCTCGCTCGCCCGGATGGGCCAAATTGAGCCGGGTCCGCGCTTCGCGCTCCTGGGCGGTGGCTGTTTGAAATTCAGCAATCAAGCGCTGGAGTTCGTCGCGTCGACTGGTCAGCGACGCCACCTCGGCCCGCAACGCAGCAATGTCATCGGCAACGGCCCGCCGGCGGAGGAGTTCCCGGCTCACCCCAATGCTGAAGACGACAATGAGGAGCACGCCGACGAGCAAAACCCACTCGCCGCGCAAACGGTCCTGCCAGCCGGACGGGAAGCGCATAGCGCAGTGAGTATACTCGACCCGCTCGTTCGGTTCAACTCCGTTTCCGGTGCGGCTGCGATTCAATGCGCTTGAGGGCGGCCAGGATGCGCCCCGCCGCATCATCACCAGACGGGTCGGCGTGATCGCGCATCACCTGGAGAATCCGCTCCTGCACGCGCTGGGGTTCTCTCACCCCCGTCAGCTCGAGCCTAAGGTCGCTGCCGGCGGTCTGGATTTCCAGCCGGCCGATCTTGAACACGGTCGGCCAGAGTCCGCGAATGGAAAAACTCACGTCCTGGATTTTCCCGTAGGCCGCGGACGAGACTTCGGTCGTGAAGAAACCGTGTTGGTCAACATCAATAATTCGCTCATTCGTCAACACGAAGGCGTTGACCGACCACACGAACCAGGTGCGGAAGCCGTAGACGACGCCGCTGACGATTGCCCCGATGAAGATGGCCACGCCCCAGGCGCCGAACCGGAACAACGGGATGAGGAGGAAGAACGGCACGAGGAACAACCCGACCGCCAGGGCGGCCCGGCCGAGTTCAACGATGGGCGCGCGCCGGATCACGGCCACGAGCGCTTCTCCCTCGCGCAGATTTTTGGTAAGCTTCTGTTCGAACATATGCAGCGTCGCACGATACGGATTGTCTGGATCGTTCTCTCGATTCTCATGATCGGGAGCATGATCCTGTTCACCCTCATCCCCTACTTTGGGAGCTTCGGCTAGCCCTGGTCGGGTTTGAGCAGCGAGGTCACCACCTCGGCGGACAATTGGACGGACCCGCGTTGCCGCAAGCGCTTCTTGCCTGCCTTCTGTTTCTTCAACAGCTTCATTTTGCGGGTCACGTCGCCGCCGTAGAGCTTGGCCGTAACGTCCTTGCGGAGCGGCGCCACGCGGGCCGAAGCCAGGATATCGCTCCCGACCGCGGCTTGGATGCGGATTTCGAACTGCTCCCGCGGGAGGACCGTGCTCAAGCGTTCAACCAACGTGCGGCCGCGACGCTGGGCTTCAGCCCGCGGAACAATAACCGCCAGCGACTCTGCCGCATCGCCGTTGAGCAGGATGTCAAGCTTGGCGACGTCGGCCGGCCGGTACCCGCCCAGAGTCACCTCCAGACTCGCGTACCCAGCTGAGGCGCTCTTTATCCTATCATAGAAATCCACGAGAATCGACGCGAGCGGCACGGCCGCCGTGATGAGGAGCTGGTCGTCCGCGAAGTTTTCCGTGGATTCCACCAGGCCGCGCGCGTCGCGAAGAATCTGCAGCAGCTGACTCAAGGCTGACGGCGGCGTGAGGAGTTCGACCGACGCCCACGGCTCTTCCACGGCGACGAGCGTGTCACCGCTCGGAAACTCGCTCGGTGAATGGACGACGAGCTGGCGTTCCCCGCCTTTGGCCCGAACCGTCACCCGATAGGCAACCGAGGGGAAGGAGAAGATGGGTTCGAGGCCGAACTCCCGCTCCAGGCGTTCGCGGACCACGTCCAGGTGCAGCAACCCCAGGAAGCCAGCCCGGAATCCCTGGCCCAGTGCGCGCGTGTGTTCCGGCTGGAAGGAGAGCGCGGCATCGTTGAGTTTGAGCTTTTCGAGTGCGCTCCGGAGCTGCGGAAAATCCTCACCCGAGCCCGGGAAGATGCCGGCGAACACAACGGGTTCGGACACGGCAAATGCGCTCAGGGGCGCTGCTCCCGGCGTTTCCGCAACCGTGTCGCCCACGCGAACAGCTGCGAGATCTTTGAGTCCAGTCACGACATACCCAATGTCGCCGCTCCCCAACGTCGGCTGTGGTACCCGCTGGGGCGCAAAGGTCCCCACGTCGATCGCTGTACTCGTCGCCTGGCTGCCGAGGAACACGAGTGGGCTGCCCTTTCGGACGTGGCCGTCGACCACCCGCACGTACGCAACCACGCCCAGGTAGTCGTCATAGAGCGAATCAATCACCCGCGCGCGCAACGGCGCTTCGACGTTCACGGAAGGTGGGGGTATCTTCGCCACGACTGCTTCCAACACCTCGCGCACGCCCAGTCCGGTCTTGGCCGAACACCGCAGCACCACGTCGGGTTCAACGCCAATGAGGGCTGCGAATGAGAGGGCAACCGCATCGGTGTTCGCATTTGGCAAATCGACCTTGTTCACGACCGGTACAATCGCCAGCCCGAGCGACTGCACGCGCCGGTAGTGGGCCATGGTCTGGGCCTGGATGCCTTGGGTGGCATCGACGAGCAAAATGACCCCTTCCACGGCAGCCAGCGACCGCGAGACCTCGTCAGTAAAATCCACGTGACCCGGCGTATCGATGAGGTGCAAGGTGTACCCACCGTACTGGAGCCGGAGTGGATGGAGCTTGATGGTAATCCCCCGTTCCCGCTCCAGGTCCATGGAATCGAGGAACTGTTCTTTGAACTCACGTTTGGAAACCGCACCGGCCAGCTCCAGGAAACGGTCGGCGAGCGTCGACTTCCCATGGTCGATGTGCGCGACAATGGAGAAATTGCGGATAAACGCAACCTCGGTCATGACCCTTCGACCCGGCGGCGTTCCGGCCGCAGCAGCCGCTTCAACCAGTTCCGCACCATGGTCGCTTCGTCTGGGGCAAACAAGAGGATGAGGCCTACGTACACGATGATCCCGAGTATGCCGGCTACGCCCGCCTGGAGGAAGAGACCGATGCGCGTCGCCTGGTCCACACCGGCCACGAGGACACGCAACATGAGCCACACCACGGCCGCCAGGCCAGCCGAGGCAAAGAGCACTCGGCTGGTCGAGCGCAACACATAGGCGTCATCAAGGTCGCCGACCCGGATGCGCAGGATTGCGTAGAGCAAGCTCATCTGTAAGAGGTTCGCGATGGAAAATGCAAAGGCAATGCCGAGCACGCCCCACAGGCGGCTGAACACAATCGCCAACGAGATGTTCACGACAACGCTCACGACGCTCACCTTGACCGGCGTGAACGTATCCTGGAGCGCATAGAACGACCGCGCCAGCACCGGAATCAGGCTTTGGGCGAACAGCGAGAGCGCGAAAATGCCCAGCGCCTGGGCGGTGAGGATGGTATCCTCCCAATCGAACTGTCCGAACCCAAAAATGACCCGGACGATGTGCGCGCGCAGCAACAGCAGCAGCACCGAGATGGGAACGATGAGGAGCAGGATGCGGCGGACACTCCGCGAGAAGTGTTCGGCAAACTTCCGCGTGTCCTTCTCAATGAAGGCTTGGGAGAAGAGCGGAAACACCGAGATGGCCATAGACACTCCCACGACATTAATGGAAAATGTCTGCAAATCATTGGCGGCGGCCAGCACCGTCACGCTCCCGACCGCAAGCGTCGACGCAATGATGACACTGACGGTTTGTTCCACCTGCGACACGGCCAGTCCAAGCGTCCGTGGTGCCATGAGCTTCAGAATCTTCCGCACGCCCGTGTGACCGAAGAGCCCGCGGGGACGGAAGCGAAATCCAGCCCGAATCACCGCTGGGAGCTGGATCAGCAAATGGAGCGCCGCCCCGAGCACGACGCCCCAGGCCAATCCGGCGATGCCCAACACGGGCTCGAGGACGACGATGCCGAAGATGATTCCCACGTTGTAGAAGAGCGGTGCCAGCGAGTATGCGAGAAACCTTCGCAGCGCCGTCAGGATGCCGCTCAACACGTTCGAGAACGCGAAGAGGACGGTGGCGAGCAACATGATGCGCGTAAGCCCGACGGTCGCCGACTGTTTCGCAGCATCGAAGCCGGGGGCGATCAACGGCACCAGCTGCGGCGCGAACGCTGCCGCGACGGCGGCCAATCCCCCAATCGTCAGAACGAGTACCACCATGAGACCGCTGGCGAGCTGCCACGCGCCTGGTTGTTCATCCCCGTGGTTCCAATACTGGAGGAAGACGGGGATGAATGCAGCCGACAGAGCACCGAGGACGAGAATATTGAAGATGAGGTCCGGCACCTTGAACGCCGCCAGGTACACGTCCGTCGCGTCGCCGGCCCCAAACCGAGCCAGCAGCACGCTCGTCCGCACCAACCCGACGACTTTGGATAAGACAAAACCGACGGCGATGATCAGCGCGCCGGCGGTCACACTCCGCAGTCTCGTCTGATGCAGTGAGGAGTCACCCACGGACGGATAGTAGCAAACGGGGATGATGGCGACAAGCACTCGACCCCCCACGTGCTGCCGACGGACAACGCCCGTCAGGACGACGCAAGCGGAGCACGGAACGAATGAACTGTCGGCGCCGGTCGCCCGAAAAACCAATCGCAAACCCCCTCGGTGGAGCTGTGAGGGCGAGGGTCATGGACTGGGTCACCGCGTCAGCCAGACTGTTCGCCGACCGAGTTCGCGAGCGTCCGCCAACGCGACCCGCGCCGCTCGCCCCACACGTACACCGCGTACGCAAGCAGCGCGCCCCCGAGCAGATCAGCCGAGTAATGGGTCTTGGCGAGCAACGTGCCAACGCCGAATGCCAACGTCGCCGCGACAAACCACACGCGGAAACGAGCCGTTGGGAGCCACAACGTCAAAAGCACCATCAGTCCGAAATGGCCGCCGGGAAAAAACGCGTGCGCAGCATAGGGGTAGAGCGTGAAGCGATCGACCGGCAGGGCAGCTCCCAGTGGCGCGCCGATCGGTACGAGCAGCAAGAACGAGCCACGCAGAGCGTAATACAGGCCGATGAGCGCCAGGAACTTCGGCAGCTCGTGCCAGCGGCGGCGCAGCAACACCGTGGCGAAGACGAGGATGAAGGCGAAGAACGCCAGTTCTCCCCACACGCCGAAATGAACCAACGGCAACCGGTCGACCAGCACATCGGGGACGCGCGGGAACACGCCGGCGGTGCGTTCGGCAATGGCCAGAGCGGCCATGTGCCATCCGACCCCAACGACCAGGAGGCCCGCTGGTGCTACGAGTGCACGGACGTTAACCACTGTAGGTGCGGTCGACGAAAAATCGACAGTCGAACCATTGCTCACGATTCGCAAAAACTTCGTCGACATCTTGGTGCCGTAAATGGAAAATCGCCTTGGATTCCGTCCATTCCTCAAGCGTCAGATACTCGTTGGCCGTGTTGCCAAGCGTGCCAACCATGACACTGTCGTTCACGGGTTGCGGACGAATGTCGACCCCACGGAGCGTGACCGTACGGGTCTCCGCATCGACAACGTAGTAGCGTCCCCCGCCCACGCGCACTTCGATCGCCTCCGGCGTTACGGAAATTGCATGAACAGTTTGCGGGCGGCAATCAGGGCTCAACGCCGTCTCGCGGTCGGACGCGATCCGTCGAACGACCACAACCACCAACCCCGTAATGCCGGCGAAGAGCACCAGGACGAGAACGAAGAAAAAGCGCCGCATGCTACTCGGCTCCAGCCGGCCTTTTCATGGATTCTGTTCGAGCGGGGATCTCGGCCTGTGACGCTGATTCGAGGATGGTGAAGAGTGGCCACGGTGCGAAGACGAGCATAGTGCTATGGATGATTTAATTAAGTATACCACAACATCAGAGGGCAGTCGTCCAGCCGTCTGACGGAAACGTGCGGCGCAGAGCAGCATGGGAGGCCGCCCCAGGGACGGCCACCCTACCGTCAAACACGTCGCGTGAGGATCAGCTCTTCACCTCGACCTCGCCCAAAAGCGACGTCCCCCGGATGCGGAGAGACTGCGTTGCTTGGGGATGCGGCTGCGTCCGGTCCTCCCAGCCGCCTCCGATGGCCGTTCCTTCGACGGTCACGCGGACGTCGGTCCCGACGATGACCTCAATGCCACCCATGGCAGTGAACAGATTGAGCGTGGCCCCGTTGGCATAGGTGGTGCCACGCAGATCGAGCCTGACGCCACCGAGGATGGCGGTCACGTTACCGCCCTGAAAGCCGACGGCCGAAATCCGCCGCTCGCTCCCGCGAAAAATAACGAACGCGCGGAACGCACCACCCGCGAATTCCCCCGCGTGAAAGTGCGGCGCGCGGACGAGCAGCCAAGCACCAATGAGGATGATGCTGCTGGGCCATAGGACGGCGTAGAACTGTCCGCCGACCAGGTCGAGCGTGCGCACGAGCAGGCCAAAGCCAATCAGGATCGTCACCAGCGGCCCGGCCACCGAGCGCGGCGTCAAGTACCAGCTGAACAGTCCGGCGACGATGATGAGTGCCGGCCACCACCGGCTGAACGAATTCCAAAACGCCAGGAGGCCAATGGCGTCGAGGAGCGCGCCCAGCCCCACCAGAATGATGAGGGCGCCGAACGGACTCAACGGTGAACGCGATCGCCCATCCCTGGACAAGGGTTAGTCCTCCTTGATGATGATGCGCCGGCTGTTCCCCTCCCGAACCAACGCCTTGACCTTTTCGACCGGGTCCTGACCGCTCACCGTGAACGCTTCGGTGTGCTGCCGTCCAGTGGGCATAGGTGCTCCTTAAACTCTACTCTACCGCAGATGCAGGTATCGTCAACGGGCGCGCCGTTGTCGCTCCCAGGCGCGTACATGCTGTTCCCCCATCCCAAGGTGGTGACCGACCTCGTGGAGGACCGTCGCGTGCACAATCGCGCGAATCTCCGCTGGACTGCCGCGGCCCAGCTCCTCAATGACGCCCTGGAAAATGGTAATTTTATCGGGCAGCACCGCCGAGTAATGCACTCCCCGCTGGGTCAATGGCACACCTTCATACAGGCCGAGCAGGACCGACCCGCGTCGGATCCGTCGGACGCCTGGTCCAGCTCGCCGCACGTGGTCCTCCACGACGAACACGACGTTGCTCATCCGTTCTCGGATCGACTCCGGAATCGTGAGCAAGGCCTCACGAATGTAGCGTTCAAACAGTCGTCGCTCCACGGGCACAGTATACCATTCGTCCTTGACAGCGAGGAGGAGCAGCGTAGGCTTGATTCGATCACCGCCAATCGGGAGGGAGGAGGATGGTGATGTATCGGACGATCCTCGTCATCGGAATGTTCGCGGCAGTCGCCTACCGGCTCTGCCGATCGAGGCAGCCAAGCCCAACCGCTCCAGCCCAGCGGACCGAACTCTGGTCGTCTGACGGAATGCGCCTTATCGCCGCCTGCGCTGATGGGACGGTGCTGGACGCGCGCGGGGCCGAGCTCGGAATCATTCGATTGCCCCAAGCCGAACGGAACCAACGAATTCTCGGCCGTGTCAGCGAGGATCGCATCCAGCACCTTCGACGAAACGCACTCGCAGCGTACATTCGAGGCCACTGCATTGTCTCGTCAGACGAGCGGCTCATCCTGTTCCGCTTCCGCGGAGATTCCCGCGTCGCGGGTGCCATGGCTCTGATCCTCCTGGCGACGTTCGAGGAGGCACTCGCGCTCTGTGTGCCGAACGACTAAAAGACTCCGGACCGCTCGCCGGAGTCTCGTTCCTCTTCGAAGACCCTGAACGGCTAGCGCCCGGTCTTCCATTGGCCCGCGACCGGCGTCACGGTTTCCGGGGGCGTTCGGGCCTCGCTGCAGGCTCGGTCGCTTTGGGCAACGAACTCCGGACCGCAGTGGTCTCCTCCGTTGGCGTGGTTGGCTGTTCCAGACGCGTGGCCAATGAATGGTGGCTATCGTTTGAAGAGTAACGCAAAGCGCTGGTCCGAGTCGACCACGGACGAAAACGAGACGACCCTTTCTTGGCTGGTCACCGGAACCGTAGCGAACCGCAGGTCCTGCCCGGACCAGGCCTGGACCTCAAACGGCAACGGTGCGGCCCCCGGCTGTTTCGCAATGGTCAGCCGGTACTGGTCGCCGCTCGACTGACGGTCAATCCGCGCGCCGGACCGATAGCGGAACGTAACGGTTTGCACTTCACCCGGCTGGAGTTCGATCCAGTTGCCGAAGGCGACGCGGCCAAATTCCTCGGTCTTCCGCGTGCCCGACAACTCATCCAGGACCGGCTGCTTCTCAATTTGAAGCAGATCCGCATCGAGTTCCGCATCATCCGGCGGTGGGAACAATGCGGTTGAGGGTAAGCGGTCAAACCCGCGCGACTCAAGGAGAACGCTCCCCGCTGGTAAATAGATTTTGACGTACCCACGGTACCGTACGCCCGTCCAGCGATCACCAGGCGTCCCGGCGTGGCGAATGGTAAGCTGGAGGGTATTCTCCATGGTCTCGTCGACGATTTTCACATCGAGCGTCGCAGAACGTTCGAGCGCTCGACTGGTCTTCCCGCCGCCGAGGTTGGCTTCGACCACGGCCAAGAAATCTCCATCATCCGAGGGTAACGCGCCGGTCCAGCCCAGCGTATGGAGGCTCGAGCGCTGTGCATCGTCGCGGAGCCAGAGCATGAGATCTTTCGTGCGGAAGCTCTCCTCGAGGGCGCTCAAGACCGCCACGAGATCGTCCGGCTCGACGCTCCCAAGGCGCTCGAGGACAGCGGGGATGAGGTCGATGACGAACTGCTTCGGTTGATTCGTGTGGATGTCATAGGCGAGCTCCACCTGGTCCTGGGTCGTACGGACGAAGTTTTCTTCCGTCAGGACGACGCCGTACGCCGGCATCGGCAACGGGCCGGTTGCGGCCAACACCCGCTCAACCACTCGCGGTGTGAGTGCAACGAGCCCGTCAATGGCAAATCCCCTTGCTTGCTCATAAAACCACGTCACCTTCTCGGCCGAGGTGGGAAAGTGAGCGAACCAGTTGGCATCGTGGAGCGTCCAGATCGGGGCCACGGTACTCACTGGCTGCGGCGGCACGAGGTGTTTCGGAAAGTAATCGTTCACGGCAAAGGGCCCGCGACCAGGCGCGTCGAGGATTTTGAACCCGCCCTGGTCAAAGCGCACGAGCGCCAGGGAGCCCAAGAAACCTCCGCCGGGCCGAAGTTCCGTATCGTTTTCAAAAACGAACAGCAATTCCCGCGGCCGATCGCTGCCGAACAGGTGTTCGAGCAGCGGAATCATGACGGCGCTCCGTCCGAGCTGCGCGTGGACCATGGCGAGGTTATCCTGCAAGGCCGAGAAGGCGGCCCGATACTTCCGGGGCAGGTGATGCGGATTCACGTCGTCCAATTCCAGGAGGGCCTGCGCGACGAGATGGAGACTGGCCGCAACATCCGCCGAGCGCGAGAGAAAGGTTTTGGCAATCGGAAAACGCTCTCCGGGTTGGGTTGGTGTTTCGAGCAGTGCGACCAGCGTCCGGGCAAACGTTTCACCGGCCGACGAGAGCTGGTGGCCCGCGGTGAGCAACCGCTGTCCATCCTGGACTTTCCCCCGCGTGAAGGGAGAAACGTTGAGGAGCGTTTTAACCGCGCCTTGGGAGCCATCGAAAACGTGCTGGGCTTCGGCAAATTGTGCTTCCGCCTGAGCAAACCTGTCAGCCGCGTCGGCAAAACGATACTCCTGCAAGGCTCCGCCCGCTTCGGTAAACGTTGAGAGCGCGGCGGACGACGACCGCACGAGTTCATCCTCCCACGCGAGCAACGGTCGAATGCCGCCGAACACGAGGACGGGGACGAGGAACAGTGCTGCCAGCGCCGCGAATGGGCTGATGCGTTTGAGGACCAGACGCGGCGGCAGCGACGGGGCGGATGGACGCTTGGGTGGTGGTGGCAGCGGCGACTGCCGCGGTCGTGGTGCTGGTGCCGACCGACGCCGGAACCACAGCCAGGCTCGTTGCGTCCGGCGCGACCTGGCCGCCCGGGCGTTGCGCTCGCCAGCCAGGCGACGCAAATCAACGACGTTCGTCAGCGGAACGTCATGGTGTTGCGCCCGGTTGTCCGCTCCCTTAGCGTGTTCCATTCGTCACCTCCACGACCGAACGATACACGGCGAGCGTCTCTGAAGCAAGCCGCCGCCAGCTGTACTTTTTCACCTGCACGAAACCCCGCGCGCGGAGTTCTGCCAACTGGCGCGGACTCGCCAGCGTTTCCACGATCACACGCGCCATGTCATCGGGTCGTTTCGGATCGAAGTAGACGGCCGCATCACCGAACACTTCGGGCAAGCACGAGCTGCGCGAGGACGCCACGGGCAGACCACAGCGCATGGCCTCGAGCCCAGGAAGGCCAAACCCTTCGGACAGCGAGGGGAAGACGTACAGCCCGGCTCCTCGGTAGAACGCCCCCAAGTCAGCGTCGGGGACGAACCCGGGGAAGACCACCTCGCGGCCGGGTTCCAGGTCGAGCGACGCGGCAAAGGCTTGGAGCCGTTGGCGGAAATAATCGTCCTTGCCGGCAACGACCAGCACGAGGCGCGGATTGGCAGCGCGGACCCGAACCCACGCCCGCAGGAGCATTTCCAAGTTCTTGTGCGGGTACGCGTTGCCCACGTACAACACGTACCCAGGCCGGAGGTGGTACTTGGCGACAACCGCCTGGTCGGCCTGCTCGCTCGCCGGGGGGACGATGGCAGACGCGCCCTCATACGTGACGGCCACGCGCCGCGGGGAGATCGGAAAATGGCGCAGCAAGTTCTGCTTCGAGTACTCGGAAATGGTGATGATGCGCGCGGCCCGCTCGATGGCGCGACGGATGACGACATGGTAGGCCTTGCGCTTCAACCAGTACTGGGTCCGGCTCAAGGTTGAGGCGCGTTCTGTCGGAAAATCGTGGAGGATGAGATCGTGGACGGTGACGACGAACGGCTGGGGACTGAACACGGAAACGTTGAAATGCGGGAAGTGCAGCACGTCAGCCTGGGCCCGCCGGAGGACGGGTGGGAAACGCAGCTGTTCGGTCAGCGTGTACCAGCGGTAGGGAAAGAGCACCCGTGTGACCTGCGGATGGTTGGCATAGACGTGGTATCCCTCGGGCCGGAGAAAGAGCGTCAGGCGGACATTGGCATCGAGGGCCAGGAGGTTGTCGATGAGTTCGGCCGTGTAGCGGCCCAAGCCGCTGCTCGACGGACCGAAAAACCGGGCATCGATCCCAACGTGCATACCAAAACGTCACGCCTCGGTCGGGAGCGCTCGGAGGTACGCCAGGACGGATACGGTCGACAACGCCACGAGAAACCCGGCCAGCAGCCCAGCGAACGTGTAGAGTAGGAGGTTCGGCCGCGTCGCCACGATGAGGGGATTCGTCCCAACGATTTCGAACAGCGCCGTTTCATCGGCGGTCTGGTTGAGTGCGGCTGCGCGTTCCTGCATGGTGGTGGTAACGGCTTCAGCCAATATCGCGGCGCGCTCTTCCGTTGACTCTGCGAACGTCACAATGATGTTCTGGGCTGCTTCCTTCTTCGTCGAGAAACGCCGCACCAAGCTGTTCAGCGACGAGACGTCAACCGAGAGTCCGGCGTTGTCGTAGACTTCGCGCAAGACCGATGGGGTGGAAAACCAGCTCACCACCGTCTGGGAGAAGAGGTCGGCCGCCTGGATGGCGTAGTACCCGTCGTACTCGTACTGGTCGGTCGGGCCTTGATTGATGCGATTGACGGCAAAGGAGATCGATGTCTCGTACCGCACTGGACGGCTCCAGGCAACGACGAGTGCGGCCACGCCCGCCAGCAGCGTGACCACAATGATGAATGGCGTTGGGCGACGGATGAGGGAGGAAGTGAGACTCATAGGTCATGGTCCTTTCGAAATGATTCCCAGGTGGTGGAGACAAATGATTGGAAACGCTCTTGGAAGCGCTGCGTGTCGAAGCGCAACGCGTGCTCGCGAATGGCCGGCGGTGAAAACCGCTCGGGCTGGAAACGGATGATGGCATCAGCCAATGACTCCCAGGTTGGCTGGTGGAAGAACGTTCCGGTTACCCCTTCGATGACGGTCTCGAGCGCGCCACCACGACCGTACGCGATGACCGGCCGTCCCGAGGCCATCGATTCGATGGCCGTGATTCCGAAGTCCTCTTCCTGCGGATTGATGAACCCGACCGCGCGCGCATACAACGTGGCGCGGTCTTCCTCGCTCACTTTCCCGAGCAACTCGACGTTTTTCGCGGCCAGATTCTTGAGGAATGTGTACTCTGGCCCAACGCCGAATATTTTCAACGGGATCCCGAGCTTGTTGAACGCACGGATGGACAGATCGAACCGCTTATAGGGTACCAGCCGACCGCCCATAAGGTAATACGACTCCGGGTGACTCGCAATGGCGAAACGGCTCGTGTCCACCGGTGGGTAGATGACCGTGCTGTCACGGCGGTAGTACTTGGCAATCCGTCGCTGAACCGGCTTGGAATTGGCCACGAACGTATCGACCCGATCAGCCGCCAGCCGATCCCATTGGCGAATCCGACTGAGAAACAGTGGCAGGATAGATTTGATCACGCGGTTGGTGGGAAATTCCTGCAGGTAGCTGTGCGTGTCCGACCACAGGTAACGGGTCGGAGTATGGCAGTAGCAGAGGTGGAGCGTATCCGGCCGCGTGATAACCCCCTTGGCGAACGACGCGGTGGACGAGATGACGACGTCGTAGTCCATGACGTCGTAGCTCTCGACCGCGATGGGCATGAGCGACAAGAACCACTGGTACTTCCGCCGCCCCAGCGGCAGCGATTGGAGGAACGACGTCCGAATATCCTTGCCCCGGAAGGCGGGATTGGCATGGCGCTCGTCGTAGACCAACGTGAATGTGGGCGCGTCTGGATAGAGTTCCTGGAGCACGCGCAAGACGAGCTCGGCGCCCCCGTCCTGGGCCAGGTGATCGTGGACCAACGCGACGCGCATGCTAACTCGCCGACTTCGCCGCCAGCACCACCAACGGGGTGCGCAACAGAATCTGGAGGTCGATCCGCAGCGACCAATTCTCAATGTAGAAGGTGTCGAGCCGCACCTCCTCTTCGAAGGACAAATCCGACCGGCCGGAAATTTGTGCCATCCCGGTAATCCCTGGCTTGATTTCCAACAGCTTCAAGTGATGCTTCTCGTACTTGGCGACCTCTTCCGGTTCATGCGGCCGCGGACCAACGAGGGACATCTGACCCCGAATGACGTTCCAGAGCTGCGGCAACTCGTCGATGGAGAAGCGACGGATGAACCGGCCCACGCGCGTGACACGCGGATCATTTTTTATTTTGAACAGCGGTCCGTCCCCGCGTTCATTCAGCGCAACGAGATTCTGCTTCAGCGCCTGCGCGTTCTTGACCATCGACCGGAACTTGTAGACAACAAAGGGCTTCCCCTTCTCACCGATGCGCTGGAGCGAGAGGAAGACCGACCCTTCCGAGTCGAGCTTTACCGCGATCGCCGTCACGACGAACACGGGCGAGAGGATGGTGAGCAGCAGCGTCCCGAAGACCGCATCAAACACACGCTTGAGGATTCGTCCCCACCCATCAAGGGCCGTCCGGCGAATTTCCAAGATAGGTACACCGCCGATGGCGCTGATGTCAATGTTCGAGACTTGCGCGTCAAAAATGTCCGCCGCGTACTTGAAGATGATATGGTGTTGCGCGGCAAAATCCAGCAGGCGCTGCCGGTGCGCACGATCGAGCTGCGGGTCGGCAATCACGATCTCGTCGAAATGCAGCAGCGCGCGTTTCTCCGCGAGCGTGGCCAGGGCTGCATCCGAGGCATCATCGAGCCGCTGGACGACCTTGAACCCTAACAGTTTATTGGTCGCGAGGTAGCCGATGAGGTCCTCGGTGGTCTGATCGGAACCGACGACCACGATCTGGTGGACACCGATGCCTTTCCGGAAGAACGCATGCTGGATGGCCCGCACCACCAGGCGGCCGAACGAGACGAAGAGCATCGCCAACACCCAGCCAGCTAGGATGATGAACCGCGAGGAGAACAGGTCACGGTTGAAAAACGTCAGCAGGACGATGAGGACGAATCCGGTTGAGCAGGCCAGGAAAATTTTAGCTATCTCGTCAACCGCCCGCCGTGTGGCGCGGAAAGCGTACAACCCTGACATGGCAAAGATGGCGATCCAGCCGACGAGCACGAGCACGATAATGCGGGCGAACTCACCGAACGGGAGTTCGTACAACACCGGACGGATATCGGTCAGCGCGGTGAAACGCAGGTAGTACGCAACGCTCGCTGCGGCGAGCAGCATGAGAATATCAACCGGAACGAGGAGGGCTGAAAACGCAAGCTCAGAACGTTTCATACGCATGACCCCGCATGGCAGCGGGGTCTCTCTGGTCGAGGCTTGCCGGAGAAAGCCTGTAAGCCGAATTCTGTCCACCTCCGCCAAGGCTCCGGCGGACAAGTTCTTCGTTGAACGTGCCTGCCAGCCGAGGCCTCGGCGAAGGCTGGATGATCATCTCTCTGGTCCGGCCATTGCTGACCGGTTCTAGCGACCAACCCGTCCCGCCGGAAAGCGGGACCTACTTGGTCTTGCACCGGGTAGGGTTTGCCCCAGTCCGATTTCACAATCGGTCTGCGTGGGCTCTTACATCCACCTCCGTCCGGGTTGAGCCGGACTTTGGCGGACGAGTCGTCATCCGACTCCCCACGATTTCACCCTTGCCGTGTCCCGATAAGGAAGGACGTCAGGCGGTATGTTTCTGTTGCCAGCGCTGCCCGTCCTTACGAACAGGCAGGCTGCGACCGAGCGCGGTTCGACTTTCCCTGGGCTTCGTTCAAGTTCAAAGATTCGCGCGAGCGCCTTTGACACTTCTACTCCCGGTCCCCGTTAGGGACTACCCATTTTCAAGGTGTTCGGACTTTCCTCTCCCCGCGACGCCGCAAAGCGAGCGGACAGCGATCATCCGGCTTTCTCCGGCAACCGATACTATACCCGACAATACCCGCACTGTCAATGCGGGGTTGGATCAAGGAATGCACCTACGACAGAAATCGCACTGCGCCGGACCGCACGGCCTCGTCGGCGTACAAGAACATCCCGGCTGACCAGGCCTGTTCGACGAACCCGCGCGGCTCGCCTGTTTGACCGTGGAACCATTCGTTGAACTCCCACTCCACCGTCTTGCCCCGGCGGTTGAGCTCGGCCAGCTGCGCCAGCTCGCGCTTCGCCTCCACCATCCGCCCCGCCTTGACGAGCGCGGCCACGTAGAACCCGCCAATGAACGGCCAGATGCCACCGTTGTGGTACTGGTGCGGCAAGTTGAGGTTGCCAAAACGGTAGTAATACCGCCAGTCCTTCTGGTTCGGATGGATGGGCGGATCAATGGCGCGGATGGGAAATGGTTTGGCCAGGCCGCGACGCTCGATGAACGCCAGAATGGCCTTCCCCTGGAGTGGTGAGGCCACGCCCGTCAAGATGGCGAGGAGGTTGCCGAGCGTATCGAACCACTCGCCAAAGTCCTTGAACGTCACGTACGGCAAATAGTACGATGCAGCGCGGAGGATGGTCTTTTTGGGCAGGATGAGCTTCCGGCCCAGGCGATCCTTCCCCGAGACGAACCGATTGAAGTAGCTCCGCTGGATAATGGCGGAGAGGTCTTGGTCTGGTGTGTACCACAGAAAATCGTTGACCTGCCGTTTGACACCGGTACTTAACGCCCGATAGCTCCGGGCGCGTGCTGCCTGGCCGAGTTGGCGCGCCCACCGGCTGGCTCGCGCCAGCGCAGCCGCGTACAGGACATTGAGCGTCAAAGCTTTATCGCGGACAGCGAACTGGTCTTCCCAGTCCGCGCCCTCGCGCATGTGAATAAGCCCGCTCTGGTCCACGTCCTGGTGGGCGTACCAGTCGAGCGTTTTCGTCACCGATGGCCAGAGCCGGCGCAGGAACGCTCGGTCGCGGTGTCGCTCGGCGACAGCCGTAATGCCGATGACGTACCAGAGGCCGCTGTCCGCACCGGCAGTGTAATTCGGGCGCCGCGTCTCGACTGAAACGTTGTTCGGAATGAGGCCCAGGGGCGTCTGGAATGTGGCGAGCGCGGCAATGCTTGAACGGATAGCCGTCTGCAGTCGGGCGTCATCAACGAAGAGCGCGCCGAGTGCAGCAATCATGCTGTCACGTGCCCAAACTTGATAGTGCTCGGACGGTCGGGCCGACGCCTTGATGCCGAGAGGATGCGTGCAGTCGCGCAGGACGCGGGTGGCTTCAACGCGGGCTTGTGCGATGAGATTCATGCGACACTCCTTCGGGCGACCGGCCGGGCCGCCCGCACCATAGTCGAGAGCACCGCGCTCATGAACCTGCTGCCTCGTCAAGAGCTTCATTCACGAGCCGATCCGCAGCCGTGTTCTCCTCGCGGGGGACGTGGGTAAACGTCACGCGATCAAACTCCTGGCAGAGATTGTGGACCTTCACAAACCACACGCCGAGCTCCTGGTTCTTCATTTTGTACTGACGATTGAGCTGCTTCACCACGAGTTCCGAGTCGAGGAAACACGCAACCTGCGTCGCGCCGAGTCGCTTGGCCTCCTCTAATCCCATGAGCAGGGCTTGATACTCGGCCTGATTATTCGTCGCTTCGCCCAGGGAGCGCTTCAGGGCGGCGACCGTCTTCCCTCCCTCCCTGAGGACAGCGCCCGCACCGGCCGGCCCAGGATTGCCGCGGGCGCCGCCGTCACTGTAGAGGGTCAGGTGTTTCGTCTTCATGCGAATGCCGGGCATCAATCATCTTCAGTTCAATTTCACGGTTGCCGTTCCACTCATGGACGCCAACCTCGTAGACGACGTCTATTGTATCACCGACCGTCAGCCGCTCGCCATGCTCGCCGAACGTAAAGCCAATCATTTTCCGCACGATGTGGTCGCCGCCCGTGACCGCGAGCTTGAGGTGCTGCAAGTCGCCCCCGACGCGTTCAATGGCCGTCACGACGACGCCACGGGCAAGGAAGCGTGGTTTCCGATTCCCCACGCCGTAGGGCTCGAGCACCTCCAACCGTTCGACGAGTTCCCAGGTGACATCTTCAATTGCCAGGACCGCATCGATGACGAGCGATGGTCGAGCATCAATCCCCTTCAGCCGACGGGCCACAACGCGCGACACCTGGCGCTCAAAGGCTGTTCGGCCCGCGCGCGATTTGAGTGTGAACCCGCAGGCTTGCTCATGGCCGCCGTACCGACTCAAGAGCGACCGGACTTCAGCCAGCGTTTCGATGATGTTCAGCGACTCGATCGAGCGGCCCGAGGCGACCGTCTCGCCATTGAGCGATCCAAAGACGAACGCCGGTTTGCCGTAGTGCTGGACGAGCTTCCCCGCCACCAAACCGAGGAGGCCCGGCGACCAGGCCGCATCACCGGCAAAGACTACCGGACCAGCTGGCTGCTCACCAATCTGCTGACGCGAGGCGTCGTAGACGAGCTTGGTCAGCTTCTGACGCTCTGTATTCGTGCTCGTGAGGTCGTCGCTCAATGCCGCCGCTTCGGTTTCCTCCGTGCTCATGAGCAGCCGGAAGGCGGTTGAGGCATGATTGAGGCGGCCGGCCGAGTTGATCCGCGGGCCAATGACAAACGCAACGTCCTCGGCGGTCAGCCGTTCAACCTGCTTGCGCGCCGTGCGGATGAGCGCGTGGAGACCCAACCGTCGCGTTTTGCGTAGGACGGTCAACCCGTAGCTGACGAGCGTCCGGTTTTCGCCCAGGAGCGGCACCATGTCGGCAATGGTTGAGATCGTCACGAGGTCGAGGAGCCACTTCTCCCAGCCCTCGGGCAGCTCGCGCCCAAACGTCCGGCCATACGCCGTCTTCTGGAGGAGCGCCTGGACGACCTTGAACGCCACGCCGGCTGCCGAGAGCCCTTGGAACGGGTAGGTTTCTCCGGTGAACCACGGGTTGATCAAGGCGTAGGGCTGGGGTCGTTCGGGCGGTTCGTGGTGATGGTCGGTCACGATGAGATCGAGGCCGAGCTCGGCGGCACGAGCAATTTCAACGACATTCGACGAACCACAGTCGACGGTCACAATGACTTTTGCGCCGCGCTTGGCTATTGCTTCAATGGCGTTGAGATGTAAACCGTATCCTTCGGTGTGGCGGTACGGGATGTAGACGTCCCAACGGGCACCGAGCGCCCGGAACGTTTCGGCCAGCGTCGCCGACGCGCAAACGCCATCGGCATCGTAATCGCCGTAGACGACAATGAGCTCTTTGCGCTCGACGGCAGCGATGAGTCGCTCGACCACCCGCTCCATCTCACGGAACCGGAATGGATCATGGACATCCTGACTCCAGTCCGGGTGGAGAAATTCGTCCACGGCCGCTTGGGTCGTCAACCCGCGACGGACCACCAGGCCGACGAGCACCGGATGGAGCTCGGGAAACTCGCGCGCGCTGTCCGGTGGCGCGGGCGGTGCCAGTTGCCATTGTCGATTCGTGAAACGCATCGGTTACAGATGCGGGAAGAGATTCTGTCCGGTCATGTCCGGGGGCTTCGGCAGGCCAACGAGCGCCAGCAACGTCGGGGCGACATCCGCGAGAAGCCCGAGCGGCGTCATGCCCGAGAGGTCGGCCGTGCGGCTCCGGTACCGCTCGCGACGGGTCGCGTCGAGCGTCTCGGACATCACGATGAATGGTACCGGGTTGGCACTGTGTTCTTTGCTCAAAAACCCCGTCTGCACGTTAATCTTCTCCTCGGCGTTCCCATGGTCAGCGGTGATGCACAGGATGCCACCCACGGATTTCACCGCCTCAACGATCTCACCGATGCTCCGATCGACCGCTTCGACGGCTTTGATGGTCGCCGGGAGGTTCCCCGTGTGCCCGACCATGTCGGCATTGGCGAAATTCGCCGCGATGAACGCAAACTTACCGGTGCCAAGCTCACGGATCATCCGTTCGGTGATCCCGCGCACGGACATTTCCGGCTTCTGGTCATACGAGGCAACCGGCGGTGAGGGGATGAGCACACGTTCTTCATTCGGAAATGGCTCCTCGCGACCGCCGTTCAAGAAATACGTGACGTGGGCGTACTTCTCGGTCTCGGCAATGTGCAGCTGGTGCTCGCCTACGTCGGCCACGACCTTCGCCAGGGGCGTTCCCACGTGCTCAGGCGGAAACGCGATGCTGACCGGCAAGTCCTGCTCGTACTCGGTCATGGTCACGAAGAGCAAGTCGCGGAGGTACGCGCCGCGGTCGAACTTCTCAAACCCTGGCAGGACGAATGCTTTGGTCAGCTGCCGCGGTCGATCATTGCGAAAGTTGAAGAAGATGACGGCGTCCCCCGGTTCCACCGTTGCGACGGGTGTCCCCTGCGCGTTCAGGATGACCGACGGTGGAAGCTCTTCATCGTAGATGCGCTCCTGGTACGCTGCCGCAACGAGCGCCACCGGATCGGTGCCGGTCCGCTCACTCCGCCCGTGCACGATCGCGTCGTACGCTTTGGCGATGCGATCCCAGTGATTGTCGCGGTCCAGCGCAAAGTACCGACCGCCAACCGTCGCAATCGCGCCGGTCTTGAGTTCGCGGACGCGATCGTGGAGCTGCGAGAGGAACTTGACGCCACTGTTGTGCGGGGTGTCGCGACCATCGAGAATCGCATGGATGAACACGTTCACAACGCGTTGCTGAGCGCAGAGTTCGATGAGCGCTAACAGGTGGTCAATCGAGCTGTGGACGCCCCCCGACGACGTCAAACCGAGCAGATGCAGCTGACTGCGGTTTTTCTTGACGTGCGCGATCGCCTGGAGGAACGTTTCGTTCTGGAAGAACGTTCCGTCGGCAATCGACTTGGTAATGCGGGGCAAATCCTGAAAGATAATTTTGCCAGCACCGATGTTCAAGTGACCGACTTCGGAGTTGCCGACTTCACCCCACGGCAACCCGACGGCCTCACCCGAGGCCCGGAGCGTCACCGTCGGGTAGCTCGTCATCAAATGGTCCATGACCGGCGTTTGCGCAATGTGGATGGCATTGCCGCGCGTGGGCGGCGCCACGCCCCATCCGTCCAAGACGAGCAGCACGGCCGGCTGTCGCCTCAACGCCATAGTGAGGTTCCGGTCATGACGGCCGGCTTCGGGTGGCCAAGGAGCTCCAAGAGCGTCGGTGCGAGGTCGCCCAGGCGACCGCCAGATCGGAGTTCGTGCGGACGGCGCACGAGCGCACCCTGGGCAATCACCAATGGAACCGGGCTGTTGGTATGCTCGGTGTTGACGTCACCGTTGGGCTGGAGCATCTGTTCGGCATTGCCATGGTCGCCGGTGACCACGAGCGTCCCCTGCCGACCCAGAACCAGGTCGGCGATGACGCCGAGGTGCTGGTCAATGACCTCAATGCCCTGGACCGTGGCCAGGAAATTCCCCGTGTGGCCGAGCATGTCGGCATTCGCGTAGTTGGCGCTGACGAACTCGATACCGCGGTCAATCGCTCGAACGACCTCGCGCGTCACCGACGCCGCGCTCATGGCCGGGGCAACGTCGTAGTGCGACACGTCAGGCGATGGCACGGCAATGCGCTCCTCGCCAGCCACTGGATGATCATACCCGCCGTTGAAGAAATACGTCATATGCGCGTACTTCTCGGTTTCGGCCACGTAGAGTTGCGAGAACCCCGTCAAGGCAACGGGCAACGAGTTCTTGACGTCCTCGCTCGGGAAGGCCGTCAACACCGGCCCCAGGTCAGGACCAAAATCCGTCATGGCGATGAACTTGAGCTGGCGCAACACGACCTTGCGCCGGAAGCTGCCCGGATTCCTCGCATTGAATTGCGGCTGGACGAACGCCTTGGAGAGCTGCCGGGCGCGGTCTGACCGCAGGTTAAAGAAGATGACGGCATCACGGTGACCGATGCGGCCGGTTCTCTCATACCGCGCCAGCACCGTCGGCAACACGAACTCGTCCGTTTCCCCGCGGTCGTAGGCAGCCCGGACGGCACTGACCGCATCGGGCGCGACCTCCCCTTTTCCTCGTGTCAAGCAATCGTACGCACGCTCGGTGTACTTCCAGACCTTCTTCCGCTCCATTGCGTAATGCCGACCGATGATACTGGCGATTTTCACGTTCGGCGGCAACCCGCGGGAAATCTGCCGGATGAGGAGCAACCCGTGGCGCGGATTGGCGTCGCGGCCGTCGGTGAACAGGTGGAGGAATACACGCGGCACATTCCGTTTGCGCACGAGTGTCAGGAGCGCCAGGAGGTGGTCGGGGTTGGCATGCGCGCTTTGGTGCGCCGACACGAGCCCCATGATGTGGAGCTTGGAACGCGCCTGTTCCGCGTGAACGATGGCCTCGTTCAAAGCCGGATTCTTGAAGAACGTCCCGTCATCGATCGCGCGCGAAATCCGGACGGCGTCCTGCAGCACCACCCGGCCACCGCCGATGTTCAGGTGCCCGGCTTCGGAATTGCCCACCTGATTGGCGGGTAAACCAACGGCCACGCCCGAGGCGGCCAGGAGCGTTGACGGGAACGACGTTTGCAGTCCGGCGAAATGCGGCGTGCGCGCGCTCGCAATGGCATTCCCCTTCGAACGGGGCGCCCACCCAAATCCATCCAGAATCACCAGGACAATCGGTGCGGACTCACCCATGGAGCTCCTCGGCAATGGCCACGAGCCGGTCGTACTTGGCCACGCGCTCGGGCGCATATGGACCACCGGCTTTCAAGTACGTCACGCCCAAGGCAACGGCGAAGTCAGCAATGAAGGAGTCGAGGGTCTCGCCCGACCGGTTGGACATGACGGTCGACGCCTGGTGCTCGTCCGCGAGCTCGCGCGCTTGCACGGTCTCGGTGACCGTGCCGATTTGGTTTGGCTTGAGCAGGACGCCAATCCGGAGCTCGCGGCTGAACGCCTCACGGATGCGCGTCGGGTTGGTCGTGAGAAAATCATCGCCAATGACCGCCACCGAGCCCGACAGCAGATGGGAAGCGATGCCCCACCCATCCCAATCATCTTGGTTCAGCGGGTCCTCGACGAGCTTCAAGGGGAACCGGCTGATCCACGACTGGTAGATGCGACAGAGCTGCTCGGCGTTCAGCGTCGTCCCCTCGGGTGAGAGGTGGTACAGGTTGTCGTGCGGCCCATAAAACTCCGAGGCGGCAGCGTCAATGCCAAGCGACGCGGCTATCTGCGTTCGGCCGATGGCTTCTTCGATCACCGCGAACACCTCCTCGTGGCTCCGGAGGGGAGCGGTGTAGGTCCCCTCCATCCCCGATTGGACGCGCAACCCGCGCTCTTGGAGGACCGTCCCGAGCGTATCGAAGGCACGCCGCACCTCATCCATCTGCTGGCGCGTGGAGTCGGCCTGGGGGATGATGTGGAATTCCTGAACGGACAGCGCCGTGTCGGCGTGGCGTCCGCCTTCGAAGACGTTGACCAGCGGACGAGGCAATCCGGTCGGAAGCTTTCGGCCGTACACGTGCGCCAAATAGGCGTAGAGCGGCTGGCCAACCGACTGCGACAGCGCGCGCGAGAGCGCCAGCGACACGGACAGGAGAGCGTTCGCGCCCAACCGGTGTTTGTTCGGCGTCCCGTCCAATGCCACGAGTTGCGCGTCAATGGTTGGCAGGTCGGCTGGTTGCCCTTTGAGCGCTGCGGCGAGTTCACCATTCACGTTAGCCATGGCGCGCGTGACGCCCTTCCCCCCTGCGACCGCGGGATCGCCGTCGCGTAATTCCAAGGCTTCGTATCGCCCGGTGGACGTGCCGGAGGGCACGGACGCGCTGGCGTGGGTGCCGTCGGACAGCACAACGCTCGTTTCAAGGGTGGGCACGCCGCGGGAATCGGGAATGGTCTCGGCAGTGAGACGTTGAATCGAGTGCATAGCGTTAGCGTTGCAAAGCGCGCAGGGCCGGGAGCGTCCGTCGCTCGAGGAACTCGAGCATGGCGCCGCCGCCCGTCGAGACGAAGGAAAAACGCCTGATGAGCCTCGCCGCGCGAACAGCTTGGATGGTCTCGCCGCCACCGAGGATGGAGTGGCAGCGTGTTGCGGCAATGGCTCGGGCAATGGCTCGGGTGCCGCGGCTGTACGTCGGCTGTTCGATGAGCCCCATGGGACCGTTCCAGATGACGGTGCCTGCGCTCCGGATGACGGCACCGTAGAGCTCAAGCGTGTCAGGTCCAATGTCGTAAATGAACTCGCGTGCGCCGACCGAGCCCGCAGCCCGACGGTGCGAGGCAGCGCCGCGGCGCGGGGATGCAGCAGCAATGACATCAATGGGGATTTTGAGTTTTGGATTCTCGATTGGGATGGACCGCACGATACGGCCCAGGTTCGGCTCGACGAAAGAGCGACCGATTTGGATCCCCTTCTCGCGCAGCACGGCATTGGCCAACGCGCCACCGAGCAACAGGTAATCCACGTGGCGGAGGAGCGTTGTGATCAGCCTGATTTTCGTGGAAATTTTCGCACCGCCGATGATGGTCACGAGCGGTCGTTTCGGCTTGTGCAACGCCTGTTCCAGCGTCGCAACCTCCTCTTCCAAGAGTCGGCCAGCCGCGCTCGGCAGGTACCGCGTAATGGCAACCATGGAGGCGTGCCGGCGATGCGCGTTCTCGAACGCGTCATCAACGTAGACGTCGCCGAGCGCAGCCAGTTGCCGCGCAAAGTGCGCGTCATTCCGTTCCTCTTCCGGTGCGAACCGAAGATTCTCGAGCATCGCTACCTGGCCAGGTTTCAGCTGGGCGACAGCGCGCGCCACCGCCGGTCCCATCAGGCTCGGGAGGAACCGCACGGGCCGGCGCAACCGCCGGCCGAGCGCGGTGGCAATCCCGCGAACCGAGAGCGCTCGCGACGGCCGGCCCTGGGGACGACCGCGATGGGTCATCACGACCAGGCTGGCCCGCTGTTGGAGCAGCGCCTGCAGCGTGGGCAGACCACGCTCAAGACGCCAGTCGTCTTGCACGTGGCCGCGGGCATTCGTCGGAACGTTGAACCCCGCCCGCACCAACACGCGTTTTCCGCGCACGTTGAGGCTGCGGAACGATCGCAGTTTCATACACGAAGTGTAGCAAAAACACGGTCGGGATAACAGCGCTGGTACGGGCTGTCTAGGGCCGCGGGGTCAGACGCTGCACTTCCAGGAGGAGAGACTCGGCGGCACGGCGTCGGAGGCCGAATTGGATGAGGTCATTCAGCGACCGCGAAGTCACATCAACGGCTGACAGCACACCCGCATTCATGAGGACGTTCAGCTCCTGACGGCTGACGGATCCCAAAACCGTCACCGGGTACAGGCCTTGGGATTCAATCCAGTGTTCCAGCCCCCGTTGGTACGGCGTGCGCCAGGCGACGACGTTCAGCGAAACGCACTGGGCATAGCGCTCGGCTTCGGAGGTCACCCGCGTATTGGTCACGAGCCAGCCCAGGGTGTAGCCACTGCTCCCCTTGCGCAAATCCTCGAATCGGGCCTGGGTGTAGAGCGCGACCTTCACATCCGAGCGCGCACCGGACCGATTGTGAAACTTGCACTCGACCATGACGCGCTGTCCGTCACGCTCGGCCGTGACATCCACCTCGTGTCCAACGCACGCTCCGAAAACCACCTGTCCGACGCGCGTTCGATAGCCCTGGGCCTCGAACAAGCGCGCCACGAACTGTTCGAAGACGTAGCCGGCCGGACCGAGCGCCATGATGGCGCGCTTCAATGAGTAGCGAGCCGCGATCTCCGGCTGGTGTCTCGCCAGGTGCTGGCGGGCAGTCTCATAGATGACATCGGTGCGCACGCCCGGACGCACGCGACGCCGGATCGCAGCGGCCGTTTCTTTGACGAGCGCGGCCGATGCGCCAGCGCGATACAACGAGCGCTGGGCCTTCTCCTCGTCAAACGCCTCTTGCTGACCAGATGCTTTGATGATGTATGGGGGTGCCATACGGATCCACGATACCATAGGACACGAACGGACTCACGACCACTGACCGCGCGATTTTCAGCGGTCGGCTAGAGCATGAAGCGCCGCTGCCGAACCGCCTCGATCCACACAAAGATGCGCCGCAGCACAAACCACGCCGGCCACTTGGCAAAGAAGACGAGCCAGTTGCGCTGCCCGTGACGCCAGAAGCGAATCGCCAGCAGCGGAACCAGCACTGGGCTCACAGCGATGAGGAGGTAGTCGAGCGGCTGGACGAACCGTCCAAACCACACCCGCCGGCCGAACGCGTTGACGGTCCGCGGGTACCGAACGACCAGCGGGACGAAGACGGCGACGTTCTTGGCTGATGCGAGCAGCGATCGCGCTGTCCACTGGGTGGCCTGGTGGTACACCCGAGCGTCAGGCTGTCGCGCATAGGCAACCCCGCGCGCCAGCGCCCGCATGCCCAACTCGGTGTCCTCATTGTTGAACCGATCAAAATCCTCGTTGAATCCACCCAGCGCTTCAAAGGTGGATTTTCGGTACGCAAGATTCCCGGCGCTGGGCCATTGGGCCCAGAGGTTTTGCACGACGCGCTCGGGAAACCGCCCACGATGGTCATCACGCACGTACTGCGTCTCACCAATGACGAAACCAACGTTGGGGTCGGTGAAGGGTTCTCCCAGGCGCGAGAGCCACAGCCGGTCAGCCGTGCAATCGTCATCAATGAACGCGACGAGACCATGCGCGGCCTGGCGAACGCCAAGGTTGCGCGCGCGTGACTTCCCCAGCCGTGTCTCGCTCCGTATCACCCGCACGCGACGGTCAAACAGCCCGGCCACGAGCGCGGCGACAGCGTATGACGAGGCGTCGTCCACAACAATGACCTCGAAGGGTTCGTACGCTAACCGCGTCAGTGACCGCAGACAGTGCGCAAGTTCGGCGCGCCGGTTGCGCGTCGGCACGATGATGGAGACCCCGATCGATATGTTAGCTATGTGACTCACCGCTTCAACGTAGCAGAAATGAGCTTATCCACAAACGATGCTTGACACCAGCGGAAAGCTTGAATACTCTCAATATATCGCATAACGATATATGAACCGCGAATTGCTGAAGGGCCACTCCGAACTCATTATCCTGGCCGCCTTGGCCCAACGGCCGATGCACGGATATTCGCTGTCAGAGCACATCAAAAGCCAGGTTCCGGAAACGTTCAAATTCGGCGTGGGGATGATCTATCCGCTGCTCCATCGCCTCGAACAGAAAAACCTCATTCGCGGCGTTTGGCAAGGGCCCGGCGGTATGCGACGCCGTGTTTACTCGCTGACCGCACGGGGAAAGAAAGCGCTCGCGGCCAAGCGCGACGAATGGCAAACGTTCCAGTCGATGATGACCAACGTCGCAATACCAACCCGATGACCGCTCGAACGTACATCGCCGCTTTCCTGCGTCATTTGCGCGTCGGCGGACAACGTCGAACGGAGATCATTGAAGAAATACAAACCCACCTCAAGGAACTCGGCACAACCGTCTCGCTCCTCGAGAAATTCGGAAACCCGCGACGTTTGGCACAAGCGTATAACCGCGTTCACCTGGGCTGGCTTTACAGCGCCGGTCGCTTGTATGGAATGCTGGCGCTTGTCCTGCTCGTACTTCCACTCGCTCTCTTGAAACTTTTCGATCGGTATGGCTTCGATGCTGCGGGAAACTTCAACGAAGCAGTCATCCAAACTGTGCCCTACTTTTGGCTACAGCTTGCCAGGGGCGTTACTTTTCTCCTGCCATTTGTTTTCACCGCTGCGGCTGCGCACGTGCTCATACGAATGAATGATTTCTCAGGCACGCTCCTGCGACTCATCGGAGCCGGTGCAACCTTCAACATCCTTTCTACGTTCATCAATTTCTACTTTTCCCTTCACCCAATCGATACTGTCGTTGGCTCCCTTTCGCTGAGTTTTGGCGTGACAGGCATTCTCCTCGTCATTCATCTCATCATTGCTTTCCTCGTGATGACCCTAACGGCACCGTGGACGCCAGCAAGCCATTCGTACCTTCAACAAAGGATGGGCTGGTCCGTAGCCCTGACCATCGCGACGGCTATCGTTTCACTACTCTTCAGTTCCTTTGCGATTGGGATGCTCGATCCGTACGACGGGTCGCTCCTCGAGTGGCTCCCGCCAAATGGGAGTCCAATGAGGATGTACGCAAACCTCATCAATGGGCCGGCTGGCCTCCTGCCTGCCGGCGTGCTCCTGTTTCTCCTCGGTCGTAACCTTTTTCGTCAGTACCGTACGTACCGACTGCTCGTCGGTGACGAATCGGTGGAGGAACTGAAGGGCTAGTGCACCCGATCCCGCGGCGGGAACGGGTCGTGCCCAAAACTGTCCTTGTTGCGGATGCGGCCGTGCCGGTCGTGGATGACCAACTCGACGCGGTCCCGTCGCGCCAACGCTCGGGCCCGACGATCAGCCGCGGCCTGGGTACGGTGCGTCGAGACTGGCCGGCTGGCCCCCTCGCGCCGCACCTCCCAGCCGCCGTGCGGATTCGGCGCAACGTGGATATTCGGTTGGCGCGCCATACGCCACGAGCATAGCACATCTACCCCAGGAGCGCTTGCAACCGCTCGGGCAAATCACGAGGGTTCAAAGCCGACTTCACCCAGTAGTCTTCGGCGCCGAGCTCGCGTGCCCGCGCCCGGTGCTCGTCGGAATCGAGGTTCGAAAGCACCACCACCCGCAGTTTATGCCCGGCTCGGGCGCGCTTCCGCAGGACCTGCACCTCGCGGAGAATGTTGAAGCCGACCGGATTGTGGAATGGCTCCGGCACGTCCGGCGTCTTCAAACTGGGGATCAGAAGGTCGAGCAAAATGAGCTCGGGCAGTTTCCGGCGGATGATGCCGAGCGCCTCTTGTTCTTCAGCTGCGGACAGCAGCTCATACGAACACTGCTTCAGCACTGTCAGGTAGAGCGAGCGGATGAGCGGTTCGTCTTCGACGAGGAGAATGGTGGCCATAGTTACCCCAGTGGGAGAGCGAAGCTGAAGGTTGAGCCTTTCCCTTGGCCCTCGGATTCTACCCAGATCCGACCGCGGTGACCCTCCATAATCCGCTTGGCAATAAAGAGTCCCAAGCCCGAGCCATCCGGGTAGATCCGCGCAATGCCTGACCCGCGCACGAACTTGTTGAACAATTCTGGCGCCTGATCTTTCGGGATGCCAACGCCCGTGTCCTTGATGGAAACGACGAGTTCTCCCGGTCCGACCTCGGTGTGGACAGTGACACCGCCTTCGTTCGTGTACTTGATGGCATTGTCGAGCAAGTTCAGGATGACGTCTTGAATCTTGTCCTGATCGGCCATCACCTTGGGCGACGGTTTCCTCGGCCTCTCGAACGTCAACGTGAGGTGCTTGTCTGCCGCGAGCTTTTCGACCTCGTGCATCTGCTTTTCGATGAGGGGCAACAGGTCAATCGGCTGCGGGCTGATGTCGAACTTCCCGGCCTCGATCTTGGAAACGTTCAGGAATAGGTTGATGAGCCGGATCATCCGCTGGCTCTCGAACAGGAGATTCCGCAGGATGCGCGAGTGCTCAATTTTCATCGCCCCGAAGTCGCCAGCGGTGAGCATGGACAGATAGCCCATGATCCCGGTCATCGGGGTCCGGAGCTGGTGGCTGGCGATCGAGACGAACTCGCTCTTGGCCTGGTCGAGCAGCTGGAGGTGGCGGTTGGCGTCCTCAAGCTCCAGGTTGGCGTGTTTGACCTGCTCGAAGAGCTGGAGGTTGCGAGACACCACCCCGAGCTGGTCGGCCAGGGACTGCATGGTTTCGAGCTCGCGTTCGGTGATTTCCTCCTGCGGTTTCTTGAGACCGATCTCGATCGCGCCGATGACTTTCTCCTCGGAGACGATAGGCATGACCACGATGGTCTTGACGCCGACCAGTTTCTGGATGGCGCGAGCCAAGGCACTGGGCAGCGGCGGCGAGACGACTTCGGCGAAGTTCTCGCTGAAGCGCGCCTCGCCGGTCCGGATAACCTCGTGGGCGAGGTTTTTGTCCTTGAGGTTTTCGAGGTTCGTCGCGTAGTCAGTGAACGGTTTCGGGAGGAGCTTGAGCGCCTTGTTCGTCAGCGGGGTGTTCGTGATTGCCCGGGCGCGGACGGTTTTCCCGTCCTCGTCAACGAACACGAGCACCGCGCCGACGTAGCCAAGGCGCTTGGCCACCGAGTCGGCGATGTTCTGGACGACCTTGTTGAAGTCGAGGGTGCGCGTCACGTCCCGCGTGATGGTCTGGAGGGTCAGGAGCGAGACATTCCGCTCCTTCAACTCGGCCGTCGCCTCTTCCACCCGCTTCTTCAACCGCTCGCCGAAGGCCCGGACCTCTTCATAGAGGTTCGCCTTTTGAATGGCTGACCCGATCTGCGGGCCCAAGACCTCGATGAGCTGCAAGTCGTCGTTGCCGAACGACTCGCCC